>CADCWP010000205.1:18463-22378 GCA_902806425.1 uncultured Truepera sp.
AATACAGGATTCGAGAAGTGTACCACATACTGTATGCAGGGGTCAGCTACGCCCCAGATATATGCATTATAAGTGTTTGAACGAGGTGTAGACGGTGACGCCTAACTATAAGTTAAAGAGGCCGCTTAACGCGGTTCGCAATTTGAAAACGCGCTCAGGGTGCAACCTGAGTAACGCCCTACTCTTAAAAGGCAAACGCGAACACCCGATGAAGTGTGAAAAACCTCACACTAAGATTTTGTTGGGCTGAGCTGTGGTCAGTGTCTGAAGTGCCGCTCCCCGGTCATCACCATCGCCAGCCCTAACTCGTCGGCGGCGGCGGTCAGCTCAGCGTCCTTTACCGACCCGCCCGGTTGAATGACGGCGGCGACCCCGGCACGCGCTGCGACCTCGAGCCCGTCCCGAAACGGGTAGAACGCGTCGCTCGCGCAGGCACCACCCTCCGCGCGTCCCGCCGCCTTCTGAGCGGCGATCTCCGAGGCGTCAACCCGGCTCTGCTGCCCCGCGCCGATGCCGACAGCTTGAGCGTCTTTGACCAGGACGATGGCGTTCGATTTCGTGTAGGCGCAGACCAGCCAGGCGAGTTCTAGGTCTCGCCACTCGGTTTCTGGGGGCTGCCGCTCGGTGACGACCTGCCAGCGGCTCCGGTCGAGGCTCACCGTATCGGGTTCCTGTACCAGAAAGCCGCCGTCGACCCGGCGCAGCTCGAGCCCTGCCGGGTAGGGAGGAGGGGCGCTCAGCACCCGCATGTTTTTGCGTTTGGCGGCGAGCCGCTGGGCGGTTCCCGGTGCGAACGCCGGGGCGATCAGCACGTCGGCCTTGGGGTTGGCGAGCAGGTCGGCGGCCAAGGCTTCGCTGACGGGCCGGTTAAGCGCCACAACGCCGCCGAACGCTGATTTAGGGTCGGCCTCAAAAGCTCGGGCGTAGGCGGTTTCGATGGTTTCGGCCAACGCGACGCCGCAGGGGTTGGCGTGTTTGACGATGACGGCGGCGGGCGCGCTGAACTCATGCGCGAGCCGCCACGCTGCCTCGGCGTCGAACAGATTCAGGTAGGAAAGTGCCGCGCCGCTGTGCTGCACCGCCCCGTCCCACCAGCTCGTCGCGCCGACCTCGCGGTAGCGCGCGCCGGTCTGATGCGGGTTCTCGCCGTAGCGCAGACTCTGGGCGCGCTCGAGGCTCAGGTGCAGCGTCTCGGGGAGCGCCGCCTCTTTGTCCAATGTGTCCAACCACGTCACGATGGCAGCGTCGTAGGCGCTGGTATGGGCGAAGGCTTTGCGGGCGAGCCCTAACCTGAGAGCGCCCGCGTCGCCCTCTTGCAACGCCGCCAGCACCCGTTCGTAGTCGCCGGGATCGCACACGACCAGCACGTGCTCATGGTTTTTCGCCGCCGAACGAAGCATCGCCGGGCCGCCGATGTCGATGTTTTCGACCGTTGCGGAGAACGGCGCACCCCCAGCGACCGTCTCCCGAAACGGGTAGAGGTTGACGACGACGAGGTCTATCGGGGTGACGCCGTGGGCCCCGAGCTGCTGCTGATGCTCCGCTGAGCGGGTCGCCAAGAGACCGCCGTGAACCTTCGGGTGGAGCGTCTTCACGCGTCCACCCAAAATCTCCGGAAAACCGGTCTCATCGGCGACTTGACGGACGTCTAGGCCTGCCTCGGACAGCGCTGCGTGGGTGCCGCCGGTTGATAGCAGGTCGAAGCCGAGGTCCGTGAGGGCTTTGGCAAACCCTTCTAGGCCCGTTTTGTCGGAAACGCTTAGGAGAGCACGTGGCATGGGGCCAATCTACCCCATCCCCATAGGGGCGTGACCTATAAAAAAAGCCCCGCGTGCGGCGGGGCTCTCTCTATCTGGCGGTGGGTGCGCGGTCAGTTCGCGCTGCCGGACTCCGGAGCCGGGGTCGGGGTGAGGGTTGGTACCGACCCGCCACCCCCCGCCCCACCGCTCTGCGCGCCAGCCGGGGCCGTCTGAGCGGCCAACAGGTTTTCGACCGGAATATCCCTGCGAAGTCCTGCGAGCCAGTCCTGCTGGACCCGGGTCCGCTGCTGCTCGAGCACGCCCTGCTCGACCTGCGTCCGCACCTCGCGCAGAGGCCGGACACGCTCGGGCGTGCGGGCCGCGACCAGCACCACGAACTGCTGCTGCGGCGCGGCACCTGCACCCACCGACCCGGCACCCCCTGAGGGCGCGCCACCCGACGCCGCCCCACCTGAGGCGCTGGTGTCGGCAGCCGGGGTCGTGACGGTAAGAACCCTCGAGATGTCGAGTCCGTCTCCAAGTGGGGTCATGGCCGCCTCGGGACCCCGGCCAAAGTTAAACAGCGCCGTGTCGATCACCTCGGGTTGCGTACCGGGTGTGACGTTGCCCAGGTTTTGCACGGTGCCGTCGGACGCTTCCGCGACGAGGCGTACGGCCTCGGCGTCGACGCTTTGGGCACCCGTCAGGGCGCGCCGGAAGTCTCTAGCCGACGCCGCGTCCGGAAAGTTCACGCGGGTCGTAAGCGCCGACGGCTCTACGGTAAAGGCCGCCTGGTTGTCGCGGTAGTAGCTGCGAATGTTCGCGTCGGTTACCTCTACGTCCCGGCCCACGTAACCCAGGGCGCTCTGCGCGACCGCCGCGCGCGGCCCGACAAAGGTCGCGTCCAGCCTCTGCGCGCCCTGATAGGCCAGCTCCTCGTCGACAAGCTGATCCAACACGTTGGGCTTGACCGACGAGGCAATGATATCGGCAAAGTTCGGGTTTAGAAGCTGCTGAATCTGCGGGTTTAGGTAGGTGGCGCGGCCCAGCTCGGCGGCCTTGATCTCGGTGTCGCCGACGCGGGCGACGGTCGGATTTTGGTAGCGGTAGCGGCTGCCCTCGGGCGCGGAGACTTCGGCGTCGGCTTTAAGGTTTAAGAGCGCGTTCTCCTGAGCGGCGGCCTCCTTAAGCTCGAGCACGTCCGTCTCGACCTCGCCCCGGACCTCGTCGAGGGGGCGCGGCGCGCCGGGCTCATACGCCTCGACCTTGACGATGTGAAACGCGCCGCCCGCCTCTATAGGCGCGGTCAGGCCGGGGCCTCCAAGCGCGAAGGCGGCCTCGGCGACGGCGGTCGGCAGCGCGACGCGGGTGACGGGTTGGGGTGTACTCTCACCTTCAGCCGCGCCGAGCGCGCCGCCCTGCTCGGCCCGCTCCGTGGAGTTTTCGCGGGCGAGAGCGGCGAAATCCTCACCAGCCACGGCCCGAGCGTAGAGCCTATCCGCCAGCGCTCTGTCGGCGACGACGATCTCGCGCGCGGTGATGCGCGGCTCGCTTCTGTAGGCGTTTTGGTTGGCGGCGTAGTAGGTTTCGACCTCTTCGCCCGTTACGCTCACGCCTTCGGTAAGGCTGTCCAGATATTTTTCTTGCTGCACCTGGGTGCGGATAAGGTCGCGAAAGGTGTCGTCGGTGTAGCCTGCTCCGGCGATCAAATCCTGATAGGCGCGGTCGTTGCTACCACCCGCGACGCCCTGCTGTTCACGAAACTCGTTGACGCGCTCCCGAACCTCGGCGCTAGAGATGTCTACGTCGGCGGCGGCCCGCTGCAAAAGTTCTTGCGATACGACCTGGTCTAAAAGGACCGTTTGCAAGTCTTCGGCGACCGGGCCTTCTTGCACGGCGTTAAAGGGCGGGGTCTGCTCGAGCCGGGCGATTTCAAGCTCGCGGACCGGCTCGCCGTTGACGTTGAGGGCGACCGGGCCTTCGGCGGCCTCCCGCTGCGACGCGCCGCCAAAAAGCGTCCCCGGCGTAAAGCTGATCACCATACTGATCAAAAGCCCGATAGCGACGACCCACAAGATAATGTTTCGGTTGCGCTGACTTAAGTTCATCCGTTTAGCGTCCTCCTGCTAGGTAGTAGCGTTTCGGCAAGTTTTCGGGGTATCATCAGCTTAGGGAC
>CADCWP010000205.1:22388-26553 GCA_902806425.1 uncultured Truepera sp.
CGGGTAGCTCAGCCGGATAGAGCGTTCGCCTCCGGAGCGAAAGGTCACAGGTTCGAATCCTGTCGGGCGCACCACCCATCAAAACAGCAAGAGCGAGTCTAACATGCGTTTCGGCGGCCCGCGTGAACGGCGGCGCCGAGTCGTCTGAAAACCGCGTCTATACTCCCGTCATCTCGGGTCCACATTCGGCTAGTAGACAGGGGAGCCGCCGCTATGCTACATATAGGGTTGTGAAACCCACGAACGCCAGCGTCTTTTATGCGGAGTATTGGCTCGGTTAGTACCGGGAGGACGCCACGTACACCATTGGCCGCGCCCGGAACCCCCGGGCGCGTTTTTTGTGGTGTACGAAAAACGCTGCGTCAAAAAGGAGCAAGAGATGAAGCGCGTCGAAGACATCAACGTCCTCAGAATCCAGCCGCTAAGCCCGCCCGAGGTGCTAAAGCGCGAGTTGCCTGAGTCGGAGCGGGCAAACCGCATCGTCGTGGACGGGCGGGCAGCCATACGCCGGGTGCTCCGCAAAGAGGATCCCCGGCTGCTTGTCATCGCCGGACCGTGTTCGATTCACGACGCGGACGCTGCGCTCGACTACGCGCGCCGCCTGAGCGCCTTGGGGGAGCGTTACGCGGAGCGCCTACTTATCGCCATGCGCGTCTACTTCGACAAACCGCGCACCACGGTCGGTTGGCGCGGCTTCATGAACGATCCGGAGATGAACGGCTCGAACAATCTCGAGGCCGGTCTTAAAAAGACGCGCAAGCTGCTCCTGGACATTAACGAACTCGGCCTGCCGGTCGCCACTGAAATTTTGGACCCCTTTATCCCGCAGTACCTGGACGACCTGTTGAGCTGGGGCGCTATCGGCGCGCGCACGACCGAATCGCAGACGCACCGGGCGATGGTGAGCGGGTTGTCGGTACCGGTCGGCTTTAAAAACAGCACCGAGGGCAACACCCAGCTCGCGGTCGACGCCATCGCCTCCTCGAGCAGCCCGCACACGTTTTTAGGCATCGACGAGGCCGGACACGCGGCGGTCGTCTACACTAAGGGCAACCCCGACTGCCACGTGATCTTGCGCGGTGGGCGGGCAGGTCCAAATTACGCCGCACCGTTCACTGCCGAAGCGGGGGAGAAGCTGCGGGCCGCCGGACTCATAGGCGCGCTGATCGTCGACTGTAGCCATCACAACTCCGGCTACAACCACCGCCGTCAGGAAACCGTCTGGAACGACGTTCTCGCTCAGCGCGCGGCGGGCAACGACGACCTGGTGGGGATGATGTTGGAGAGCAACATCCGTGAGGGCAAGCAGGCGATCTCGGGGAACCTCGAGTACGGCGTCTCGCTAACTGACCCATGCGTGGGTTGGGAAGCGACCGAAGGGCTGCTCGCAAGGGCGTACGCCGCGCTACCCCAAACCTCGCCAACGCTGCTGACGACGGACGGTTAAGGCGGACGCGTCTCTAGGGCGGATAGCCGCCGGGGCCCTGGCGGCCTCCGCTCACGGGCGCGACGTCGAGGCTGTGGGGGCGTTTCGGGCGTTTTTCTCGGCGTCCCCCGAACCGTTTTTGTCGTTGGCGTTGCCTCATGAGGCTGCTGCCAATTGGCACGCGTCCATCCCGGCGTTGGAGGCCGCTTTCGCGGCCAGGGGCCGTGCGCCCCGTTTAGAAATTTTTCGTGAGCTCTATCCGACGCTGGGACCGGCCCTGGAGCGCGCGGGCTTCTCCCTGGACGATACGGCCCCGGTGATGGCGCTCGAAGCCGCCGCGTTTACCCCCGTCACGCCCAACCCGGATTATCTGCTGCTTCGCGCTGAGCGGGGGATGCTCGAGACCTTTCTCTACGGCAGAACAGAGCCTATGGTGGTCTCGGAGACGGGGCGCTCGGCTGGCTGCCGCACCTGAGCGCCGGACTCAGGGAGGGTCATATCGTCGGCGCGGCGCTCCGGCAAAACGGCGAACTCATCGCGGGGGCGACGGTCCTGCTCGGCGACGACGTCGGTGAGCTCGCAGGCGTGTGGACGAAGGCGTCTTTGCGGCGACGGGGGTTGGCGCGGCGTGTCTGTGGGCCGCTGGCATCGACACTTTTCGGGTCGGGTAGGACGCTCTGCTGGCTTTCGGCGGCACCGGAGGCCGTGGGTCTCTACCGGCGGCTCGGCTTTAGCGAGGTCGGGACACAGCTCAACTACAGCAAGGTGCTAAGTAACAGCTAGACTCACGCCGCACAGCTGGGTGGCCACGAACTCAAGACCTTTGGGCGGCCGAGCTGCCCTTTGGCGCAGAGAACGCCTCCGCGCAGAGGTGCTACAGCCGTTTCCTGCGCCCCGCTCACCGCTCCGGCTCGTGCCCGAGACCACGCCGCGACGCCAAAAAGGCGGTGTAGCCGCCCACCACCACCGCACCCCCTATGGCTACCGACGCGACTGAAAAGGCGCTTACGAGCAGGGCGAGGCCAAAGTCGCCCAGCGGGCGCGCGCCCATGACGATGAGCGCGTTGAGGCTCATAACCCGGCCCCGAAGCGCGTCGGGCGCGTAGAGCTGTAAGATCGTCGTAGCCGCCGTTCCTACCGCGTTGCGCGCGGCACCCCAGACAAAAAGCAGGGGCACGACCAGCCAAAACCGCTCGAGCAGGCCAATGCTTAACAGCGCCCCGGACCAGACCGTCAGCCCGAAGAGTAAAAACCGACCTTGGCGAGTCAAGCCGGGTAGCGAAGCGGTAACGAGTGCTCCCGTAATCGTGCCGACGCCCGCAGCTGAAAACATCAGCCCGAGCTGTGTTCCGCCGACCTCGAGCACCTGGGTCGCCAGGAGCGGCAGCAAAAACGAGGTCGAGGGGCCGACCAGCAACATCACCCCGTAGGCCGAGAGTGCAAACGACAACCGGGCGTCTTCCCGGACCGCTGATACGCCCTCCCAGCTAGAGGTGAGAAGTGCGGTGGGCGTTAGGCGCTCCCGCTCATCTTGCGGCGTTCGGTCGGGGACACGCATATAGAAAAGTGCTGCCAATACGCCCACAAAGCTCACCGCGTTCAGGAAAAAGGTGCCTGAAAACCCGAGGGTTGCAACCGCGACTCCGGCGAGCGTCGGCCCCAGCGTCGCTGCTGTGTTAAAAGCCAGGGTTTGCAGCGCGACGGCGTTTCCTAGGTCGTCACGTGGGACCAATCTGGGGAGTAGAGCGGCGCGGGCGGGCTGGTCGAAGCTCGCGGCGGCGCTGCTGAGAAACGCCAGCAGCACCACCGACCACACCTGGACGAGCCCGGAGACCGTCAGCAGGCTGAGCGCTAAGGCCAAACTTAGCGAGGCGCTCTGGGTAACGATCAAAATCCGGCGCGGCTCGAAGCGGTCGGCCAGCACGCCACCCGCCAGGACGAAGACGAAAAAGGCCAGACCTTGTGCGAGCGAGACCGCCCCCAGCGCTAAGGCTGAGCCGTTAGACAGGCGCAGCACCAACAGACTCTGACCCACTAGCTGAAGCCAGCTGCCACTGGCCGAGAGCACGAGACCGAACCAGAGGGTGCGAAAGTCGCGGTGTCGTAGCGAACGAAACGTGCGGGGCATGACGTGCAGCTTAACGCCGCAGCTTTCAAGCTCGTCCGGCGCACCTGTCATTCAGTCTTCTGGTGAGTCCCGCTCACCGTCAGAGCGGGGCGCTGTTCCGGAAGACCGAGCTTAGCGTTCGGAGAGCGTTCATTTAGCCGTGTGGCGCAGATGAAATGGGTGGACAAACAGTTTAAGCGACGTTCCTAGAAGTGCGGGTGGAACACGACAAAGACCCCGCCACGTCCGTGACGGGCCCGAGCTGGGTGCTATGGTCAGGAATGCCCTACTTTATCTTTCAAAAATTAAGAGGCACGGCCAACTGGAAGCTCTCAAACCGTTTTGAGACGCACGCACAAGGTTGTACGGCTAGAGACAGCTACGCAAAGGTGTCTGACATGGTTGTCAGAATGGTTAAAGCAGACACCGAAGGGGAAGCCCGAGGCAAGTCAGGCGTTGTATGGAACTCGCTAGCCAACGACGCAGATCGTCTAGTCTAAGGAACTCGCTAAGCAACGAAGATGTCCGGCTCACCGACCCCTCGAGCTTGACCCCAGCGCCACCTAAACCACGTAAGATTGGTTTGTGAACCCTTCAGGCGTAGCGTCTCCGGACATGCTGATAGGTGGCGT
>CADCWP010000206.1 GCA_902806425.1 uncultured Truepera sp.
AGATATTGGGCCAGCAGCTCGACGGTACGCATGTTCACGGGCGCGCGCTGATACTGCGTTAAAATGAAGCTATCGGGGAAAACCGAATTGGCTTCGGTGATGAGGTTTTCCAGGGTCTGTGCCACGATGTGCCTCCCCAACTGTGGTGGCACCGAACACAGCTGAGTTGCCTGGTGCCCTGTGGTCTATTTTACAAGGTACACCTTCCCCAGGGGCGTTGAGACAGGAACCAGTCCAAGAACTTACGTTTATGCACAGGTCGGCTAGCCTACGGGGATGGAAGACCTGAAGCTAAGCGACGAGCAGTGGCAGGTGATCACGCCGCTGTTGCCGCCGCAGCCCCGAACGGGTAGACGACGAGAGCACGACAGGCAGGTGCTCAACAGCCTGGTGTACCGGCTGAAGACGGGCGTGCGGTATAGAGATATTCCAAGAAGCGAGGACTACGCCGCCAAGAGCACCGTTTATCACTGGCTGAGCAAGTGGAGCGAAGCTGGTGTTCTCGACGGTATCTGGCGGCAACTGCTAGCCGAACTTAACGCCAAGGGCGAGATCGACCTCAGCCGGGGAAGTCTAGACGGCAGCTTCGTGCCGACCAAAAGGGGGCAACGCAGTAGGCCGTAGCCCACGCGGTAACGGCTCGACCTTGATGGTGGTGAGCGAGGCTCACGGACTGCCTGTAGCTTTTCTGCTCGAGGCGGCCAACACCCATGAATCACAACTTGCACGGGATGTGCTGGCGAAGGTGCAGGTGCCCAGACGCGGTGGCGGTCGCGCCAGAACGCGCATTCTTGAGCTGGCGATGGACCGCGCCTTTGACGCCGTCTCACTACGCCGTAACTTGAGGAAGCGGGGCATCAAAGCCTCTATACCGGAGCGCAGACGGCGCGGCAAACGCAGACAGAAAGGACCTCACCCCAAGCTTTACCCGGTCAGCCGGGAACGCTATAAGATTGAACGGCTCAACGCCTGGATGGATAACTTCCGTGTGTTAGTCGTCAGATACGAGCGTAAAGCCGCTCACTACCTTGCCTACTGTACGCTCGCAGCGATCCTCTTCTGCCTCAGGCGGCTGGTATAGCTATGCGTTCTTGGACTGGTTCGTGTTTGCGCTATGTGCATTGCCCTCGTTCTTTGGGAGCTGGCGGCTGTTTTGGCGTCTGAACTCGCTTTATCTACAGAAGGTCTCACTAGCCGGATCAGACACGAACACTGAACGTGAGTAAGTGCCTCGAGCCGGGGTTAGTGATGTTTAGCGGCTACCCTTACTGAAGACCCAGCAACGGCTCCGAGAGGCTCTCCTGCCTGCTGAAGTCAGAGGCTGATTTGGCGGCTTCACAGGGGTCGGCGCTCTACTTAATATTCCGCGAGATTGCGCTAGACGGCCAAAGATGGTACCTTAATACTCCCCGCTATGGGGACGGGCGAGACGGTGGATGTAGCTCAGTAGGTTAGAGCATCGGATTGTGGTTCCGAGGGTCGTGGGTTCAAATCCCATCATCCACCCCAAGTAACTAGAGGTATCATCTTGATAAACTAGAGATGATACCTTTAACTCGTGCGAGGATGGCGGAACTGGTAGACGCGCTAGACTTAGGATCTAGTACCGCAAGGTGTGTGGGTTCAAGTCCCATTCCTCGCACCACCAAAAGGCAAGCTCAGCGGCTTGCCTTGTTTTTTGCCACTGCCTACGCCGGACCGTCGCGCCGCGGGTTAGACTGGACCGTTTCGCCGCACGGTTTTTATCTAACCCGCGGCCCCGAGGAGCCTTTATGCAAACACATATTCTTGAACAAGACGCCGGTCGCGCGAAGATCAGGATCGATGTTCCGGCCAGCGACGTCGCTAAAACGTACCAGCAGGTGCTCGCAAGCATTGCCCGGCAGCTTCGCGTACCTGGCTTTCGCCCCGGCAAAGCGCCACGCGGTGTGATCGAAACCCGCGTCGGCAAGGACGCCATCGCCCAAGAGGTGCGCGACGCGATTGTGCAGACCTATTTTCCCAGGGCCGTGCAGGAGCTCGACCTCACCCCGGTCGCGCAGCACCTGCACGCGCACGAGCCCGAGGACGGTCAGGATTACAGCTTCGAGGCCGAGCTGGAACTCTACCCCGACTTCGAGCTTCCCGACCTCACGCAGATCGTCCTCGACACCGAGCAGGAGCCGGTGACCGACGAGATGGTGCAAGAAAACGTCGACGCACTGCGGAGTCAAAACGCCACCCTCATCCCAGTCGAGCGTCCCGCCGAAGCGGGCGACTACCTGATGGTCGAAACGGTCGGGGCTGAGGGCGAGGAAGGCTCGAGCATCCCTGTGGATTTGGAAAACGTCGCGCCGGAACTTGCCGAGCAGTTTTTAGGCCACGCTATCGGCGACGAGATCGAACTGACCCTGTCTGAGGATACCGAGGATGTGGCTCAAGGGGATATTGAAGCCAGCTTCGACGCCGAAGCTGACGCCACGGAAGAGGGGGCTACCGAAGCGGGAACAGGGGCGGAAACCGAACCCGTAGTGCGCGAAGCCCCGGAGGGTGCCGGTGAAGCCGCCGAGCCCACCACTCTGCGCGTCGTCGTCCGGGACATCAAGGCCAAAGAGCGTCCCGAGCCCGACGACGAGTTCGCCAAAACGCTGGGCATGGAGACTTGGCCCGAAGTTGAGGCGCAGCTGCGCGGAAACTTAGAGGCGCGTTTGGCTCAGGAGGCTCTCAGCGCCCAGGGAGACGAGTTTACCGAAAAGCTCATGATCGAGACCACCGTTACCGTGCCCGCGAGCCTTAAAGCTCGGCGCAAGGAGAACATGCTGCAAAACTTGGCGCGTGAACTCGAGGGGCGTAGCGCGACGCTTCAGGGCTACCTGGACTCCCTAGACGCTGAGGAGGGTAAACGCGAGGCGTTCGACCGCGAACTCGACGAGGCTGCCGAGGGGGCCGTCAAACGCGACCTGGTGTTGGAGCGCCTTCTCGAGGTTCTTGGCACAAAACTCTCAAACGAAGAGTTCGACGCCGCCCTTGCCTACACCGCGCAGCGTCAGAACACCACGCCGCAGGGTCTGCGGCAAGAACTCGGCGAGAGTGGCCTGACCAACTACCGCTTTTTGCTAACCCGTGACAAGGCCGTGCGCGAGACCGTACGGGACCTTTTGACCACCCAGTCCGGGGACCTACAACCCAGGAGTGTGCAAGAAGATGACGCCGCCACCCAGACTCCGGTAGAATCCGAACAACACTAGTGCAAGGAGCGCGTTTATGCCCCTAGTCCCTTACGTCATCGAACAGACCGGGCGCGGTGAACGGATGTACGACGTTTACAGCCGCC
>CADCWP010000207.1:0-2996 GCA_902806425.1 uncultured Truepera sp.
TTCGGTCTAAAGTGCCTGCTCTGCTCAAAGTGTCTGAGTTGCTCGTCTTCGTCGTTACTCAAGGTGAGGTGTTGGCTTTTGCCTGCCATACCCTATCATGAACGAACTAAGGATTGGAGATGCTTAGATACAGCGCGGACCAGCTCACGCCATTAATGCTTTCCTTGCATGGTGCAGGAGGAGATGCGCGTCGGGGCTTGGCGCTGCTTCAAAACCTAGCTGATGAAACTGGCTTTCTGCTGCTCGCGCTAAGTTCATTCCAGCAAACCTGGGACGTTATCCGGGGCGGCTACGGTTCCGACGTCCTCCTGATTGACAGAGCGCTCGAGAGGACCTTCAGCCGCTACAACGTAGACCCCACGCATGTTGGTATCGGCGGCTTTTCCGATGGTGCCTCTTATGCGCTCTCGCTCGGGATTACCAATGGTGACCTATTCAGTCACGTGATTGCGTTTTCACCGGGCTTCATGGCACCGACTGCGCAGGAAGGCACGCCGCGCTTTTTCATCTCGCACGGCACGGAGGATCAGGTACTGCCCATCGACCGGTGCAGCCGCCGGATCGTCCCTCAGCTTGAGAAAGCTGGCTACAGGGTGCGCTACCTCGAGTTCGGGGGCGGCCACACCGTCCCGGAAGACATCGCCCGTGAAGCCGTGGACTGGTTCCGCAGCTAAGCGTGCGGTGTTCTCGGTTGGACGACCTTAGCCCCTGACAGGCTGTTTCAGGTATTTAAGGATTTGGATTCTTGGAAGTGCCTCGGATGCAAGCACGCGTAGTGATAAGGGACTATAAACGTTTAACGGTTAATGAATGTGGTGGACGCGAACGACGTGAAAAAGGCGCTTTCGAAGCCCCGACGAACAGCCCTAGTAGCGGAATCCATCCTACAACCGAAAGTGCCCTATGAACTGCGCCACCACCCGCTCGATGTCCCCTCGTGAGGAGAGGTCGAGGCCAAGTGTGCTGGCAAACGGCCCTAACGCGCTGCGCATGAAGTAGAGTTCTGCTTCCGTCGAGTCGTAGCCCTCGAACGGTCCGTCGAGCGGCGTCTCTGCGAGTGAGACGCTCAGCTCAGTAAGGTACTCGGTAATGGCAGCCATCTTCTGGTAGTTGAGTTTTTCGGGCGTGTCTGAAGCCCGGTGGTAGTGCGCCCACCGCCCACAGGTGAGGAACAGGTAGGGCCGCCGGTGGAGCCTGAACACGTGGTGGTCGCTCATGTCGCCCACGTAGCGGTTTAAGGAGGCGACGGTGCGCACGCCTTCCGCCGGATGGCAGCGCTTAAGAATAGCTGGGAACCTCGGGTCGCTCTCCATACCGGTGAGAAAGAGCAGGTCTTCGAGCCCGGGCACGGGCACGTCGTGCCCCACCAGGTCGAGGATGAGCGCGCCGTGGATTTCCTGCGTGCGCTGCTGGTGATAGAAGCAGGTCGAGCCCATCGCCGGGCTGTGAAAGAAGGGCGGCTCCTCAGCGTCGAAAAGGGCGAACAGCAGGGAGCGCTCGAGGTCCCTCCGGCGCAACCGCTCGGCCACGGCGAGAAGGATGGCGACCGCCGCGGCGTTGTCGTCCGCACCGGGCAACGCCCCGCAGGTGTCATAGTGTGCCCCCAGCAGAACGGGCGGCAGACTTGGGTCGGAGCTAGGAAGCTGCCCGACGAGATTGGTGAAGTGGGTCGTGCCCGCCCTGTAGGCGTGCGTGAAGAAGCCGCCGTAGCCCTCGAGACCCAGTTCGGTCAGACGCCCGAGCAGATACTTCGCGGCCGCCTCGTGGCCGGGTGTGCCGACCATGCGACCGGCGCTCGTTGCCAGGGTGGCGACGTCATGTTGCAGGGAGGAAGTTAAAGACATACCGTTCAAGTTCCCTAGTCCTGATTCTATAGGGTTCCCCGCCTCGCTAGACGGCAGAAGGGTCTGAAAGAAGGGGTCCGGACTTCACGAACTTCTCTTATTACAAGTTCAGCGAATACTTTGCGGCTTAGTGTAACAACGACGCCTTACTATCCACATGAGGTTATAAAGGTGGCTGCCTTATTCACGGTCCTCTCAAAGGGAGCGATCAGGTCTGTTTTGGCGCGCAAGACACGCCATAAGCTGCCAAAGCAAGCTGCACAGCAGTGGATGTTATCGTGTTGCGTATCAGCATTGCAGTTAATGAACGCTCATGTTGCTGCGGCACCACGCTTCCTCAACCGATGCTGTAAAAAGGTAGGACGTGAGTAGCGTTGCAGAAGCGTTTGCCCAAGAGGGCTCCATCGTGCGCCGCATCTGGGGCGACGCCGATTTGGTGCTACTCGTCTTCGCGGGTGCCGCCGCCGAGTTCGCGCTCAACCGGGCGGTCGACTGGCTGTTCTTCACTGGCAGGCTGCCACGCGACCCACTGGGGCGGCTTTTCTCGACGGCCGCCTACGCCCAGCGGATCGCCCTGGCCGATCTTGACACCGCTGAGCGGACGTTTTCGGGAATCCGCGCCGCGCACGCGGCGGTCGAGCGGGAGCGGGGCGCGGACATTCCGGCCTGGGCGCACCGGGACGTACTGTACCTGCTGGTCGACTACTCGGAACGGGCTTTCGGGACGCTTCACCGCCCGCTCGATGGGGCCGAACAACACGAACTCTGGGAGGTGTTCCGCCGTGTGGGCATGGGGCTCGGCATCCCGGAACTGCCGCTGGGCTACGCCGACTGGCGGACGGACCGGGAGCGGCACCTGGAGCGTGATCTGATATTCAGCGAGCACACGGCTGCGCTGCATAGAGCTTATCGCCGCCACCTGGGTCCGTGGCGTTACCTACTCCTGCAGCAGGTCCAGACTCTGCTGGTCCCGGAGCACGTCCGCCGACTGCTTGGTCTCCCCGAACGGGCGTGGGTGCGGCCGCTGCTGGCTCTGTACCCTGCGCTCGCAAGGCTGGGGTTGCGTCCTGTAGTTCGGTGGGCGCTCGTCCCACCCGAGCATCTCGCTGCCGTACAGCGCCTCGACCATCCTGAAGGGCAGTAGCGAGCGGC
>CADCWP010000207.1:3006-3304 GCA_902806425.1 uncultured Truepera sp.
TCTGCAAAATCTTTAGATAGAGCGGGTTGGCGAGCATTGAAAAGCGTCGGATAGCTTGGGGCGGGCGCTATGCACGGAAGTTCTCTCGGGAGGGGATTATGAAGGCAACAGATTACCGGATCAGCCAATCGCACCCGCTGCGTCAGCTTTTTGATGAGCTTGTCCGCCGCGCTTCGTCAGGGACGTCCACATCAGCGACCCATACGTGCCTAGCTACGTCTCCGGGCTGCTGCTGGACTTCACCCACGTGGACAGCCTCTACCGCATCCGCAACGCACGAGGGAAACATCTGGAAGAC
>CADCWP010000208.1 GCA_902806425.1 uncultured Truepera sp.
TCGAGGTGATGTCGCTGACGAGTTGAGCTTTGTGCTCCTTCGTCACGCCACTTTTCGTAATTTGAACGTTCACGTAAGGCATAATTCACCTCATTCATGTATGTCGCCAACTCCACCGTAAGCCCCTCTTAAAGTGCCTCTTGTACTTCCTCCGACACTCGCTTTAAAACCGGATTGCCGAAGCGGTTAGAACCGCCGACCCCCGGTCCTACCCACGACGGCGAGGTCGTCCGCTCAAACGTACATGTATCCGCCGTCCACTACCAGGTCCTCACCTGTCACGAAGGACGCCTCGTCGCTCGCCAAAAACACCACCGCGTGCGCGATCTCGTGCGGCTTGCCCTCGCGCCCTAAGGGAGACGCTTGCCTGATGGAAGCGGCAAAGGCGTCGAGCGCTTCCGGCGGCAGCCCCATCTTGGCCTGGAAGTCCGTGAAGACAAAGCCGGGGCTCACGACGTTCACCCGGACCTTACGCGGTGGCAGTTCCGCAGCGAGGCTGCGTGCGAAAGAGCGCACCGCCGCCTTGGTGGCGAAGTACACGCTGCCCATAGGCGAACCCTTCTCGTGCACGGCGGACGCGTTGAGGACCACGCTCGCCCCCTCGTTCAACGCGCCCTGAAGCCTCTGGACGGTGAAGAACACCCCCTTGACGTTGATGTCGAACTGGGTGTCGTAGAACGCTTCATCAATGGCTTCTAAGGGCGCGAAGCTGCCGACCCCGGCGTTGGCGAACAGCACGTCGAGGCCCCCGAACGTGCCTCTGACCCTATCGACCAGAGCGGTAAGCTCGTCGAGCGAGCGCACGTCGGCGCGCACTGGCACCACCCCCTGCCCGAGTTCTTGTGCCGCAGCCTCGAGGCGCGCCTCGTTCTGTCCGGTGATCATCACCCGCGCGCCCTCGTGCAAAAACTGTTTCGCGGTGGCGAAGCCGATGCCGGTGGTTCCGCCAGTAATGAGCGCTGTTTTGTCGTCGAGTCGTCCCATAATTACATCTCCCAAAGATTTCGTGAGGTTTTAAGCCTATGTGGCGTAGCTCAGCTGGTTTGAACGAACTGCCGCAGGAGCGCCACCAAGGTCTGCGGGGCGTCTTCCTGGCAGTAGTGGCCGACGCCGGGCAGTTCGACTACGGGAGCGGTCGGCCAGAGGGCACGAAAGTTGGCGATGGCTAGGGCGGGCAAAATGGCCCTGTCCTCGAGCCCCTCGGCAAGCATCGCTGGCTTAGCGCGCAGGGCCTCGAGGCCGTGCTCGGTTATGCCCTCCATGATGTAGGCGGCGAAGCTGCCGGTGTAGGCTTCAAGCGGCCAAGCATAGGCTCCCTCGGCCGCTTCCGGCGTCGGGAAGGGGCTCTGGTAAGCGCGCAGCCAGGTATCCGTGACCGCGCCGCTGTTCTGGAAACCGAGAATCTTCATGACCGATAAGGCGGAGGAGCCGACGTTGCGCAAGACGGCCTCGTTTCGGCCGCTGTCCACCCCTTCGGCGATCCACCTGAACCAGGGTGAGTCGCCGAGCTGCGGGAGCGCGGGGTCGTCTACCCGGGCGTGGCCGTTGAGGGTGTTGGCGTAGAAGATCCTCTTGACCCGCTCCGGGTGGCGAACAGTGTAGGCCGTGATGATCAGCCCTGCCCAATCCTGGCCGAACAGCGTGAGGTCGTGCAGATCGAGGTCCTCGATGAGCGCAGTGAGGTTCTCGACGTGCGTTCGCAGCGAGTACGCTCGCCCTTTCGGCGTCTCGCTCTTGCCGAAACCCATCTGGTCGGGAACCACTACGCGGTGATGGTGGGCAAGCGGGGGGATCATGTGGCGATAGAGGTAGCCCCACGTCGGCTCGCCGTGTAAAAGCAGAATGGTTTCACCCTGCCCCTCATCGACGTAGTGCATACGGAAACCGGGCGCGGTAGAGAAGTGCGGTTTAAACGGGTAGGTACCGTCGAACGTCTCTTCGGCTGGAATCATTTCAACTCCTCTCAACTAAACTAGGTTCTGAACTAAGTGGTTCAAAAACGCCATAAAACAACAATGACAGCAAACGAGGCACGCAGGGTTAGGGTAGAGGCATTCGTTGGTGCATTAGAGGACGGAAAGTGCAACCCCGACGATGCCTTCAAGCGTGGCCCGGTCCGGCTCGGCTTTACCCCGAAGGCGGAGGCCCTGGAGGGCACTATAGAGATATGCAGAGAGCTGATCCGGGTCATGCGCCGGTGACATCTCGCCCTGTGCTTGCGCCCTGCGGACTGCGTTCGCGAACGCCCGCTCGGTCTCCTCATCAACCGCACGGACGAACGCCGTCACCTGAGGGTCGCCTGGCACGCATTCGGCGGTGGCATTCACGATCATGCAGCCGCGGCACTCGGGGTCGTTCACTAGATCCTCGACGCTGAGTTGGAAGACCCTCCGGATCCCCTCTTTCGCCGTCGGAGCAACCCTGAGAGCGTGTAGCACCCGCGACGTCTCCCGGTCGCGAAAGCGCTCGAGCGCTTCCATATAGAGCGCGTGCATGTTCCCGAACGCGGTATAAAGGCTCGAGCGGTTGAGGCCGGTTGCCGCCTCAATGTCCGCGAGCGAGGTGGCCTCATAGCCCTTAAGCCAAAACGCTCCCGTCGCCTTGTCAATCACTTCCTCGGGGTCGTACGCGCGTGGCCTCGCCACTTCTCACCTCCTTCCATATCGCAGCTTACGGGTTCTGAACCAAACGGTTTGTTATCCAGGTTGCACTGTCGAACATGTCAGAAGCAAGCTTATAGCGGCTAAATAGGTAGCGGACGGGAAGCAAGCGCATCCTCGATAAGTTTTACTGGTTCATCCGGTTAAAGCAACACCGGTCATGCGGACCATCTTTCTGCCTGTGACGAGAGAACGGGTTGCCGCTAAGATGCGAAACTTAGCGGATGAACCAAGTAGCGGCAGGACGACGAGCGAACGACGCCTATCAAACTTAGGTGAATCAAGTATATTGTTGCCTATCGAAGACTGTCTCACTGCGTTCGGAGCTGGTCACAGACCTTTAGATAGCTGTCTACAGCTAAGTTTTTAAGCTGAGACTTGTAGCCACCAAGTCGTTAAGTGCCCTATGGACACCATGTACACAAAAAGTGTCCCGAAAGCGGCGTTTACAAACTACGATCCGCCTACACAACTACGCAAAACGCCGTCTTTATCCAAAACGATCAGGCGAGTCTGAAAATACCTCTCCTGAAACCAAACTCTCTCCCATATCTCCACAGCGGAGACGTGTTTACCCTCGGTGTGAACGACGAGCTTGTCCTCTACATCGTTCTCCCGAACGATAATCCCTAC
>CADCWP010000209.1 GCA_902806425.1 uncultured Truepera sp.
TTCGGCTTCCTCTTCGGCTGGGGCGCGGCGGGCGTGTGGGCCGGGTACGGGGTCGGGCTGGCGGTGGCGAGCGCCCTCCTGGTGCGGCGGTTATGGAAGGTCACAGGCGTGTTGGAAACGCCTATCGTTGAGTTTCCGGATGAAGTGCCTATCGTGGAGGCTCGAGCCGCGTAGACCTCTATCCATATAAACAGTGAAATTTCAGTTCTGAGGAGCCGTCTGGGGAGCAGCTCGCCTACCGAGCGGCCGCGGTGCTCGCCGAACAGTTGGGGAGCGCGCCCGTCGTTTTTCCGGGCGACCACGGTGGGTTCAGCAGCGACCCAGAGGCTTTCGCCAGCTGCCTGCACGAGGTACTCAGCGCCTACTGAGGACTGTCTTCGCGTGACGAGCAGAGCGCAACCCGCCAGCTTATCCATGTACGCAACCGTAGCCAAGGAGGCTAGCAACATGTCGGACGTCAACTATTGGGCGATAGTCGTCTCCGGCGTCGTGGTGTTCGTACTCAGCTCGGTGTACTACTCGGTCTTCAGCAAGCAGCTTGCCGCGTTTACCAGGACCGACCCAAATGCGGCAATGCCCGTGTGGAAGATACCTCTCGAACTGCTCCGCAGCTTTGTCGTGGCCTACGTGCTTGCACGACTATTTGCATTAGTCGGAGAGTTCGGCGTGCTAGAAGAGGTGTCGATGGCCCTTTTGCTGTGGATCGGCTTCCCGGTCGTGCTGTTGACGGGTTCCATGCTTCATGAAGGCGTACCGTGGCAGCTTGCGGCTCTCCACGGCGGCGACTGGCTCATCAAGCTCGTGGTGATCGCTGTGATTCTCGGACTGTGGCCGTAACGACGAGCTAGCCTCTCGAGCATGGCGAAACGTCTATAAAAGCGTGTGGGCAGAATTGGAGATCGACTAGACTCATGCTGAGAAACAACACTGACCCACGGGTTGACACCTACATCGAAGCCCTACCTGAGTGGCAAGGAGCCATCTGCCACGAGGTCCGCGACTTGGTCCATGCAGCGGACCCGGAGGTGAGAGAAACCATCAAGCGTACGCGTCAGCCGTATTTCACACTTGACGGCAATATCTGCGCGCTGCTGGTGGCTAAGGCTTGGGTCAACATCTTTGTGTACGACGGCGGGATCGTGCCTGACCCGGAAGGCATCATCACTGCTGGGCACGACAACAAGACTGCTCGGACCGTCGCCATCCGGCAGGGCGAAGAGATCAACGCACCCGCCCTGCTGGACATGTTCAAGCAGATCATCGCCAACAACCGCGCCGGTGGTTGGAGAAAGCTGAAATCTCGTGATGGCTAGCCGGTAAACAGTAAGGCCGTGGGCGACAACATCGGTACCGAAGTGGCCGCAAAGAGTATGGCGAACTCACGAAGGCAAATCCGCCGCTGAAGGCTAGCGCTCGGTGTAGCGTGAATATGCCAAGCTATGGCGAGGAAAGGCAGGCGTCAAGTGGGTAACGGCGGCTTCTCCCAAGAAAGACTCGAGCGTATGCGTCGCGTGCTGGCTGGTCACGTCGAGCGCGGTGACGTGCCGGGCGTCGTCGCGCTCGTCAGCTGCCAGGATGAGGTCCATGTCGAGGCCGTCGGCACGAAGGCGACCACCGGCGGCGCGCCGATGCAGAGCGACACGGTCTTCCGAATCGCCTCGATGACCAAGCCCGTCGTCGCCGCGGCCACCATGACCCTGGTCGAGGAGTGCCGGTTGCGGCTCGACGACCCGGTCGACCCGCTGCTCCCCGAGTTAGCCGGTCGCAAAGTCTTGAAGCAGCTCAGCGGACCCCTAGAGGACACCGTTCCCGCAAACCGAGCGATCACCTTACGGGATCTGTTAACGATGCGGATGGGATTCGGGTTCATTCTAGAGCCGTCGAGCACCTATCCGATCCACCAAGCCGCGAGCGATCTCGGGGTGATGCCCGGCCCGCCCAATCCGCTAGCGCCGCACACCCCGGACGAGTGGCTCCGCCGCTTTGCGACGCTGCCGCTCTTACACCAACCTGGGGAGAAGTGGACGTACCCGACAGCATTCTCGGTGCTGGGGGTGTTGCTAGAGCGGGCGACAGGTCAGCCCCTGGAAACGGTTCTCCGCGAGCGCATCTTCGAGCCCCTGGGCATGAAAGACACTAGTTTCAGCGTTCCACCCGATAAGCTCGACCGGCTCGCGAGCTGTTACAGAGCGTCGTCACCTCCAGGGACGCTCGAGCTTTACGACGATGCCGCCACCAGCGCGTGGCGGCATCCTCCCAAGTTCCCTGATGCTGACGGGGGCCTAGTCTCGACCGTTGACGACTACCTGGCGTTCGGCCAGATGATGCTCGCTAAGGGAAAGTATAAAGGCGAGCGTATCCTGTCGAGGCTTTCGGTCGAACTCATGACGACGGACCAACTGACGCCCGCACAGCGGGCTACAGCTGGATACTTTTTGGGTGACAACCGCGGTTGGGGCTTGGGCATGTCGGTCATCATCAAACGCGACGATCTTTCAGCTGTGCCTGGGCGGTTCGGCTGGGACGGCGGGCTGGGTACTTCGTGGTACTCGGACCCCAAGGAAGGGCTGATCGGCATCCTGATGACGCAAGTGATGGGCTTCCCCTCGGGCATCTACTCGGACTTCTGGACCTCGGCATATGGAGCCCTTGACGATTGAAGTAGTTGGGACAGAAGCGTTGGGGATCGTGGTCGCTACCGAAGGCGATACAGCACACTTACAGACAAAAGCAAGCTAGAGGGATCGCAATGCTAGCGCGGTATTGCGGCCCGTTGGCCGCATAAAACAGATTCCAATGGTAGAAAGTATGCTATCCTTCTACCATGAGGCAGGTCAATCTCAAAAGTGATCGAGTCGCGATTCTACTCGAGCAGATCACACGGCGAACAGGGGAAACAAACGTCGACGCTGTCACAAAGGCGCTCGAGGAGCGTTTGCAAGAGCTCGAAGCGAAAGACCGTACGGCGCGCACGCTCACCTGGCTAAGGACAACCGTCTGGCCGAATCTTCCTGAAATGCAGCACGGTCGAGCACCTTCCAAAGAGGAGCAAGAAGAGCTGCTCGGCTTCTGATGGTCATCGACAGCAGCGTTCTCCTCCAAATCCTTTTTGAGGAACCTGGTGCCGAAGAAGCCGTGCTCACCCTGGGCCGAGCGTCAAACCTGATCATGGCATCCCCGACGCTTCTAGAAACGGAGATCGTTTACGGGTCGAGGCGAGGTTTCAACTTGGGCGAGGTAGCGGAGCTTGTCGAGCGTCTTGGCATTGCCCTGCGCCC
>CADCWP010000210.1:0-422 GCA_902806425.1 uncultured Truepera sp.
TGTTTAAGAGCAGAAGGCCCCCGAACACGAAGAACTGCGGGTTCACGGACGCACGCCCCTGGTGTGATGGGTCAACTCGTGTGTTGTCGTCACCTCGCGTTGCATAAGGGTGACGCTAACACAACCTCCTAGCACTCTCGCTCCTCGAGTCTTGGTCAATGCTTCTAAGCAATTCCTTTAAGCCGTGCGCTAAGGGCAATTATCAACGGTTTGCCGTGCTTGCGCTCAACTACCGCATACGCATAACCTTCGCTTTTCCCCTCAGTATTTTGTAACTCGCTGGGTCGTGTTCAGACTGCATTGGGCGAAACTGTTCAACAAGAGGTTGACAATGACAACCCTATGGGCTAAGGTTGTCATTGTCAACCAGAGTGGTTATGGAACCCCAGCCGGGGATAGCTACTCGTTCGCAATGAGGGGTG
>CADCWP010000210.1:432-2933 GCA_902806425.1 uncultured Truepera sp.
AGGGGTGAACAGCCTCAGTAAGGAGTCAACAATGATCAGCACCAAGAGAATAGCTGTCGTGACGGGAGCGTCCTCAGGCATCGGCCTAGCGACCGTTCGAGAACTCGCACGCCGCGGCTTTCATGTCCTGGCCGGGGTCCGCAAGCAACAAGACGCCGACCGGCTGGCCAGCGAAAACGTCGAGCCGGTGATCGTAGACATCACCGACGAGGAGCAGGTCGCGGCGTTAGCTGAGCACGTCGCCCACGACCCGCAGGGACGCCCCCTCGGGGCCTTGGTCAACAACGCTGGCGTCGCGCTCAACGCTCCGGTCGAGGCGATCCCCCTGGCCGAGTGGCGTCGCCACTTCGACGTCAACTTCTTCGGGCACGTCGCGCTCACTCAGGCGCTGCTACCCGCCCTGATCGAAGGCGGCGACGGACGCCTCGTCAACGTCTCCTCCATCGGCGGACGGGTCGCCTTCCCGACCTATGGTGCCTACGCGGCGGCGAAGTTCGCGCTCGAGGGCTTCAGCGACGCGCTCAGGCGCGAGGTCGGCCGACTCGGTGTCAAGGTCATCGTCATCGAGCCCGGAAACGTTGCCACGCCGATGTGGGGCAAGGGAATAGCGACCATGGACGAGCTGGCGGCCAGTATGACCGCCGACCAGCATGCGCGCTATGACGACCTCGTCGCCGCCATGCACAAGCAGGCGGAGGCACAAAAGGGCGGCGGCATCCAACCGCTTGATGCGGCGAAGGTAATTGCCAAAGCCATAGAGGCGCGCAAGCCGCGCACGCGCTACCTCGTCGGCCGTGACGCAAGGGTTGGGGCGGTCGTGTCGGGCCTGCTGAGCGACCGCGCGTTCGACCGCTTCGTCGCCAGGAGCCTGGGCCTCACCGTCCGCCTGGAAAAGCCTGTTGACCCGTCAACTACGGGCCGTCCAAACGCTCGCGCAACGGTCTGGTCGGGAGAAGTCTAAGATGTCATATGACGAAGCCAGAACAGCCAAATTATAAAGGGACTCCGAACAGCTTGCTCAGCTTCAAGCGGACGAGCGGCCCCTGCTAGTGAAAACTGACCAGCGGCTTGTCGCTGCGGCAGCCTCACTGCTCGACACGGGCGGTGAGAGTGCCGTGACCATCCGGGCTGTTGCTCAGGCGGTGGGCATGTCTCACAACGCCCCGTATAAGCACTTCGAGAACCGGAGCGCGCTCCTTAGAGCTGTAGCCTTCCAAGACTTCGCAGCGCTCACGAACGCGTTCGCGGAGGTTCGGCAGCTACGGGTGAGGCCGCTCGAAAAGTTGAAACAGGCGCTCACGGTGTTCGTTTCGTATGCTCAGGAGTATCCTGCGCGCTACCGTCTGCTCTATAGCGATCCAAGTATTGCCGCGCAAGGCGGCGACCTCGAGGCGGCCATGAAGCCCTTTGCCGAGGTCGCCGCCATCGTGCAGGAGTGTCAAAACGCAGGCGACCTTCCCGACGTGCCCAATGTGGAACTGACCGGTCTCATCTACGCCTCGGTTCATGGGCTCATCGACCTTCAGATGGGTGGGCGGATGCGTCAAGAGAAGGGGCTGACGGACGCCTCCAAAGGTGTAGAACTGCTGATAAAACTTTTGCAGCCCCTACGGGACTCCGGGGGCTAACTCGGTGCAGCGGGTCGCGTGATGAATACGCCGCTTGGTACGGGTTTAAGTTCGCGTGATCCCGGCCCAAGCGCAGCATGAGGTATCTGCCCTGAACGCGCTCATTTACCGCACAACGGCCGACGGCTTATCTACGTCTGCAGAACGTCACCTGTCGGTCGGAGCAAGTCTCACCCCGAGCGCGGCGAACGCGGCGAACGAGCACCGCAGCCAGGTGACGACTTCAGGCGAGCCAACGACCTTCGGAAGGACAAGAGCCTTGGACGAGACTACGTGCTCGCGGCGTGATGCCGCGAGCGTTGTCTTCAACCTGCCCAGATACATAGCCTGCAATCTTCATCCGACAAGATTCGCCCGATTCCCAATCAGCTTGACACTTTCCGATATAGGAATATGATGGATGCCATGGCACGAGCAGCGACGACCTCGGACGCGTTCAACGCGATCGCCGAGCCGCAGCGCCGGGACATCCTAGCGCTGCTGCGGGCGGGTGAGCGGCCGGTGACCGACCTGGCCCAGGCGCTGGGGATGAGCCAGTCGCGGGCGTCCAAGCACCTGCGGGTGCTCCGGGAGGTGGGGCTGGTGCGGGTCCGCGGGGCGGGCAAGCAGCGCCTCTACGGCCTTGACGCCCGCGGGCTGCGACCGGTCCACGAGTGGGCCGGCGGGTTCGAGCGGTTCTGGAGCGAGCGTTTCGACCGGCTGGACACTTACGTGCAGGACCTCAAGCAGACACGACAGGAGGAATGACCGATGGTAGGGACAAGGCAAGAAACGCAGGCGGAGCCGGCGACGGCCGACCGCGAGATCGTGATCTCCCAGGTCATCAGCGCCCCACGGGAGCTGGTGTTCGAGGCGTTCACCGAAGTCCGGCAC
>CADCWP010000210.1:2943-3233 GCA_902806425.1 uncultured Truepera sp.
CGGGACGAACTACCAGGAGTGGATCTCCTGGACCGAGATCGCCCCGCCGGAGCGGATCGCGCTGCTACACGGTGAGCGGCGCGGCGACCCGAACGCCTTCGAGTCGGTCCTGACATTCGAGCCCAACGGTGTGGCGACCCGGATCGAGATGCGCACGCTGTTCCCCACCAAAGAACTGCGCGACGAGGCGGTCGAGAAGTACCACGCGATCGAGGGCGGCCAGCAGACCCTGGGCAAGCTGGCTGCTTACGTCACCGAGATCGTTCGGAAGGGAGCGGAGGGCTGATGGC
>CADCWP010000211.1:0-430 GCA_902806425.1 uncultured Truepera sp.
TGCTGTCCACAAAGGCAATTCCGGTGCAGCGACCGAAGCGGCTCTGCAAGTAGGCGCACAGCAGCAACAGCACACCCGGCATCAACTCGATAAAGCGCCCGTACGAGACCAACTTGGGGAACTCGGCAGCAAGGTGCTTACAGACGTGCTTCTGATAGAAGCTTTTGAAGTCACGGTAACCCTGTTGATGGAAGTGGATGACGATGGTCATGATCTCGCTGGGTGAGAGTGAGGGCTCAGGGCCGCGTTTCGCTTTGCCTGGCAGTTGCTGCTGTGCAGCCCAACTCTCGAACGCTTGGTGGAAGTCGTCAATCTCAACAAACAGCTCGAGTAGACTCATGGCGGTATCTCCTTTGTGGGTCTTTAGACGCCCCTACTCTAGGAGATACCTTTTCGTTGCCTTGGAAACCTCGAACTGAGGTTAAAAAGT
>CADCWP010000211.1:440-3232 GCA_902806425.1 uncultured Truepera sp.
TTCTCCGGTTCCTTTTCGCTTGTTGCTCTAACCCTTAACGACGATATTGACCAACCGTCCCGGTACCACGATCTCGCGAACAATCTGCTTACCCTCTACATGCCGCACCACGTTCGGCTCGGCTTTGGCAGCGGCCAGCACCGCGTCCTGGTTGGCGTCTTTGGGCACCGTGACCTCACCGCGCCGCTTCCCGCTCACCTGCACGGCGATCGTTACGGTGTCCTGCTCCAAGGCCGCCGGGTCAAACTCCGGCCACGTCTGCTGATGCACCGAATCTGCAAACCCGCCCCGCTCCCACAGCTCGTCCGCCAGGTGCGGCGCAATCGGGGCTAACAACAAGAGCAACTTCTTGACCCCCTCGAGCCACGTTTCAGTCTTTACCATCGCCAGCGATTTGGCCCTACTCATCGCGTTGGTGAGGGTCATCAGCTCGGCGATGGCGGTGTTGAACTGCAAGCCTGCCAAATCGTCCGAGACCTCCTTGACCGCGTGGTGTACCGCCCGGCGCAGCTCCTTCTGCGCTCCTGTATCGGCTGCTGCCTCACGCTCCGGCGCTTCGGTAAGCAGCGCCCAGACGCGGTTCAAAAAGCGCGCCACCCCTTCGATGCCGGTGCTGCTCCACGGCCCGCCCGCTTCCCACGGCCCGATGAACATCAGGTAGGCCCGCACTGTGTCCGCACCGTACTCGGCTACTAGATCGTCCGGGTTGACGACGTTGCCGCGCGACTTGGACATCTTCTCGTTGTCCTCGCCTAAAATCATCCCCTGGTTGCGGAGCCGCTGAAACGGTTCGTGCGAGTCGATAAAGCCCAGGTCGCGGATGACCTTGGTAAAGAAGCGTGCGTACAGCAGGTGCAAAATCGCGTGCTCAACGCCACCCGTGTACTGCTCGACGGGTGTCCACTTGGCTGCCAGCTCCTTGTCCAGCGGCGCATCGTCCTTGTGTGGCGACAGGTAGCGGAACCAGTACCACGACGAGTCGACGAAGACGTCCATGGTGTCGGTCTCGCGCACGGCGGGGCCGCCGCATTCTGGGCAAGTCGCGTGTAAAAAGCCTGCGTGATGCTTGAGCGGTGATTCCCCAGTGGGCATGAAGGCGACGTCGGTGGGCAGGACGACGGGCAGGTTCTCCTCTTTTTCCGGGACCAAACCGCAGCTGTCGCAGTAGAGGAAGGGGATCGGCGTGCCCCAGTAGCGCTGACGGGAGATCAGCCAGTCGCGCAGACGATAGCTGACGGTGCCCTTGCCCAAACCATCGGCCTCGAGCCACGCCGTGATTTTTTGGATACCTTCAGCCGTGCCTTTACCCGTCGGCGTTCCATTGAACGGCCCGGAGTTGACCATAAAGCCATCGCCGCTATATGCCTCGGTCATGCTCTCGCCCGTCGGCGCGTCCTCCGGTGTTTCGGAGATTACGGGGATGACCCCCAACCCGAACTTGCGGGCAAACTCAAAGTCACGCTTGTCGTGAGCCGGAACCGCCATGATCGCGCCCGTGCCGTAGCCCATCATCACGTAGTCGGCGACCCAGATGGGTACTTTTGCGCCGTTTACCGGATTGACCGCGTACGACCCTGTGAACTCGCCCGTCTTCTCCTTGCCCTCGGACTGCCGCTCGATCTCGCTCAGGTGTGAGGCTGCCTTGACGTACGCTTCTACCACCTCCTTGCGCTCCGGCGTGGTCAGCTTTTCGACCAGCGGGTGCTCGGGGGCCAGCACCATGAAGGTCACCCCCCAGAGGGTGTCGGGGCGGGTGGTGAAGATGACAAACTCGTCGCCCCCCTCGCTCCTGAAGGTCAATTCTGCGCCCTCGGAGCGACCGATCCAGTTCGTCTGCATGACCTTGACCTTTTCGGGCCAGTCCAGCTTGGAAAAGTCGAGCAGTTCGTCGGCGTAGTCGGTGATCTTGAAGTGCCACTGCGACATCAGGCGGCGCTCGATCAGGGCACCCGAACGGTCCCCACGCCCGTTGATGACCTGCTCGTTGGCCAGCACGGTCTGGTCGACCGGGTCCCAGTTGACGAAAGACGCCTTGCGGTAGGCGAGCCCGCGCTCATACATTTTCAGGAAGAAAAACTGGTTCCACCTGTAAACCTCGGGGTCGCAGGTGACGACTTTTTTCGACCAGTCGAACGACGCGCCCATCTGCCGGAATTGCTGCTCCATGTAGGCCATACGCTCATACGTCAGAGTGGCGGGGTGAACGCTTTTGCCTTCACGTGACGCCTTGATGGCGGCGTTTTCGGCGGGCAGGCCGAAAGCGTCGAAACCCATCGGGAAAAACACGTTCAGACCGTGCATCCGCTTGAAGCGGGCGTAGGCGTCGGGCAGCGCGAAGGCGTACCAGTGCCCGATGTGCAAGTTGCCCGACGGGTAGGGGTACATGGTCAGGTAGTAGAAGGGCTCCTTGTCGCTCGTTAAGTCGGTTTCGTAAAGTCCCGCGTCGGCCCAGGCTTGTTGCCATCTGGGTTCGATCTCCTGCGGGTTGTAGCGCTCGGAACGGTAGGGCACTGCAACGTTGGCGGTGGTTTCGGTGGTCATGATGTCTCCCCTACAAGTTTTGGCAGCGTGTGGGGTACTGCAAAGAAAAACCCTAACCGGAGGCTAGGGCGACAAGGCAGCGTGCGGGTGCGCTTACGGCCTTGGCCCACCTAGTAGGAATAGGTTGGATACTTGCAGGAACATATGCACATGGTAGTGCTAAAGAGGGCAAAAGTCAAATGTTTTGCGGTTTTCGCCCTAGGCCCAACCGCACGAAGCGCTCGAACAAAACAACATTTTTCCTGTATCCG
>CADCWP010000212.1 GCA_902806425.1 uncultured Truepera sp.
AATTTAGTCAGTCACCGCTCCCCTAGACGCGCTCGAGACCAATTTCGCATACTTCGCCAGCACGCCGGTCTGATACTTGATCGGCGGGGCCTGCCACGCGGCGCGGCGGCGCTCTAGCTTGGCGTCGTCCACATTGAGCTGTAACAATCTTCCCTCAGCGTCGATAGTCACGCTGTCGCCCTCTTCCACAAGCGCTATCGTCCCACCTACTTGCGCCTCGGGTGCGACGTGCCCGACGACCAGCCCGTAGGTTCCACCCGAAAAGCGCCCGTCGGTAATCAGCGCTACCGAATCGCCCAAGCCCTTGCCGATGATCGCCGAGGTCGGTGAGAGCATCTCTCGCATCCCAGGGCCGCCTTTGGGGCCTTCGTAGCGGATGACGAGCACGTCGCCCGCGCGGATGCGGTCTTCCATAATGGCCGCCATGCACAGCTCTTCGGAGTCGAACACCCGCGCCGGTCCCGTGATGCTGGTGTGCTTGAGCCCGCTGACCTTGGCGACCGACCCTTCTGTTGCCAGGTTGCCCAACAGGATAGCGAGGTGCCCCTGCGCGTATTTGGGCGTCTCGAAGGGCAACACCACGTCCTGACCAGCGGGCGGCGTCCCCGACACGCTCGCCAAGTTTTCGGCGATGGTCTTGCCCGTGACCGTCAAGCAGTCGCCGTGCAGGAGGCCGTGATCCAGGAGCATCTTCATGATGAGCGGGATTCCGCCGACCTTATGCAGGTCGGTGGCCACATACTTGCCCGACGGTTTGAGGTCGACGAGGTGAGGTGTCCGCTCGCGGATGCGCTCGAAATCCTCAAGGGTTAAGTCGACCTCTGCGGCGTGGGCAACGGCCATAAGGTGCAGCACGGCGTTGGTCGAGCCGCCGACGGCCATCACCACCGCAATCCCGTTTTCAAACGCTGCTTTGGTCAGGATTTTGCGTGGCGTCAGGTCATCCTCGATGAGTTTCAGCAATACCTTGCCGCTCTCGGCGGCGCTCTCGTGCTTTTCATAGTCCTCGGCGGCCATCGTCGACGAGTACGGCAGGCTCATGCCCATCGCCTCGAAGGCCGACGACATGGTGTTGGCGGTGTACATGCCGCCGCACGAGCCTTTGCCAGGGCAGGCGCGGCGTTCGATCTCCCTAAACGACTCTAGGGGAATTCTCCCCGCGTTGTACTCGCCGACCGCCTCGAAGGTGCTGACGATGGTCAGGTCTTTGCCGTCGTAGTGACCCGGTTTGATGGTGCCGCCGTAGACGAATATGGCTGGAATGTCGAGCCGCGCCATAGCGATCATCGCCCCCGGCATGTTCTTGTCGCAGCCGCCGACCGCGACGAGGCCGTCCATGCTCTGCCCCCGGCAGACCGTCTCGACCGAATCGGCGATGACCTCGCGCGAGACCAGAGAGCACTTCATGCCTTCGGTGCCCATCGAGATGCCGTCCGAGACGGTGATGGTGCCGAAGGTCTGGGGCATCCCGCCCGCTTCACGCACCGCCTCTACAGCGGCCCCTGTGAGGTCGCCCAGACCCGCGTTACAGGGCGTGATGGTCGAGTGGCCGTTGGCTACGGCGATGATGGGTTTGTCGAAGTCGTCATCGGTAAAACCGACGGCGCGCATCATGGCGCGGTTGGGGGCGCGCTCGACGCCCTCGGTGACGGTGCTGCTGCGGCGGTTGAGTTTGGTTTTGGTCGTCATGTGGCCTCCACGGGGTAACGCATCATCTTACCGCAGCCACTCGCCGATGCAAAGCTGAAGCAGGCGATTTTCTCGTGCTACACGCCTTAGCTCGAGGACCCCAAAGACCTTTAAGCCGGACGTTATACGATACCCGGCATGGACGTCCCCTTCTCGCCGAACGCTCCGCACCGCCGCCTCAACCCTCTCACGGGCGAGTATGTGTTGGTGTCGCCCCACCGCACGCAGCGCCCGTGGCAGGGCAAAGTGGAAGCGCCAAGTCGGGAGAGCCGCCCGGCGTACGACCCCACCTGTTACCTCTGCCCCGGCAACGAACGCGCGGGTGGCCTGAGAAATCCTGAGTATAAGGATACGTTCGTCTTCACGAACGACTTCGCCGCGCTCCTGCCCGACACGCCCACCGAGCGTCACACGGACGACCCGCTCTTTCAGGCTGAAAGCGCGGCGGGCCTCTGCCGCGTGATCTGCTTTTCGCCGCGCCACGACCTGACGCTCGCCGAGATGGACGTTCCGGCCATCCGCAAGGTTGTAGACCTGTGGGCGGAGCAGGTGACGGACCTCGGCGCACGTTACCGCTGGGTGCAACTTTTTGAGAGCAAAGGGGCCATTGTCGGCGCGTCGAATCCACACCCGCACGGGCAGGTCTGGGCGAGCACGTTTTTGCCGAATGAAGCGCGGGTAGAGGACGCGCAGCAAAAACACTATTTCGACACGTTCAGGAGTCCACTGCTCGTGGACTACGCGGCGAGAGAGGCCGCGCTGGCTGAACGCGTCGTGGTAGAGAACGACTACTGGCTCGTCGTCGTGCCGTACTGGGCGTACTGGCCGTTCGAGACGCTGGTGCTGCCCAAACGTCACGTGCTCCGCCTGCCCGACCTAACAGATGATGAGCGGGGCGCGCTCGCCGACATCCTCAAAAGGATGCTGGTGCGGTTCGACAACCTGTTCGAGACCTCGTTCCCGTACTGCTCGGGGTGGCACGGTGCGCCGACGGGGGACGCTGGCGACTGTGCCCACTGGCAGCTCCACGCCCACTACTACCCACCGCTGCTGCGTTCGGCGAGCGTGCAGAAGTTCGTGGCGAGCTACGAGTGGCTAGCCGAAGCGCAGCGTGACCTTTCGCCGGAAGGTGCCGCCGCCAGGTTGCAAAAGCTGTCCGACACGCATTACCGGAACGCTCGTTAGAGCCCTGGTTCAGCCTTATCGCGCACAAGGATGACGACGTTACTAAAACTGTCAAACTCGCCGTCGCTGACGGTCAGGTCAACGGAGTATTCCCCCGGCTCGTCAAAGGTATAGGTTAGCGTCGCACCAGCCTGAGGCGAGTCTGCGCCGATAGACCAGATGTAGGTGAGCGGTTTCCCCTCCGGGTCGCTGGCGTTCGCGCTCAGCTCGACGGTAAGCGGCGCGGGTCCGTCCTCCGGCTCTGCGACGAGATTGACTTCGGGGCGCAGATTGATGGGTTCTGCGGGCATAGGTGTTTCTGGCACACTGGCCTGTTGGCACCCTGC
>CADCWP010000213.1 GCA_902806425.1 uncultured Truepera sp.
ACGGCGCGCAGCTCGCCCCGGGCGAGCATGGGCTTGAGCAGGTTCGACGCGTCGATCTCCTGCGTAACCCGTCCGTCCTCAGCAATCTGAACGATGGTGTCGCTTTGCCAGATGTTGGCGTAGACGGCTCCGTCTACGCACTCAAGTTCGTTGAGCATCTCTACCGGGTCGCCCCCGAGCCGCACTTCGGTCGTTCCCAAAACCTCGAAGGTCTCCGGGTCGCGCCGTGTCAGGGTGGCGCTGCCGTCACTCATCACGAGCGCCTCGCCGTCAAAGCAGACGCCCCAGCCCTCGCCGTCATAGGGGAGCGTGTCCAGCAGCTCAAACGTGTCGAGGTCGTAGACAAGCGCTTCGCCCTCGCGCCAGGTGATCTGAATCAGGCGGTCGTCTACCAAGGTCAGCCCTTCTGCGAAATAATCTGGGGAAAGCTCGAGTTCTCTCAATACCTCACCCGTCTCAGGCACGACTTCGCGCAGGGACGACGCGCCGTAGAGCCCGGTACTTTCATAGAAACGCCCGTCCTCGAGCAGCAAACCTTGCGTAAAGGCCTCGGGGTCGTGGGGGTAACTCCCCAGCACCTCGGGCACAGCCTCGGTGAGTTCTTGCCCCTGACACCCGGCCAGCATCAGGAGGCCCAGCAGCGCTAAACTCCACATAGTAGGTCTTATCGTCATGCGTCTAGTTTAGGGCACGGCTCAGGGCGACCAGGTGAGGTCCGGGCAAGCGTGAGCGCACGGCCTCCCAGATAAGAGGTTGCAATGCCTCAGCGCTTAACGTCGCGTCGAGCGTAACCCAGGTAGGGTCGGCCTCAGCCTGTTTCAGAAAGCCTTCCCGCACCCGCCGGTGAAAGCTCAGGTCGGCCTGCTCGAGCCGGTCCTTTTGTCCCCGCTGCACCACGCGCGCCAGACCTACCTCGGGCTCGAGGTCAAAGAGCAGGGTCAGGTCGGGTTTTAGCCCCCCAGTCGCCTGCCGGGTAAAGAGGTCGATCACCTCCAGCGGCAACCCCCGCCCGTAGCCCTGATAGGCGACCGACGCCCCCGTGAAGCGGTCACACAAGACCAGTCGGCCCGCGTCCAAGGCCGGACGGATAACTTCGCCCACATGCTGCGCTCGGCTCGCGGTGTAGAGCAAAAACTCGGTCGGGGGTGTTATGTAAAGCTCGGGTTCTAAAAGGACAATTTCCCGTATCCGCTCGCCTACGGGTGTTCCTCCCGGCTCTTTGGTGAGGAGGGGTTGAAGACCTCGCTTTTCCAAACCGCGCCCGAGCAGCCGTAGCTGCGTCGATTTCCCCCCGCCCTCCGGCCCCTCGAAGGCGATAAAGACACCCTTCACTAAAGACCGGTCGGCAGCAAGATGAACTCGGTAGCCAGACCGAACTCCTGCTCGAGCTTGTCGGCCAGCAAGCTCACACCGACGGTCTCGGTCATGTAGTGTCCGGCAAAGAGCGCGTTGACGCCACGCTCGAAGGCGTCGTAAAAGGTCTTGTGCTCGGGCTCGCCGGTTAAAAAGGCGTCGAGCCCCGCGTCCGCCGCGCTCACGATCTCAGGTGCCGCCGCGCCCGAAATGATGCCGAGCGTCTCAAGCTCGAGCTTTCCTCCCGCATGAACCAGGACCGATTCACCGAGTTCTTTCTCGAGCTGATCCGCCAACTCCCTTAGGGTCACCCCGTTTGGAAAACGTCCCTTGACGCCTACTTCCCGCCCACCAAAACGCCCGAACGGTTCGAGGTCCGCCATCCCCAAGATGCGCGCCAGTCCCCAGTTGTTACCGACGTCGCGGTGCGCGTCTAGGGGAACGTGCGAGGCGTAGAGGCTGATACCGTTATCCAAAAGATATTTGACCCGCCGCCCGTGCATCCCTACTACAGGAAGCGGTTTCCCCCAAAAGAGCCCGTGATGCACGATCAGCAGGTCCGCCCCGACCTCGGCGGCCTGCTCGAAGGTCGTCATGCTGCTGTCTACCGCCACAGCCACCTTAGCGACCTCGGGCCGTCCCTCGAGCTGGAGGCCGTTAAGCGAAACGTCGTCGAAGGCGGTTGTCTCGAGGTACGCGTCTAACCACGCCACCAGGTCACAAAGCTTCATGCCATCAGCCTACTCCGCACTTCGTAGCCTTGCAAAGCCTCTGCTACGCAATCCGTAACCGAAACTTTGGGCGCTAGACATGCTTCACGCCAGCTCGTCGGTCGGCGTCCCGAACTTATGTCGGTTAGGGGTTGACACGGCGTGCCAAGACTGTGTACGATACTCCTTGCGCTTGAAAGAGGCTCTAGGGTCAAAAACAAGCCGAGGACATTGAAAATCCAGTTTTGCAAGGAAACCTGTTGATTCCATTTAAGCTGTGGTTGAGGCCAAATTCAACCGCTCGGATACGCCAAGCGTGTTCGAGGAGGGGTTGACAGTCTGAGCAAGCCGGTGCATAATAAGTATTCGCGCTCCTGAGCGCGGAGAACATTGAAAACCAGTTTGCAAGGAAATCTGTTGATTCCATTTAAGCAACACACAAGGTAGCTAGAGCCATAAATCTAGCGATGAGTCGAAACGACTCTAAACAGGAGGCGTCACCGAGAGGTGATACCTTCATTGTTTTGGAGAGTTTGATCCTGGCTCAGGATGAACGCTGGCAGTGTGCCTAAGACATGCAAGTCGAACGGAGGTCTTCGGACCTTAGTGGCGAACGGGTGAGTAACACGTGGGCGACCTACCTCCAAGTACGGCATAACCCCGGGAAACCGGAGCTAATTCCGTATGTGCTCGTATCTCATATGATACGCGTAAAGATTTATCGCTTGGAGATGGGCCCGCGGCGCATCAGCTAGTTGGTAGGGTAACGGCCTACCAAGGCGACGACGCGTAGCCGACCTGAGAGGGTGACCGGCCACAGGGGCACTGAGACACGGGCCCCACTCCTACGGGAGGCAGCAGTTAGGAATCTTCGGCAATGGGGGAAACCCTGACCGAGCGACACTGCTTGGAGGATGAAGGTTTTCGGATCGTAAACTCCTGAACGAGGGACGAATAATGACGGTACCTCGCTAATAGCACCGGCTAACTCCGTGCCAGCAGCCGCGGTAATACGGAGGGTGCAAGCGTTATCCGGAATCACTGGGCGTAAAGGGCGCGTAGGCGGTTTGTTAAGTCCGATGTTAAAGACCGAGGCTCAACCTCGACACGGCGT
>CADCWP010000214.1 GCA_902806425.1 uncultured Truepera sp.
CGGGCGGGCAGGGCGTAGAGCCCCCAGTGGATGAACATTCCGAAACGGTCGTGAGTGAACCAAGTGGTGTCGCCTTGGGTCGGGGCGGGGTGAAGCACGGGGTCTCCTAAAGCCGGTGGTCGAAAGCCGTTCTTCAAACGTGACGCCTCTATACAGCTTTTTTGGTAATCTAGGCGTCACTTTAGCACTCAGATGGTACGGCAAGCACGGCTTCAGCCTAAAGGAGTTCATGCCCGACCCGCGACGACGAACCCCCGTAGGTGCCACCGGCCTCGAGCTGACCCGCCTCAGCTTCGGCAGCGCGACCCAAGGTGGCCTTTTTCAGCCTGTTCCCGCAAGCGAGGCTAAGGTGGTCTTTACCCGTGCTTGGGACGTGGGCGTCCGCTATTTCGACACGGCCCCCTGGTACGGCTACGGTCAGGCCGAGGAGCGGCTTGGGGCATTTCTGTCTCAAAAAGAGGGGTATGTGCTCTCGAGCAAGGTCGGTCGCCTCCTGCGCGACGTGCCGCCGCATCCGAGCCAACTCGATCCCGACGGCGCGACCCGCTCGTTCGCCTCCGACTCGCCTCTGAATGTCTTGTACGACTTTTCGTATGACGGGACCATGCGTTCGTTTGAGGAGAGTTTGCGCCGCATGGACCTAGACCGCCTCGACATCCTCTACCTTCACGACCCCGACGTGATGAGGCTGAGCGTAAACGAAGTCATGGCGGGCGCGGGGCGGGCGCTCAACGAGTTGCGCGAGCAGGGAGTTGTGAAGGCTATCGGCGCAGGGATGAACGAGTGGGAGATGCCGCTGGCGTTCGCGCAAACGGGGGCGTTCGACCTGTTTTTGCTCGCTGGGCGTTACACCCTGCTAGAACAGGAGTCGTTACCGTTTATGAACTACTGTGCCCAAAACGGCGTCGGCGTGGTGCCGTGCAGCGTCTTCAACAGCGGCCTGCTGACGAAGCCGAGCCCCGCCGCCCGCTACAACTACGCGCCCGTGCCCCCTGACGTGCTCGGACGGGCGCTGAGACTCGAGGGCGTCTGTGAGCGCCACGGCGTCCCGCTGCGAGCGGCGGCGATGCAGTTTCCGCTCGCGCACCCTGCCGCCGTGTCGGTCATGACGGCGGCCCGGACGGTGGCTCAGCTCGAGGACACGCTCGCGATGTTCACGCTGGATATCCCGACCGCGTTATGGGACGACCTCGCCGCCGAGGGGCTCGTCCGGGGGCCACTGCCGCGCGGTAAGGTCGTGTAGTGGGACGGCTTACGGGCAAACGTGCCCTTGTGACCGCCGCCGGACAGGGCATCGGACGCGCGACCGCCGAGGCGTTCATCCGCGAGGGTGCTGAGGTCGTCGCCACCGACCTGAACGCCGACTTGTTGGTGGGTCTGGACTGCCAGGTGGAAGTCCTAGACGTCAACGATAAGGCCGCCATCGACGGGCTGATGAGGCAGCTGCCGCCGCTGGACGTCCTCTTCAACTGCGCCGGATTCGTTCACCACGGCACGATCTTGGATTGCACGGACGACGATTGGGCATTCTCTTTCAACCTCAACGTCCGCTCGATGTTCTGGACGATTCAGGCGGCGCTGCCCGGCATGTTGGCGGGAGGTGGCGGCTCGATCATCAACATGGCGAGCGTCGCCTCGTCTATTAAGGGCGCGCCGAACCGCTTCGTGTATGGCGCGACGAAAGCCGCCGTCATCGGCATGACCAAGGCGGTCGCGGCGGACTTCATCAACCAGGGCGTCCGTTGCAACGCCATCTGTCCGGGGACGGTGCATTCGCCCTCGTGGGAGGCGCGGGTCGCCGCCGCGGCGGACCCGGAGCAGGCGCGCAGAGACTTTATCGCTCGGCAACCGATGGGGCGCATCGGCCTACCCGAGGAGGTCGCGTGGCTCGCTGTCTATCTCGCCTCCGACGAGTCGGCGTTTACGACGGGCACGGCGCAGGTCATCGACGGGGGTTGGTCAAATTAACGTGCCGAGTTTGTACTGCCGTATGTATAACAAAACAAGATATAATAAGGAGCGACGATGAAACTCTGCCGTTACGGCCCCCTTGGCCAAGAAAAACCTGCGCTCGTAGATACTGAAGGAGATTTGCGTGACCTCTCGAGCATCGTTCATGACATCGGCCCCGAAGTGCTCGTTCCGGCGGGGTTGGGGCAGCTCGCTCAGCTCGAGCCCGACACCTTACCGCTCCTTTCCGGTACCCCCCGGATGGGCGCGTGCGTCGCCCACGTCGGCAAGTTCGTCTGTATCGGCCTCAACTACCGCGACCACGCCGACGAGACCGGGGCCAAGTACCCCGAGGAGCCGGTCATCTTTATGAAGGCGACGAGCGCCATCATCGGGCCGAACGACACCGTCGTCATCCCGCGCGACTCGCACAAGACCGACTGGGAGGTCGAACTCGGCGTGGTCATCGGCGCGCACGCCAAGTACGTGAGCGAGGCGGAGGCGCTTGAATATGTCGCCGGGTACTGCGTCGTCAATGACCTGTCCGAGCGGGAGTTTCAGATGGAGCGCGGCGGTCAGTGGGATAAGGGCAAGGGCTGCGACACCTTCGGCCCCTTGGGCCGTATCTCGTGACGAAAGATGAAGTTGGCGACGTGCAGAACCTGGGGCTGTGGCTCGAGGTTGACGGTAGGCGTTATCAAGACGGCAACACTCGCAACATGATCTTCGGCATCGCCGAACTCGTCAGCTACGTGTCACGCTTCATGAGCCTGCACCCTGGCGACGTCATCTCGACTGGCACCCCGGCGGGCGTGGGGCTCGGGCAGAAACCCGCGCCGGTGTACTTACGTCCGGGCCAGACGATGCGTTTGGGGGTCGAGGGGATGGGCGAGCAGACGCAGCGGACGGTGGCCGATGGGTAGCTCGCCGCGCGCGCGCCGGGCCGGGGAACCGGCACACCTGCCATTCGTGATCCGTACCACATCGGCCGACGTCGCTATTCGCGTGGAGCGTTCCCGGACGGCTTCGCAACGACCTTTGAAGCGCGCCGCGGCCGCGGGCGACGTTGCAGCCTGTTCAAGTGACCCGACCGCTAGCATGATTCCGACGTTACCTGCTCGCATGACGCGAGCCTCGTAAAGGCTTGAGCCGTGCAAACCGCGAACACCTCGGCTGGAAAAGTTGCCATCGTCACGGGGGCAGATGC
>CADCWP010000215.1 GCA_902806425.1 uncultured Truepera sp.
CATTCACAACCTTGAACTCGCTCTCAACCCGTGACTTTCGCAAGAGGTCCACTATAGCGGAGGTTCGAGCCTTAGTAGTCGAACTTTCTAGGACGCCTTATAGAGTTTCGTATCCTTCGATGTGCTTACATTCGTGCGTTTGTAGGGCGCAATAGGGTTCAGGATGTTGCGGCACTGCGGGTTCACGCAACCGGGGCAGCGCAGCCCGTACTGCTTGCTGCACGCTTCCCCCGCTTGCAGGTGCTCGACAACAACTTCGGCTAGGGCGTCCTGAAAGACCGGCAACCCGTTTAGCGCCGGTGCCCGCTTGAAGTTGGTGATCCCCGCCTTGTGCGCGACCTCGCCGTACTCGATGTCGAGTTCGTGAAGCGTCTCGATGTGGTCGCTGGTGAAGGCGATGCCGACGACTAGTACGTTGCGGCGCTTTTTCTCGCCGAGGCTTTCGAGTACCTTTTCGGTGCTCGGCCCGAGCCACGGCACCGGTCCCACGTCGGACTGGTAACTGACGATGTACTCATGGCTGTAGTCGAGGCGCTTCATCACCTCATGGGTGCTCGCGCCGATTTCAGCGGGGTAGGCGTCACCCCGGTTAATCACGTCCAGCGGCAGCGAGTGCGCGCTGAAAAGGATCAGCACGTCGTCGCGTTCTTCGTCGCTAAACCCCGCCAGTCCCTGCTTGACGGTCTCGGCCATCGCCTCGATGAATCTGGGGTGCGTCGGCCAGCGGTCGATGACGCTCCACTCGAAGTCGTTTTGCAAGCCGACGTTTTTCGCTGCGCGCCAGAGTTCGTTAAGTGACGAGCCCGTGGTCGAACACGAAAACTGCGGATACTGCGTAAAGGCGACCGCCCGTTTTACGCCGTCGGCTTTCATGGCGCGCAGGGCGTCCTCGCTAAAGGGATGGACGTAGCGGAAAGCCACGTAAAACTTGTGTGGCGCGGTCTCCGGCGACATCTTGTCGAGGCGTTCGCACATGCCGCGCCCCTGCTCCTCGGTCCACGCCAGGATGGGGGAGCCGCCGCCGATCTCGTCGTACTTTTGCTCGACGCTCTTGGTGCGGCGGTTGGCGATAAAGGGACCTAAAAACCGCTGCGCGGGAAGTTGAATAATCTCGCGGTCCTCGAAGAGTTTGAGGAGAAATGGTCTCACGTCTTCAAGCGTCTTCGGACCACCCAGGTTCATCATCACAATTCCGGTGGGGCCTCTTTGAGTCATGATAAAATAGTACCTTTTATCGTCTAGGACGTGTGTCCCCTAGCGGAACAATTGCCCTATACCCCACGTGTTTTCCGGCTCGTTCTGGTGAGTGTAGGGGTGAATTACCGCTCGGGTCTACTCCACGACCTCGTAAACACCGCTGAGCTTGGCGTGTTGGGCGGCAATATCCGCTCGCGGTTCCCCTTGGTGCGTGTGCAGCCTTCTGTAGTCGTTGCAAACGGGCGCACTCTCGCCGGGCGTCAGCGGCAGGCTCAGCCGTATCGTCTCGCCGGGAACGAAGTTCTCGAGCGTACCGACGAGTGTTCGGTAACTCGGTGCGTTTACGCAAAAGCTCAGGTAGTTGTGGCTCACGCCGTGCAGCATCAGAGGCGCGGTCATTTTGCTGCTAAGCCGTTCGGCGGCTGAAATGTGCCCTGCCGCGTCGCTCCAGTAGACAGCCCGGCGTCTAAGCGGCTGTGTGGGTCCAACCAGGCGTAGGCGTAGAGCGGGGTGTCCGCGACGACCGCGCCGCTCCAGTTTGTGAGCTGCACGTCCCACTGTGGAAATACGACAAACATTTCGCTGTAGCAGCCGGAGAGCAGAAGCGTCCCTAAAACCGGCAGCAGGTGCACACTGCGAAACATGGGTTATTTTGTACTCAGGTCAGCGCACCGTCGAGAGTTTGTCGTCTGCCCAATCCCTCGGCTGCAAAAAGGTCAGTATCTCCGCCTCCTTGGACCCCGCTTCGGGCTGGTAATCGAACGCCCAGTGCGCGTAGGGCGGCATCGACATCAAGATGGCCTCGATATGCCCCCCGGTTTGGAGGCCGAAGGTCGTGCCGCGGTCGTAGACCAAGTTGAACTCGACGTAGCGCCCGCGCCGCATGAGTTGCCACCGCCGTTCACGCTCGCCGTAGGGCGTATCTTTGCGCCTAACCAGAATCGGCAGATACGCGTCCTCAATCGTTCGTACACCGTCCCCTACAAAGGCGAAGTCAGTCTCAAAGTCGCCTACGCCGACAGGGGAGAGTTCGTCAAAAAAGATACCGCCGACGCCGCGCATCTCTCCGCGGTGCTTGATATAGAAGTAGCGGTCGCAAGTCTCCTTGAGCGTCCCGTAGTCGCCGACGCTGTGGCGGTCGCACTGTGCCTTGAGAGTGCGGTGAAAGTGGACAGCGTCCTCGGCAAAGGGGTAGTTGGGGGTCATGTCTGCGCCGCCACCGAACCACCAGATGTCGCTCTCCTCGCCGTGCCCAACCTCGAAATAACGATAGTTGGCGTGAAACGCCGGGGCGTAGGGGTTGTGGGGGTGAAAGACCATCGACAGGCCGGTGGCGAAGTACGGTCTGCCCTCGCTGCCCGGATGAGACGCGGCGAGGCTCGGGGGTACGGCGTCGCCGTGGATAGCGGAGAAGTTGATCCCGGCGCGCTCTAAAATGTGGCCGCCCTCCAAGACTCGAGCCGTTCCCCCACCGCCACCAGGCCGCTCCCAGGTGTGCGTCCCGAACGTCGCTGAGTCGTCCAGTGCCTCGAACGCTGCGATGAGCTGTGCTTGTCCGGCCTGTAGGGTGTTTACAACACGTTCTCGCCTAGACACGCTAAGCCACCCCTGTACGGTCGAACGCCTGCACTACAGAGATAAGCTGTGCCACCCTTCCGGGGTCGGTCTGCCGCATGATGCCGTGACCCAGGTTGAAGATGTGCGGTCCACCCAGCCCCTCGCGCAGCACGCGCTCAGCCTCAGCGCGCACGACCGCTTCAGGGGCGAGCAGCACGGCGGGGTCTAAGTTGCCTTGCAACGTTTTACCCGGTAAGAGCGGGCGTACCTGCGAGAGCGGCGCGCGCCAGTCGACGCTGACGACTTCGCAGGGAAGGTCCTTGATCTCACCGTACAGGTGCAGCGCCTCCACGGCGATGTACATCCGGGGCGCGCCGAACTCAGCCAAAGCTTCAAAGATGCGGGTGTTGTACGGTTTGGCGAATTCGCGGTACAGGCGCGCGTCGTGGAGTCCGGCCCACGAGTCGAACACCTGAACCGCCTGCGCGCCTGCGCCGAGTTGCATCTTCAGGTAGCGAATACTCAGCTCGGTGAGTTTTTCCAACAGCGCGTGCGCCGTTCCGGGCGCGTAACGTAAAAACTGTCGGAACTCGTCGTAATCCTTGGAGCCGCCGCCCTGCACAATGTACGTTGCCAGCGTCAGTGGCGCGCCGCCGAAACCGATCAGCGGCACCGGGCTTTCAGCGCGGATAAGGCGGATGGCCTCGGCGACGAAGGGTGCAATCTCGTCTTGTTCGGGAACGCGGAGGTCGGCTACCGCTTCAGCGCTGCGGACGGGCGCTTTGAAAACTGGGCCGGGGGCGAAGTCGATCTCCAACCCCATCGGCGGCAAGGGCGTCATGATGTCCTGGAACAAGATGGCGGCGTCCACCCCGAAGCGGCGAACCGGTTGCAAGGTAATCTCAGCCGCCAGCTCGGGCGTGCGGCACAGCTCCCAGAAGGTGTACTTCTCTTTCAGGGCGCGGTATTCACTCAGGTAGCGTCCGGCCTGACGCATAATCCAGATAGGCGCGCGTGGGGTGTTGTGGCCGTGAGCGGCCCTAAGAAACAAACTCATGCTCTAGTTTACGCGGCGCTGCGTCAGATAATGGTCCCGTTCAAGCAAATAGCTTGGTGCTCGAGCCGTAGTCCGAAACCTGCGATCCTGAGCGTTTACAGAAAACTTGGCCATATCTGTAACGGAAGCTGTATACTGAAAATATAGTTTAACGTGCTTCGACCTGTGTTCCCGCCGGTGTAAACCGGTAACCGACGCCCCACACGGTATGAAAGTAGACCGGGCTCGCCGGGTCGGGTTCAAAAAGGCGGCGGAGCCGCATGACGAAGTTGTCGACCGTCCGGCTGCTCGGGAAGGCGTCGTCACCCCAGACGGTATCTAAAATTTCATCACGGCTGACGACCTCGTTTTGCCGACTGCTGAGGAGCCTGAGAATTTTCAGCTCGCGCTCGCCGAGCGGCTCCTGCCGCCCGCCCGCCAAGGTCGCTGTCCACGCCCGAAAATCGACCTTGTGCCCGCCGAAACGGAGGGTGTCATCCGTTTCCTGTCGCGTCTCGCCCACGCCCCAACGCTGCCGCCGAAGCATGTTCTCGACCCGGAGCAAAAACTCGGGCAGATGAAAGGGTTTGGGCAGGTAGTCGTCGCCACCCGCGCGCAGACCCTCCACACGGTCTTCGACCTGACCTTTAGCGCTCAGAAAAAGGACCGGCGTCGTGTCGCCGCGCCCCCTCATGGTGCGGCAGACCTCGAAGCCGGACATTCTAGGCAACATTACGTCTAAAATAACCAGGTTTGGACGTTCATCTTGCCAACACCGCAGGCCGCTACTGCCGTCGGCGGCGTGGAGCGTGCGGTAGCCCTCGTCTTGCAGGTTGTCGGCGAGCACCTCGGCGAGAGTACGTTCGTCTTCAACGATGAGAACAGTCGGGGGCACGTCAGTCCGCCGCTGCTTCCGGGGAGGGGGACGCGCGGGGTAGGCGCTCCACCCGTTTGGGCAACACCACGCTAAAACGGCTGCCGCGCCCGGTCTGCGGGTCGAGGGGCGCGTCGCACCGGACCCAGCCGTTCATGGCTTCGGTCATCGAGCGAACCAGATGCAGCCCCAGCCCGACGCCGGGTGCGGCGCGGGTCAGCTCGTCGCCGACGCGGTAAAAGGGGTCGAATACGCGCGCTTTATCGTGTTCGGCCAGCCCGACGCCGTTATCCTCGACGTGAACAACGGCTAGGTGACGCCTACTCTCGAGCCTCACCCGCACGGTCTTCTCCGGACCGGAACTGTACTTGACGGCGTTGTCTAAGAGGTTGCCGAGAACGGTGCCGAACGCTGCCGTGTCGAGCGAGACGGGCAGCGTGTCCGGGGTATAGAGCACCTCTAAACGTGCGCCCCGCGCCTCCAACCCGCTCCGCTCACGCTCGACGGCTTCGCGCACAGCCCCGTTGAGTTCGGCGGGCGCGAGAGTCTGAACCCTAGGGGCGTGCTCAAGCCGCGCCGACGCTAAAACCTGTTCGCTCATAGCCTCTAGACGCGTTACCTCGCGGTCCATCCGGCCCAGGTAGTCACGCTGTTTTTCGGGTTTGAGCGGGCGGTAAAGCGCAGTTTCGATAAGCAGCCGCAGCGTGCTGATCGGCGTTTTGAACTCGTGCGAGACGGCGTTTAAGAAGTTTTGTTGCCGCCTCTTGAGTTCGCGTTCGGCGCGCAGGCTTACCGCGATCACGTAAAGCCCTGCCAAGATGACGAGCGCGTAAAAAGGGCCTTCAAAGGCGAACATCCGCAGGTGACCGGTCTGTTCAGCGCGGAAGGCTCGCAAGTCTACGGGATCGACCTCGAAGCGTTCGCCGCCGAAGCGCAGGTGCGGATAGGTAACGAGGAGCTGCTCCCGAACCGCGATCTGGGACCGCGCGCTGTAAAGCAGGCTTGCCGTCGCCGCGTCGCGCTGCCACGCAGAGAGCGTCTCGCGCGTTACGCGGGCGATGTAGCGTTGCTGGAAGATGATCCACCACGCCACCTGAGCGAGCAAAAAGACCACGATCACCACGAAGGCCACACGCGTCGCGCGCTGAGAGGTGATGCGGGGGCGTTTCACGCCCTTATTTTCTCATGGACGCGGGCCCTAGGGTGTCGCCTTTAATCCAGCCAGCCCTTTTCAGCAGCCTCAAGCGCGTAGTAGCTGATGATCAGGTCCGCCCCAGCGCGTTTTATCGCGGTCAGGCTTTCATGGGTCGCCGCCGCCTCGCCCAGTGCGCCCGCCGCCGCCGCCGCTTTAAGCGCCGCGTACTCGCCCGAGACGTGATAGGCGACGAGCGGCAGGCTGCTCAGCTGCCGCATCTGGTAGAGGATGTCGAGATAGGCCAGCGCGGGTTTGACCATGAGCAGGTCGGCACCCTCGGCGGCGTCTAAGGCGATCTCGAGCCGCGCTTCACGTGGATTTCTGAAATCCATCTGGTAGGTCTTGCGGTCACTCGGGGGCCGCGCCGCGCTGTCCGCTACCGCGCCGCCCTTGGGCACGGAGCCCGCCGCGTCTCTAAACGGCCCGTAAAAGGCCGACGCATACTTGACGGTGTACGCCAAGATGCCCGTGTCCTGAAACCCAGAGTGGTCGAGTGCCCCGCGCAGGTAACCGACGCGTCCGTCCATCATGTCCGACGGTGACACCAAATCGGCCCCGGCTTCGGCGTGCATGACGGCCATCTCTCCCAGGGCGGCGAGGCTCGGGTCGTTGTCGATGATGACGCCGCGCGGTGTGGAACGCAGCAGACCGCAGTGCCCGTGGTCGGTGTAGCCGCACAAGCAGACGTCGGTCATGAGCACCAGGTCGTTGCCGAAAGCGCGTCTTGCGGCGCGCAGGGCCTGCGGTACGGGGCCGTGTGGGTCGGAGGCGCGCTTGCCCGACGGGTCTTTGGTCTCGTTCGGAACGACGCCGAAGAGCATGGCGGCCCGCACACCGAGCTTGAGGCCGCGCTCGAGGTCTCGCAAGAGGAGGTCCGGGCTGAGGCGCGACACCCCCGGCAGCGAGCCGATGGGTTCGGTTATGTTCGTTCCGGAGACGACGAAATACGGCGCGACGAAGTCTTGAGGCCGCAGGTGCGTTTCGGCAACCAGCTCGCGCAGGGCCGGGGTGGCGCGGAGCCGCCGGGGACGATGGGTGAGGGCGACGGTCTTATCCTGGATCATAGGGTCTCCAAAGTTAACGTGCCTCGAGCGGCGTCTAAAACCGCCCCAACGACGCCCGCAGTGTCGGGCGTTTTGGCTTCAGTGGCTCTCCAACCGCGGGCTCGGACGGCCCGAACGGTGCTCGGGCCGAGCGCGACGAGTCGGGCGTGCGTGAGCGTTTCAGGAAGTGCAGCTACCGCCGACGGACTTGCCAAAACGATGAGGTCGGCGCTTATGTTCGGCAGGGGCTGCGTTAGGGTGCGGTAAAGGGGCAGTTTGCTGACCTTGAAACCTGCGTGGGCGAGACCGGCCTCGAGCGTAGGCAGTGCCTGTTCGCCGCAGGGAAGTCCAACACGCGCGGGGGGTGAGACGTGAGCCCGAAAGGTCTCGAGCAACCCCTGGGCGGAGGCAGGCTCCGCAACCAGCGCGACCGTTCCGCCTGAGCAGGTGATCTCCTGCGCCGTCGACTCACCCACGGCACCGAGCTTAGGTACCTGACCGGTCAACGGCAAACCTAGCGACGTCCACGACCAGACCGCCGTACGGCTGGTGAAGAGCAGCCAGTCAGAACGTAAGGAATCTCTGGCGGACGCCGTTATTTCGTTATCCAACAGCTCAGTTTTGATAAGCGGGTGGTGCGTCACGTTAAAGCCTCGAGCTGTAAGCGCAGCGGCCAAGCGCTCGAGCCGCCCTTCGCTGTGGGTCAGGAGGACGTTCATCTGCCGTTACGACGCCGGTGCCGGACGGCCAAGCGCCTCGAACGCGAGCATAGCCGCCCCTTCGGATGAAAGGTGCGACGCGGTCACGCGCTCACCCTCGTACCAGGCCGTGAGCCGAACCTGAGCGTCTTCAAGCACCGCGTACGCGCCCAGCGCCAGCTGACAGCCGCCGTCTAGCATCGCCATCAGCCCACGCTCGGCGGCGACGGTTCTGTAGGCAGTCGGGCTGTGCAGGTCGGTCAGAAGCGAGGCTAGTTCATAATCGGCGGCGCGGACCTCGAGCGCTAGCGCGCCTTGTGCCGGTGCCGGAACAAACAGCACCGGGTCGAGCCAGACGGCCTCCAGGCCGGATAGATCGAGGTCCAAACGTGAGAGCCCCGCTGCTGCCAGCACAACCGCGTCGTACCCGCCTTCACGCAGCCTGCGGACGCGCGTGGGAACGTTGCCGCGCAGCTCGCGCACGCGCACGTCGGGGCGCAAGTGCCTGAGCTGCGCCTGCCGCCGCGCCGCGCTCGTACCGACGATGGTACCCACTTTGAGAGGAAGTGGTGAGGCTGCCGGGTCGAACGCTCCCGGACGCACGAGCAACACGTCGCGCGGGTCTTCTCGTTCGGAGACGGCGGCCAAATCCAGTCCGGCCATACGCACGCTGGGCAGGTCTTTATGCGAATGCACTGCTACGTCCGCGCGTCCGTCGGCAACTGCGTCCTGCACCGCTTTGGTAAAAAACCCCTGACCCGGCATCAGCCGAAAAGGGACACCGTCTTGTTGCGTGCGGTCGCCCTGCGTGTCGATCAAAACCAGCTCGGCGCGTCTGCCGAGCGCCTCCAAACGACCTTTAACCCAGTTCGCCTGCCACAGCGCCAGGTCACTCTTCCGGGTAGCGATGCGAATAGGCTTATTCACGCGCCCAGTCACGTGGTCTGTCAGGCTCGAGCCGCCCCGCTCCAGCTGCTGCGTCGCCCGATCTTATTTCACTTAAACCCGCCTCACCGAGAAGCGTCTCGCCCAAAAACGTTTCGGCCGCCCCCAAACCGTAGCTGCGGGCAACGGCGCGTAGGCCCTGCACCGGCACGCGGGCAAAGCGGTGTGCGAGCCGTTCGGCCTCTCCCGCCGACATATCCGGGAGTGTTCTCCGAACCGTGTCGAGGTAGTGCTGCCGGAGTTTGGTGATGGACGGACCGAGCTGGCGTTCGGTCCACCCTTCAAGGGCCGAGTCGAGTTCCCGCTGCATCAGCGCTTCGGCCTCAGCAAGGCGTCCGTACAGGGTTTCACGACGCATTTTGCCCGCATCTTGAAGGGTGTCGACGTCGAGCACGCGGAGGTTGGGAAGCTCCAGGACTTCGCTGTGAACGTTGCGCGGAAGACCCAAGTCGACGATGAGTTTAAGGTCGGGGAGAAGCTGTACGAGCGTCCGGTCGACTATGCCGCGCACCGGCGTCGCGCACACGAGCGCGTCAACGGGTGGGGGTGCGGCTAAAAAAGCTTCGAGGGAGGAGCTTTTCGCCCCCAAGTGCTTGGCGAGCTGTCGCGCCCGCTCTACGCTGCGGTTGACGACGATCAGCTCCACGCCTGCCTGAGCGGAGAGCGACTTGGCTGCCAGCGCGCCCATCTCGCCCGCGCCGAGGACCGCGACCGTGCCGCCGTGGGGCAGCACGCGCTCCAGCTCGGGGCGTGCGAGGCTGAAAAGCGAGGTGTTCAGCGGTGCTAAAGGGACCTCTCGGCGCACCTTCTTGGCAATCTTGAGGGCTGTTTGAAAGGCGAAGTGCGTGGTCGGTCCGACGCTGCCTGCGGCCTGCGCGGCGGCGAACGCGCCGCGCACCTGCGCCATGATCTGATCTTCGCCAGGGTTAAGTGAGTCGAGCGAGGTGGCGATGCGGGTAAGCTGTTCAAGTGCGCCGTCACCCCCATAAGCGTAGGGGCGAAAGGGTACGTTCGCCGCCAACGCCTCACGCGCCCCAAGCGCGTCCATTCCCTTAGGCAGCGCAACCACCAAGTCGCAGCGGTTGCAGGTGATGATCGGCACCCACTCGGAAAACCCTGCCCGCCGAGGGGCCTCGTCAGCTAAGCTAAAGGTGCTCTGCCACGCCTCGAGCGCCGCTGCGCCGCCGCGTTTATGAGAAACACCGATTAAAGCGAGTTGTTCCACACCCCAGCATAATCGGAATGATTACGACGAAGTGTCACGGAAGTGTCATAAAAGCTCGTGGCGCATAGGTGTAGTGGAGAGATGAATACGTTAGAAAGGCCCTCTAAAGCTCGCTCTCGCCGCGGATGTCGGGCATCACCTCGGCCGCGCCCGACGGGTTGGCGACGGCGTGCCGGACTCTGGCCCACGCTTCTTTAAGAGCGTGCTCACCCGGCCCCAGCGCCGCTTCGGAAGCGTCGGCGTAGGTGCCGACCTCCTCGGCTTTGGCTTTAAGGATGTCGTTGAGGACGCGGTGTAGGGCGTTGCGGACACCGAGCCCCTCGCGCAACAGGTCTTGAAGCTCGAGCACCCTCGAGACGAGTTCATCGTGCGTCATCGCCTCGAGGTCTTCTCTGGTGCGCTGCATTACGGGCCTCCTTACGCTAGCCTGACACGTCACCGCACCCGATGTAAACCGTTTGTCGTGGACGGTTTACAGGTCAATCTACGGGGTCAGAACAGATAACGCGCGACCAAAATGCCGACGATTAGAGCAAGAAGTAAGCTGATCAGCAAAATCGTGTTTCTACCCCTTGCTCCCGAACGGCCATATACCTTGTCCGCGCCGTCTTGTACAGAGACGTTGCTCTCTACACCCGGTTTTGAAACGGGTTTGTCCTGAACTTGTTCGGGGTTCGCCACAGTAGCCTCCGGTAATAAGTTTAGGGAGGTGTGGGCTCAGCGGTGTGCAGTCCCGCGCACGTTACCGCCGGGGGAGACTGCGTGAACGGTCCATAGCTGCCTCAACACGTCGTGGGTCAGTTTGGGATGGTAGCCCAGCCTGCGGTGGCTGCCCTAACCGTACTCACCCGAAGGTAGAGCTGGAAGCGCTGCTTGGTCTTACTTTGACAAAAACGCCTCGCTCGCGCACAGGTGAAGCGCTTGGAAGCCTCCAAAAAGTACGAGCCTAGGCGTCTCAGGGGCGTCCCAAAGTAGGCGCGTGCAGCAGCTATACTCAGCCTATGATTAAAGCTCCGGGGTTGAGGCGTTATGTTTGAGGTGGTTCCAGCAGTCGATATTCAGCGGGGACGGGCTGTGCGGCTCGTTGAGGGACGGACAGAGGACGAGACGGTGTATTTTGACGATCCCTTAGAGGCAGCTCAAAAGTGGGCCGGGTTGGGCGCGTCGTGGTTGCATCTAGTCGACCTGGACGCGGCCTTCGGACATGGAGACAACCGTGAGGTCATCGCTAAGCTGGCCGCCGCGCTGCCGTGCAAGCTCGAGGTTGGCGGCGGCATCCGCGATTTGGGGGCCGCCGAGCGCCTTTTAGACACTGTCGAGCGCGTCATCATCGGTACCGCCGCCATCACCGAACCTGGGTTACTAGACGCCCTGCTCTCACGCTACGAAGCGCACCGCATCGCCGTCTCTATCGACGCGCGGGACGGTCTGGTGGCGGTACGCGGCTGGACCGAGACGAGCGCCGTCGCCGCGCGTGACCTGGCAAAGCGCGTTTCCGAGCAGGGCGTGACGCACATTATCTATACCGACATCGCCCGCGACGGCACGCTCTTAGGTGTCGACCCGGAGCCGGTCAGCTTGATGCGCTCGGCGTGTCCGCACACCTTGGTCGCGGGCGGCGGGGTGGCGAGCGACTATGACCTGGAGCTTTACGAAAGTCTGGGGCTGGACGGCGCGATTGTCGGCAAGGCGCTTTACGAAGGGCGGATTCAGTATCCCCGAACTGCCTGAAGTTGAGACCGTCCGGCGGGAGCTTTCGCCGTGGCTAACGGACCGCATCATTATGCAAGCCGACCTTATAGAGGCGGTGCCGGGTCCCAAGTACGCCGGGCTCGAGCGGGCGAGTGGGCAGCACATCCTGGAGGTCAAGCGCCGAGGCAAATTTCTGATCCTGCCGCTTTCGGGGGGTGATGACCTAATTATCCATCTGGGCATGACCGGCATCCTCAGCCCGGAACCCCCGCCTAAACACGTGAGGGTAAGGCTCGAGCTGGACCCCGGCCTGAGCCCGACACTGTATTTCCAGGACGCGCGCCGCTTTGGGCGCTTTCTGGTAGTGCCGTCCGGGTTGTACGACAGCTTGCCGACCCTGCACGCCATGGGACCGGAGCCGCTCGAGGCGGGGTTCACCGCGGCAGCTTTTTACAGGGCGCTGCAAGCCTCGGCGGTGCCCATCAAGCCCTATCTGCTCAGCCAGCGGCCCGTCTCGGGCGTCGGCAACATCTACGCCGACGAGGTGCTCTGGCACGCGCGCGTCCATCCACTGACGCCTTCTAAAGCCGTGTCTAAAGCTAAGGCCTACGCGCTAGCCGAAGCCATCCGTGCGGTGCTGGCCGCGAGCCTCGAGTTTCGGGGCACGACGCTTCAGGACTACCGCACCGTGGGCGGCGAGGTGGGCGGTTACTTGGCGCAGCTTCAGGTCTACGGCCAGCCGGACGCACCCTGCCCACGCTGCGGGCGGCCTATCACCAAAACGGTCGTAGGAGGGCGCGGCACACATTTTTGCCCACGCTGTCAGAAACGTCCTGCGGTGCCCCTGGCGTCGGCGAGTCTGTAGGGGAGGGTGTACAGCTCCGTTTTGACCTACTCTATGCTGAGGTCATGCCCCACCGAACCGACGTCCAGATGCGCTTTTCCGACACGGACGCCCAGGGTCACCTCAACAACAGCGCCTACGTGGTCTACGCCGAACTCGCTCGCGCTGACCTCTTAGACGCCGTGCGCGGTGAGGATACCTACTTGCTCCTCGCCAAATTGGCGCTGGAGTTCAAAAGCCAGGTTCGCTTCGGGCAGCGCGTTTGGGTGAATACTACCGTCACCGAGGTTGGTGAGAGCAGCGTAAACCTCTTTCAAGAGGTCTACGCCGATGATGAGGTCGTGGCGAGCCTTACCTCAACCGTGGTTTTTTTCGACCCTCAAGCACAGGAGGCCAAGCCTGTGCCGCCCGAAGCGCGCGGAAAGCTCGAGGCTGACCGGCCACTCTAGACTGAACCCGCTTAACGTCAAACTTTACTGTCCGGCACGGTAAGCTGGGTTATGTCACCCGATGTAGTTTCAGCGTCCCAAACTCGCGTCTATCGCACCGAGATTCAGCTGCGGTTTAACGATACCGACGCGCTCGGACATCTCAACAACACCGCCTACGCGCTCTACGCCGAGCAGGGCCGCGTGGACTTTTTGGATGGGTTCCGGGCTCAAGGAGTCTATCTCATCTTGGCGCACCTCTCGCTCGATTTCCTCAAACAGGTTCGGTTTCGGGACACGGTGTACGTCCTGACCCGCGTCGCCAAACTTGGCCGTACGAGCGTAACTCTGGAGCAAGAGATATATGGAAGCGGCGAGATCGCGGCGCGGGCGCGTTCGGTCGTCGTGATGTTCGACTACCAGGCGCAGAAACCCGTTCCCATCACGGACGCGGTACGGGAGAAGCTGACGCCTTACCACAAGCCCTCCTAGCCGGTCCTAAAGACGCCGGTTTCGCTTAGCAGGTGTGTCATAGGTACGTCGTGCGCTCTAGTCGGTAGGGTCGGGACGATGAGCTGCGACGGTGTGACGCCGACGATAGAGACACCCTTCTGAACGCTGCCCAGCAGCCGGTCGTAAAAACCCTTGCCGTAGCCTAGACGAGTGCCGGAGGGGTCGAACGCCAAGCCTGGTATAAGGAGTAGCTCGAGCTTCCGCACCTCTACCTCCGGACTCTCCTGGTGCGCTTGCCAAAAGCCGTAGGGGTGACGCTCGAGCCCCTCTGAAAGTGCGTGGACGCTGAGCGTGCCGTCGTCACGCGTCCGGGTGATGTAAAACCGCTTTCCTTGAAGCCCCGACAGGTTGAGTTCGCTGCCGAAGGCTAGATAGTTCAGGACGTGCTCAGCCTGCCGGTACGGGGGCCAAAGCTCGAGCTGCGCCACAACGTCCCTACTCAAAGCCGGGATGTCCAGCCGCGCCCGTGTTTCTTTAGCCCAGCCGCGCCACTCGCTTTTGCTCCAGCCCGCCACCTTTTGAGTTTACGTCCGTGTCCTCTACCCAACAGCGCCGTAGCGCGCGTGCAGCATACTTAAACATATGACGACCAAAACGACCACTGTGCATCACCTCGTAGACAAACGCTTCGTCGGCGTTACCCCCGACGGGCAGCGCGTCATGATCGACGGCGAGGCCGAGGCGAAAACCGGTCCCAACCCGATGGAACTGCTTTTAAACGCACTCGGCGCTTGTGCGGCTTTCGACGTTGTAGAGATGCTTAAAAAGCGTCGTTTAGACGTGCAGGGCTACCGTATCGAACTCTCCGGCGAGCGGCCCGACGCCGTGCCCGCGCCCTATACGCATATTCACGCCAGACACGTCTTTGACGTGCCGGGGCTTGACGAAAAGACGGCGACGCGCTTTGTAGATCTCGCTATGAATAAGTACTGCTCGGTAGCGAGTAGCTTAAAAGCCGAGATCAGCTTCGAGGTGGCCCTCGAGGTGCCTGCGCCGCAGAACGTTTGACTTTAAGGACCCTCTGATGTTGGTTTAAGTCGCCGAGCAACGCGCGTGAGACCGGCACCTTCGTTTGGGGATTTGCTAGGCTTAGGGTATGGCTGAGCCCGACCTGCACGACCCGCAGTTTTACTTTAACCGGGAGACCTCTTGGCTCAGGTTTAACGAGCGGGTTTTAGAAGAGGCCGAAGATGACGAAAACCCACCCCTCGAGCGCCTGAAGTTTTTGGCGATCTTCAGCAGCAACCTAGACGAGTTTATGATGATCCGCTACGCGGGTCTTAAAGAGCAGGTCGCCGCCGGTATCGTCGGGCGCAGCTTTGACGGCCTCACGCCCGCCGAACAGCTCACGGCCATCTCAAGCGAGCTCCACCCGCTCATCGCGCGCCACCGCAAGGTGCTCCGCCACGACGTTCTGCCCGCGTTGGAGCGCCACGGCGTCGCGCTCGTGCCCGTTCACAAACTCTCCGAAACCGACCGGGCTATGGTCGACGCCTACTTCGACCGCGAGCTGTTCCCGGTGCTCACGCCTCTCGCCGTCGATTCCGGGCACCCCTTTCCGCGGCTTCCCAACCTGAGCTTTTCGCTGCTGCTCGAGCTTTTCGATCCCGCCCGCGACGAGACGAAGCTCGCGGTCGTGCAGGTGCCGAGCGTGCTCCCGCGCTTTTTGCGCCTGCCACCCCTAGACGACGCCGACCGAACATTTCGCTTTGTCTTAGCCGAGGAGATCATCCGGGCAAAAGTCGGTGACCTGTTCCCCGGTCATGAGGTGCGCTCGAGCCACGCCTTTAGGCTGACTCGGGACGCTGACATCGAGATCGCCGAGGACGAAGCCGACGACCTTTTGCAGGTGATCGAGGATGAGGTTCGTAAGCGCCGCTGGGGGGACGCCGTGCGGCTCGAGGTCACTGCCAAGATGCCCGCGCCGTGGTGCGACTTCTTGCGCCGTACGCTTCAGCTCAGCGAGAGCGACGTCTACCGCGTTGACTATCACCTCAACGTCGGCGACTTTATGGAGCTGGCGCTTTTAGACCTGCCCGACCTGCGTTACCCCCCCTTCGACACCCGGCTACCCACTGAGTTCTTGGGGATGTCGGACGTGTTCGGCATCATCGGGCGTCAAGACGTCTTTATTCATCACCCGTTTCACTCGTTCGACGCTGTTCTTAACCTTATCGAGCAGGCCGCCGACGACCCCGATGTGCTGGCGATCAAGCAGACTTTATATCGCGTCGGCGGCAAGTCGCCGGTAGTAGCGGCCTTGGCGCGGGCGGCGGGTAACGGCAAGCTGGTCACCGCTTTGGTCGAGCTAAAGGCCAGATTCGACGAAGAGAACAACATCGTCTGGGCGCGCGAGTTGGAGCGTGCCGGGGTCCACGTCGTTTACGGGTTTGCGGGCCTTAAGACACACTGCAAAACGCTTCTTATCGTCCGCCGTGAAGGTCAAGAAATACGCCGTTACATGCACCTCGGTACCGGCAACTATAACCGCGGTACCAGCACTGTCTACACCGACTTTGGTTTGCTCTCGTGCGATTCCGAGCTGGGCGCTGACTTATCGGAGTTATTCAACTACCTCACCGGCTTTTCCAAACAGCAGGCGTGGCGCAAGCTTTGGGTCGCCCCGGAAACGCTTCGCAGCGAACTAACCGGGGCCATCGAACGCGAGGAGGCGCACGCCCGTGAGGGTCGTCCGGCCCGCATCATCGCCAAGATGAACGCGCTCGTCGATCCACGCGTGATTCGCGCGCTCTACCGCGCGGCGCAAGCAGGGGTCGAGATCGACCTTATCGTGCGCGGCATCTGCTGCCTGCGTCCGGGCGTCGAGGGGGTAAGTGAACGCATCCGCGTCCGCAGCATCGTCGGGCGATTTTTAGAACACTCGAGGGCGTTCTTCTTCCTTAACGGCGGCGAGGAAAGCCTCTACTTGGGGTCGGCGGATTGGATGCAGCGCAACCTGACCCGGCGCGTCGAGGTCGTGTTCCCCATCGAAGACCGAGCGGTCAAAAAGAAAGTCTTACAGGTTCTAGACCTGAACCTCCGCGACAACGTCAAGGCCAGGGAGCTAGGTCCGGACGGTCTCTATACCTACCTTCGGCGTAGGGCGGGACAGCGCAGGCTTAACTCGCAGGAAAAGCTGTTAGACATCTCTGCGCGGCGGGCGGCACTCCTCAGCAGCCGACGTTAAGGTCTGTTGACGATCCCTCCGCAGTAGGTGGACTAGAGAACTCGAGGTCTAGCGGTTTGTTGAGCGCTAGATTCTCAGGCCGCGTCTGGGCCTCGACCGGAAACTCTTCCGCACCTAGTTTAACCTGAGTTCGACGTTTAACGTTTAGATAATGGTCGGTAGCTGAGTCAGGTTGGAAGGCAACCGGAGAGAAGGTTTTTTTGGCTGGTGGGTATAGGCAACGAGACCGGCCAGAAGATTCACAGCGAAGTTTGCCGGACTCCGGTGGCGAGTGTGCTCTACCTGAGAAATGTTTTTGAGCTGATCCGTGATCGTCTCGATGATGAAGCGTTTGCGCAGCATGAGCCTGTCGGACAAAAGCATCAGCTGCCCCTTCATATTTTTACGCAGCGAGGTGATCAGTTCCAGGCCGCGCTCGAAGAGCATCTCAAACAGCGCTTGTGAGAGATAGCCTTTATCTCCGAAGAGCTTGCCGAGAAGCTCTTCGCTCATGCCCTCAAGCGGTCTGCGGTCATCGACGTTGCCCGGAGTGAGGTGTACGGCCAGCAGCTCGCCCAGATCATTGACGATCAGATGCAGCTTGAATCCATAAAACCAGCCCATGGTTGTTTTGCCACGCGCCGCTAAGTCTTTGAAGACCTTGTGCCTGTTAATTCGTCGGTTGTGACAAACCGCCAACGGCGTACTATCTACAAAAGCGATGCCGGTGCAGCGACCGAAGCGGCTCTGCAAGTAGGCGCACAGCAGTAGTAGTACACCTGGCATCAACTCGACAAAGCGCCCGTACGAAACCAGTCTGGGAAACTCGGCAGCAAGGTGCCTACAAACGTGCTTCTGATAGAAGCTTTTGAAGTCGCGGTAGCCCTGTTGATGAAAGTGGATCACGATAGTCATGACTTCACTAGCTGAGAGCGAGGGCTCAGGACCACGTTTCGCTTTGCCGGGCAGTTGCTGCTGTGCGGCCCAGCTCTCGAACGCTTGGTGGAAGTCGTCAACTTCAACGAATAGCTCGAGTAAACTCATAACCGTATCTCCTTAGCGGGTCTTTAGACAACCCCATCCTAGGAGATACTTCTTCATTTGGCTCCGAAACCTCGAACTGAGGTTAAATAATTCACAGCTGGGCGAACGGGACGCGCCACGTGAGCGTTTCGCCGTCGTGTGGCCCGAGGCGCACCTATCATCCCGAGAACGACTCGGAGGTGATATGAAGTTGAGAAGGAGGGTCAAAGGGGCCCTGAGAAGCCTTTTTCTGGGGGTGCAACGGCCCTTTTTTGAGGAGCTTCTCGTTTTAGGCGATTCTCACGTCAGGGTTTTTAGCAGCCCCCGGCTGCGCAGAAAGCTCTGGCGCTACCACCTCAACGTCGTCAGCGTCCACGGCGCGACGGCGTCGGGGCTCGAGAACCCGAACTCAAAAACGCAGACCTACAACATTTTTAACCGCGTCTTGGCGGCGACCCGCGCGCAAAAGGTCGTGGTGATGCTCGGTGAGGTCGACACAGGTTTTATCATCTGGTACCGCGCCGACAAGTACGGTGTGCCGGTCGCAGAGGCGTTCACCAAGACCGTTTCCACCTATCAAAACTTTTTGCGGACGCTTAAAGCGCGCGGCTTTTCGCCCGTCTGCGTCAGCGCGCCGCTGCCGACCATTCAAGACGGCAACACCTGGGGCGAGGTCGCCAACTTGCGAAAGGGCATCACGGCGACGCAGCGGCAGCGGACCGAGCTGACCCTGGCCTTTAACCGGGAGTTAGAGGCGTTCTGCCGGGTTCACGCCATCCCTTACATCAACCTAGACGACGTTTCGCTGGGTCCCGACGGGCTGGTAAGGGCCGAACTGCTCAACAAAAACCCGTTCGACCACCACTACGAAAAGCGCGTCTACGCGCGGGTGCTGGCCCAGCATGTGGGGCTGGTCATCCCGCAGGCGGGGCGCGTGCGGGCCGCGGCAGGCCCGTTTCGCTACCGCACCGAGTAGACGGGAGCGTCTATTATCTCCAACCGTACATCCCTAAGCGCGCCCAAACTGTGCTGGATAGAAAAGTGAACTCAACAGGAGATCAAGATGAAAGTGTCCGAAAGCCTTAAAGAGAACCTGCGAAAGCTCCTTCTTGGAGTGCATAAGCGCCTCTGCCCGGAGGTTCTGGTCTTGGGCGACTCGCACGCCACCATCTTCGGGCACAAAATCGTGCGGCTGCATCTCAGGCGCTACTACCTCAACGTCTCGAGCGTCCCCGGCGCGACGGCTTCAGGGCTCGAGAATCCCGAATCGATCACGCAGGCGGTTCAGAAGTTCGACCGTGCGCTTTTGAGCACGCGGGCAAAAAAGGTCATCATCATGTTGGGTGAGAACGACACTGGCTTTATCATCTGGTACCGCGCGGACAAGTACAAAATTCCGGTGCGCGAGGCCTTTCAAAAAACAGTCGCCACCTACGGACACTTTATCCGGGACATCAAGGCGCGCGGCTTTTCGCCCATCTGCGTCAGCACCCCGCTGCCGACCATTCAAGACGGGGCCGACTGGGGTGAGGTCGCCAACTTGCGAAAGGGCGTCACGGCGACGCAGCGGCAGCGGACCGAGCTGACCCTGGCCTTTAACCGGGAGATGGAGAGGATGTGCCGCGCTGAGAGTGTTCCCTACCTAAACCTCGACCGCGTCTCGGTAGGCGAGGACGGCTTGGTCAAGCCCGAACTGCTGAACTCGGACCCTGCCGATCATCACTACGGAAAGCGCGCGTTCGCCCAGCTGCTCGCTGAGCACATCGACGGGGTGCTCGAGGACGCTGACCTGACGCCACGCAGGTCAGGTCACCCCACACAGGGTCGAAGCCCTATCCCGCACCGACGTGGACGTGGTAGCGGTGCGGGCCAGCGGGGTGCAGGCGGTTATCGTGACCGTAAGAGACCGCCACCTGCCGCCCATCCCAAAACCGCACGCGAGGGTAGGTCTTAGAGATGTTGAGGTAATCCGGTCAGTCAGCGCCTGTAGGGACACCTCAACGATGCGGTCCCGTCGGGCACCCAGCAAAGCGCGGCTGGCGTGAACCTGCCCCAGCGCGTCGGAGGGCGCACCTCAGTAACGTTCCGAAACCGTCTTCATCTCCATAAAAAGCCGCAGATAGTCGGGCCCCCCCGCCTTGGCGTTCGAGCCCGAGAGGTTAAAGCCGCCGAACGGCTGTACCCCGACGAGCGCGCCTGTGATCTTGCGGTTGAGGTACAAGTTGCCAACATGGAACTCGCGGCGGGCGCGTTCCAAGCGCGAACGGTCGCGGCTGAACACCCCACCCGTAAGGCCGTACACCGTCGCATTGGCAAGCTCTAGGGCGTGGTCAAAACTGCGAGCCCGCATAACCGACAAGACAGGACCGAAAATCTCCTCGCAGGCTATCGACGCGCTCTGCGGGACGTCGGCGAAAACCGTCGGCTCGATGAAGTAACCCGCGTCGTCGCCCCGGCCTCCGCCCAAAACCAGCCGCGCTTCGGTCTTGCCGTTCTCGATGTAGCCCATAGTCTTGGCGACCGCTTTTTGGTTGATGACCGCGCCTACGTCGGCGTTCGTTTCAGCAGGACCGAGCGAGAGGTTTTTGGTGCGCTCGACGACCCGTTCTAGAAGCCCGTCGTACACCTCGTCGACGACGATCAGACGGCTTAGCGCCGAGCACTTCTGACCCTGAAAGCTAAAGGCGCTCGCTACCGCAGCGTCGGCAGCCATGTCCAAAGGGGCCGTCTCGTCGACGATCAGCGCGTCCTTACCGCCCAACTCGGCGTACACTTTCTTCAACCACTTCTGCCCCGGTTGCAGCTTGGCGGCGCGTTCATGGATGCGTAAGCCCGTGTCAAGCGAGCCGGTAAAGTTGATAAAGCGCACCCGAGGGTGGTCGACCAAGAGGTCGCCGATATCGGCGTCTTCGCCGGTAAGCAGGTTGATGACGCCCGCCGGAAAACCCGCCTCGGACACGCACTCCATAAACTTTTGCGCGATGATCGGCGTGTCCGGCGACGGCTTGACGATGACCGTGTTGCCCACCACCACCGGCCCGACCGCGGTACCGACCATGATCGCCAGCAAAAAGTTCCACGGCGGGATCACGACGCCGACGCCGATAGGGATTAAAAACGAGGTGTTCTCCTCACCGGGGTAGTCGTAGGTCTCCAGCGGCCCGTCAAGCTTCAGCGCCTGCCGCGCGTAGTACTCGCAAAAATCAATCGCTTCGGCGACGTCGGCCTCGGCCTCGGCGTAGTTTTTGCTGGCCTCGAAGGTTTCCCAGGCGGCGAGTTCAAATTTGCGGCGGCGCATCACGGCAGCGAGTTTGACAAGCGTCCGGGCACGCTCACTCATCGTCAGCCGCGACCAGCTCCCGTACGCGTCCCAAGCGGCGGTCAGTGCGCGCTCGACCTCTTTACGTTTAGCCTTGGCGCTGCGTCCAACGATCTGCTGCGTGTTGCACGGGTCCACCGACTCGAGAAACCCGTGCGCGGGGGTGACCTTCTCGCCGCCGATGATGAGCGGGTAGTCCTGCCCCAACTGGGCACGGACCTCCTCCAGCGCCTGCCGGTAGGCGCTCTGCACGCTCTCCTGAGAAAAATCCGAGTAGGGCTCGGTCTTGTAGGGTTCAAACAGGTCCATAAAACTCCTTTGCTGAGTGGGCTGCGCGCCTATCCGACACTTAACAGCCCGGGTGATACGTTTGCGCTCTGCTCAGCCGAAAAGGCCGCGAACGACGAACATCAGGTTCGCGGGCCGCTCGGCCAAGCGGCGGCTGAAGTAGCCGTACCAATCGCTGCCGTAGGGAATATAGATACGTACCTTGTGACCGCGCCCCACCAACCGCTTTTGCAGCGCGGGTTTAACGCCGTACAAAAACTGAAATTCGTAGCGGTCCGCGTCTAACCCGGCACCGCGCACAAAGGCTTCGGTCTCACGGATGATGCTTTCGTCGTGGGTGGCTATACCGAGCGTCGCGCCGCCCTCGAGGCCCCGGTAGAGGAGGTCGCGGTAGTTCTGGTCGACTTTAGCCTTATCCCCAAACGCGACCGCTTCGCTTTCGCGGTAGGCCCCCTTGACAAGGCGCAGCGTCGGCTTGGGCGAAATTTCCAAAAGCGTGTTCAGGTCGTCTTTGGTTCGGTAGAGGTAGCTCTGCAAAACCGTCGAGACGTGCCTGAAGCCTTCATCTTGAAGCGTGCGAAAAAGCCTTAAGGTGCCGTCGACGTAGGGCGCGTTCTCCATGTCGAGGCAGAGCCGCGCGTCGACCTCTCTCGCCTTCTCGGCGACCCGGCGTGCGTTGCGGAGGCCCAAGTCGAAATTCACCCCGAGCCCGAGTTGCGTCGGTTTGACGCTCATATAGCGTTCGCCTGGTTCCGAGCGGAGGGCCTCCAAAGTCGTTAGAATCTCGCCCGTCATGGCCGCGGCGTCCGCCTCGGTGTCGACAAACTCACCAAGCAGGTCGAAGATGCTCTCCAGACCCTCCCCGCGCAACGTCCTCGCCGCCTCTAAAACCTCGGGCAGCCTCTCCCCGGCGACGAAGCGCGAAACGCCCAAGTGTCGCCCCTGCTGTTTGACAAACCCTGTGACCGGGCCCGCGTCGGCTACCGCGAGCAGCGCGCGCCGATAAAGATCATCGATGACTCCCACAGGTCCATTTTAACGTAAGTGCTTCAGGCAAACACGGCGCTGGACGGCATCCGGCACCGGCGTTGAGCCCACAGAGTTGAGCTTACGAGTTAAGCATTGTATAAACTCTCACCGCCGCCCCTGCTAGGCTGTAGCTGTCCGTCGCCTGAGCCCTATTTTGTCAGGCTGCCAAAAACTCTTGAACACTGCGAAAGGGAGGCGCCGGGGCCCCTCGAGACGCAATGAACTGCACCTATCACTGCGGCAAAAAATACCTCTGTGCTACCCTAAACTATGTCGGTCGCCCTCGCCCAAGTTGCCTTCAGAAGCCGGAACGGAAGCGTTTATGAAGCTTTTTTTTATCCGTCACGGTGAGACCGACTGGCAGGCGCTCGAGTCGCGCGGCGTGCGGGGCTGGGCGCGGTCGTTTGCCCCCCTGACCCCTAGGGGCCGTTTGCAGATCGACGTGATCGCCAGCGACTACCGTTTGCAGGAAGCCGAGGGCATCCTCACCTCGTCGTACGCGCGGGCGCTAGAGTCGGCGGCGCGGCTTTCGCGGGTGCTCAATAAACCTCTGCACGTCGAGTACGACCTGCACGAGTGGCTGCCGCAAAAAGATTCTTTAGGTGAGATGGACGATGACATCATCCGCGACGCCAACAGACAGCTCAACTACTACACCGGGTTTGTGCCCTTTGCCGAGCGGCGCGTCCGCTCCGCCCCCGCGCCCGCCGTCGACCGCCGGGTACCAGTCGCCCAGCGGCACCTGCCCCCCCCCGAGGCGCGCACTTGGGAGAGCGTCGAGGAGGTGCGGGGGCGCGTGCTGAACGTGCTGCGGCGTTACGACCACCTGAGCAGCCTGATCGTCGTCTCGCACGCGGTCGTGATCAGCAGTATGCTCGGGGTGCAGCGCCCCATCGAGCACGCTGAGATCGTGCCCTTGGAGATCGACCTCGACGCCGGGGTGCCGCAACACGCCGTTCACTCCGAACTCGATATGCAGGTCGGTTAAGTACCTATCCAAGCAAGCCGTTCACCTCACCGCCGTCAGCGTCCCAAGCGTCGGCCTGAGACGTAAGTGTTTTACGCGCTGGGCGACCCGATTGGCGTCCAGCTTACCGGCACCTATACTAATGTCATGATCGAACACCCGCTCGTGCTCGAAGGGGAGAGGGTGAGGCTCGAGCCCCTACTCCCGGCGCACATTCCTCCCCTACTGGCGATCTCTAAGGCTGACCCGGAGACCTACCGCTACACCTCGACCCCGACGACCGACGCCGAGGCCGAGGCGTATTTTGCAAAGGCGTTCGGGGAGCGTAAGGCCGGGACGGCCTATCCGTTTGTGCTGCTTGTGGGCGGTGACGTTGTCGGAACGAGCCGCTACGCCGATCTCAGATCGGCGCACCGGAGCTGTGAGCTGGGCTTTACTTGGCTCGCGCCGCGGGTTCAGGGAACAGGCGTAAACGCCGAGAGCAAATATCTGCTGCTCTGCCACGCGTTCGAGGTGCTCGACTTTTTGCGCGTCTACTTCTATACGGACGCTCGCAACGTGCGCTCGCAGCGCGCGATTCGCAAACTGGGCGCGGCCTACGAGGGAACGTTGCGCGCCGAGCGGGTGATGAAAGACGGTTATATAAGGAACACGATGGTCTTCTCGGTGATCCATACCGAGTGGCCGGAGGTGAAGCGGACGCTGGAGGCGCAGCTCGGCTACGCGCGCCCGGTCTAGGAGCCGCGTTCAATACGGACGGGCAAGCCGCCTTTGGGGTGCAGCGTGTTCCCGGCTTCCTGGAGCGTCCCCTCCCAAGCCGGGGTGAGGCGGTAGTCGCGCAGCAGCAGGGCCAGCCCAAACTTGATGACGCCCGTAGCGAGGCCCGAGCCGATGCAGTAGCGCGCGCCGTTGCCGAAAGGCAAGTAGGCGTTTGGGGGCGGCGCGTGAAGCCATCTCTCGGGGTCGAAGGAGAGCGGCTCCGGGTACGACGCGCTCTGGCGGTGCGTCGCGTAGATCGAGAGCGCTACGCGCTGACCTTTGGGAATGTGGAGACCCGCGAACTCGAGGTCCCGCGTCGCCACCCGCAAGGCGGCGGGCGCGGGCGGATAGAGGCGCAGCGTCTCCTTGACCACGCGCTCCAGGTAGGGAAGACGGGCGAGCGCCCCGTACTCGAGCCTCTCCAAACCCATGACCTCCTCCCGAAGCCGCGCCAGCATGTCCGGATGACGCAGGAGCGCGTAGACCGCCCAGACGAGGGCCGCGCTCGTCGTCTCGAACCCCGCCGACACGAGGCTCAGCGCCTGGTCGCGCACCTCCGCGTCGGAGAGCCCGGCGCCCGCCTCGTCCTCGGCGGCGAGCAGCAGCGACATCACCCCACCGTCTTCGCCCCCCTGCAATTGACCCTTGGGTGCATCTTCGCGCCGCCGCTGAATCTCGCGATAGAGAACCTCGTCCGCCTGCCGCCGGGCCTGCACGAGGCGCGCCCAAGGGCTGCCGGGGAAGGGAACCTTAAACTCTTGAAAGGCGAAGGGAAGGTTTGCAAAGGCCATCATCCGCGCGACGTACCCGGTCAGCTCGGGGTTGCGCTTTAAGGTCGCCGCGCCCAGAAGCACCTCGCAGATGGTTTCTAACACGCAGGGCCGTACGGCGGTATAGAGGTTTACGGCCCCACCCGCCGAAGCGCGACTCAGCTCGGTGAAAAGCGCCCCCAAACGCCGCTCCACGACCTCAAACGCTCCCTCTAAACGCCCCTTGTGAAAAGCGGGTTGCACCAGCCGCCGCCGCCGCAGGTGCTCGGGTTCGTCGCTGGTGATAAGCGCCGCGTCGCCGCCGATAGGCCGCAGAAACCGGTAGGCGGGTCCGAGCACAAGGTGCGGCGCGGCCTCCTGAGTCACGAAATGGGCCGCTTCGGGGCCGACCAACCAGACAAAATGCAGAGGACCGACGCCGAAAGCGAAGGCCGAACCGTAGCGTTCGTGAAGCCCCCACACCGCCGCGTTGATGTCGCGGCCCGCGGCGCGCATGGCGTGCAGGTGCTCGAGCCCCCGTGGTGCCGGAACCGCTAAAGGCTCCAACCTAGCGAACGCCGTGCAAAATCTCCTCGAGGCCCTCGGGGTCTCGTATCAACACCTCTTTGGGGCGGGTGCTGATCACGTGCTCTTCTTCAAGCGCCTTTAGCGCCCGGGTGACGGTCTCGCGGCTTGTTCCGGCCAAGCTGGCAAGTTCCTGGTGCGTCAGGCGCAAAATCGCGCTGCCCTCTTCGTTAAAGTCGATGAGGCCGTTCCAGTAAAGCCGCAAGATCACATACGCGACCCGGCCCTGCGCGTCTTTATAGGACAAAATCTGCGCCTCGTCGACCATCCCGCGCAGCCGCTGTGAAAGCGTGTTGGCGACGTTTAGGCTGACGCTCGGGTAATCCTTAAGCAGGCGCTGGAAGTCGTCTTTGAAAAGCAGGTAGACGAGCGTCTCACGGATGGCGAGGGCCGTTGCGCTGCGCCCTTGCTCACCCAAAAGGGCCATCTCGCCGAAAAACTCCGGGGGTTTAAGGATAGCGAGCGTTTTTTCGTGACCCTCGAGGTCGATCTTAAAGAGCTTGACCATGCCGCTGGAAAGCACATATAAAACTTCGCCCTGGTCACCTTCCTGAAAAAAAACCGTATCGGCGGCGAAGGTGCGCGGTTGTAGGGCCTGCGCGGCGATCTCTAACGCCCGCTGCGGCGCGCCGTGAAAAAGGGGGACTTGGGCCAGGAAACGCTCGAGTTCAGCCATAAACGTCTCCGTAGGAGCAAAAGAAAACTGAAACCGTCATCGGCGCTAAGCGTACCATATGTGAGAAAGTATGCAGGAGCTAGCTCTCTTTTGGGTCGCCCTGAGCGGCCCGGTATAGTGCTCCTGTGACCCTTCCTCAAGCCGCCGAGACGTCCGCCTCTTCCGCGGCGCTCTCGTGCAGCGGTCTCACCCGCACCTTCGCTACCCCTACGGGCGGGCTCGACATCCTGCGCGGGGTTAACTTGAGCACCTACAGCGCGCAGGTCGTGGCGATTTTAGGTCCGTCGGGATCGGGCAAAAGCACGCTGCTGCACCTTTTGGGCGGTCTCGACCGGCCCAGCGCCGGTGAAATCTACTGGGGTGGGCGGCGTATCGACGCGCTCCCGCAGCGCGTCTTGGCCCGCGAACGGGCCACGAGGCTCGGGCTCGTGTTTCAGCAGCACTACTTGTTAGAAGACCTGAGCGTTTTGGAGAACGTGACGCTGCCGGGGCGGATCAGAGGCCGTCCGGACGCGGCGCGGGGTGAGGAACTTTTGGCGCGGGTTGGGCTCTCTAAACGCGCAACCTTCCTGCCCAAACGCCTCTCAGGCGGCGAGCGGCAGCGGGTCGCGGTCGCGCGCTCCTTGTACAGCCGTCCGCAGGTCGTCTTGGCCGACGAGCCGACCGGCAGCTTGGACCGCTCCTCCGCCGTGGGCGTCTACGCGCTTTTGGCGCAGCTCGCCCGCGAGGAGGGGAGCGCCGTGGTCATGGTCACGCACGACGAGGGGCTCGTGGGGGATGTGGACGCCCGTTACGCGCTTTCTGGGGGCGTGCTCGTACCCGCTTGAGCCGCCCCTAATCATCCGTTCTTTGCGCTATGTTAAACTCCGGTGAGCATTATGGCGGCGCACGGTGGACACGCTCTCTTAGAGGGACCGAACGCCGCCGCGGTGTATCTTCTGGAGGTGACATGAGAAAACTTCTGGTGATGCTGACGGCGCTTTTGGCGCTGGGTCTGGGCGGCGCGCAGACGCTCGTCTTCGGGGGCAGCGGCCTGCCGGTCAGTTTAGATGACGCGACCGACGGCAACTCGCTGACGGTGGCCTATCAGATTCTGGAGAACCTGGTGTTCGTCGAACCCGGCGGCACAGAGCTTCAGCCCGGGCTGGCGACCGAGTGGTCGTCGAACGAAGAGGGTACGGTCTGGACCTTTACGCTCCGCGAAGGCGTGACCTTTCACGACGGCACACCCTTTAACGCCGAGGCGGCAAAGTTTAATATCGACCGCTGGAACGATCCCAACTTTGAGTACGGTTTCCGCGACGAAGGCAAGACCTTTGAAGCGTGGCGGTACGTCTTCGGCGGCTTTGCGGGCGACGAAGGCGCGGTCCTCCAAGAGGCGCGCGTGGTGGATGAGTACACGCTCGAGCTGACCCTCAACACCCCGATGGGTTTTCTGCCCGCCGCTTTCTCCTCGTCCTACTTTGGCATCAACAGTCCGGCGGCGATTCGGGAAGTTGGCGCGGACTACGGCACACCTGCGGGCGGCGCGGTCGGCACCGGCCCCTTTCGGTTCGTCGAGTGGGTTGACGGGTCCCAAGTCACCTTGGAACGCTACGCCGACTACTGGGGCGAGCCCGCGGGGGTCGAGCGCCTCGTATTCCGCGGTATCGAAGACCCCACCGCTCGCTTGGCCGAGCTGCAAGCGGGCAGCATCGACATCGCCGTCAGCCTCTCCCCGGACGATGTGGAGACCATCGAAGGCGACAGCAACTTAGAGGTCGTCACCGCCAGCGAAAACCTCAACATCGGCTACATCGGCCTGCACCAAGCCAACACCCCCCTTGAAAACCAGCAGGTCCGTCAAGCCATCGCCCACGCGGTCGACTGGAACGAGGTCGTCGGCGCGTTTTTCGGTGAAGGCGCGCAGGTCGCTACGCAGTTTATCCCGCCCGGCTTGATCGGCTTCCGTGACGACTTGGAGCCCTACGCCTACGACCCCGAACAGGCGCGTGAACTCTTAAGCGAGGCGGGCTTTGCGGACGGTTTCTCGACCCAGCTCTGGTACATGCCGGTGTCGCGCCCGTACTTCCCCTCGGCGGAGCCGGTCGCCTCGGCCATCGCCACCTATTTGGCCGACATCGGCATCCAGGCTGAGCTGCAAACCGAGGACTGGGGCACCTACTTGGACGACAACAACACCGGCAAGTTCCCTATGTATATGCTCGGCTGGAGCGCGGACTTCGCCGACCCGGACAACTTCATCTACACCTTTTTCGGCAGCCAAGAGGGCGCACTCAACTTCGGTTTTGAAAACGAAGAGGTAACGGGGCTTCTCGACCAGGCGCGTCAGGAACCCGACGAGGCGACCCGCGCCGAACTCTACGGCCAGGCGAGCCAGATTATCTACGACCAAGTTCCGGCCATTCCGGTTGCCCATAACCCCGTGCTGAACGCCGTGCGCGTCGGGGTCGAGGGCTTTGAGCCGAGCCCACTGGGCAGCACCGTGCCCTTCAGGACCATTACCAAAACCGAATAACGTTTTTCTAGGGCCGGAGCTGTAACGCTCCGGCCTTTTTCTAGCTTGATGAGGAGCGACGTTTGACGCGCTACATCTTCCGGCGCATCTTGGGCCTTATCCCCGTTTTGGTAGGTATCAGCCTGCTGACCTTTACCCTGACGCGTGTTATTCCCGCCGACCCGGCGCTGCTTATTTTAGGTGAACGCGCGACCCCCGAATCGCGGGCGCAGTTGCGGGAGGTGCTGGGCCTTAACGAACCGCTCTTTTTCAACCCGGCGGCGGTCTCCGAGACGGGTAACCCGGCCGCTTTTTTGGATTCACAGTATTTCAACTTTGTCGGTGGCGCGCTGACCGGAAACTTGGGGCGCTCGTACTTCACCCGTATCGACGTCCGCGACGGTCTCGCTCAGCGCTTTCCGGCGACCTTCGAGCTTGCGGTGACCGCCATGATCTTCGCGCTCGTGATCGGAATTCCGGCGGGGGTTGCCGCGGCCCTCTACCGAGGCACTGCGGTCGACACGCTGCTCATGATCGGCGCGCTTTCCGGAGTGTCGTTTCCGGTCTTTTGGTTGGCAATTATCCTCATCTATATCTTTTCGATCAATCTCGGCTGGCTGCCGCCGTCGCAGCGGCTCGACGTGTCGCTCAGCCTTCAACCCGTCACCGGGCTCTACGTCCTTGACGGACTTTTGCGCGGGCGACCGGATATCTCTTGGGACGCGCTCAAACATCTTATCCTGCCGGGGGTCGCGCTCGGGACGATTCCACTAGCTATTGTCGTGCGGATGACGCGGAGTTCGATGTTGGAGGTCTTGGGGCAGGATTACGTCCGCACCGCCAAAGCCAAAGGGCTCCGGCAGCGGTTGGTGGTCAACAAGCACGCCCTTAGAAACGCCCTCTTACCCGTCGTTACGGTAGTCGGGTTGTCGTTCGGGACGCTTTTGTCGGGAGCGATCCTGACCGAGACGGTCTTCTCGTGGCCGGGCATCGGCAAGTGGATCTACGACGCCATCTCGGCGCGCGACTACCCCATCATCCAAGGTGGCGTGTTATTTGTGGCGTTCGTGTTCGTTGTCGTCAACCTGCTCATCGACCTTTCCTACGCGCTCATCGACCCCAGGATTCAGTACACGTGAGGGCGCTGTGAAAGCTCCTTCGGGCGGCGCGGCAGCTGTTGCGGGCACCCTGACCGACGCTGAGGCCGTGCGTGGGCGCTCGCTCTTGCAGGACTCGCTGCGGCGCTTTTTCCGCAACCCGACCGGCATGGTCGGGCTCGCCGTCACGCTTTTTTTTATCGTGATGTCGCTGCTTGCACCTGTCTTGCGCCCCTACGACGCCACGACCGACCGCAACCTGCGGCTGCGCTTGTCGCCGCCGTCGTGGACCATGACCCCGGAAGAGCGGACCGAACTGAGCGAGGACGCAGATATAGACGTAGGCCGCTGGACGCTGCCCTTCGGTACCGACGAGAACGGCCGCGACCTGCTGGTGCGGGTCTGGCACGGCGGGCGCATAAGCTTACGCATCGGCATTATCGCAGTGGCAATCTCGTCGACCATCGGGGTGCTGCTCGGGCTGTTGTCCGGCTACATGCGTGGCTGGATCGACCTGATCACCGTCTGGCTGATGGACATCTTGCAGGCGTTTCCGGGCATTTTGTTGGCAATAGCCATTGTCGCGACGCTCGGGCCGAGCCTGACAAACGCGCTGATCGCCATCAGCATCACGCAGATTCCAAGCTATGTGCGGATCACGCGCTCGGTGGTGCTGGGGCTCCGCGAGTCCGAATACGTACAGGCGGCGAAGGCGCTCGGCGGCAGGGGTCCGCGCGTGGTGTTCAACCACATCTTCCCCAACAGCCTGTCGCCCATCATGGTGCAGCTGACGCTCTCTATCGGGACGGTTATCTTGGAGGTCGCGGCGCTTGGGTTTCTGGGTCTCGGCGCGCAGCCCCCCGACCCCGAATGGGGCGTGATGATCCGTGACGGCTACCGGCAGTTTTTGCGCGCGCCGTGGATGAGCATCTTTCCGGGATTGGCAATATTCCTGTCGGTTGTGGGCTTTAACCTCCTAGGCGACGCTATTCGCGACGTGCTCGACCCGCGCCTGAAAAACGTGTCTTAACGGCGCTGAGTCGTGTTTATAGTTAAATGATGATCTTCGCCGGGTGTCCAGTAGACGAAAGTGTTTTTACTGCGTGGCAACGTCACTGGGCACCTCCAAGCCAACCCTTCTTTGTCAGCGACGCGCTTCTAAAGCGGCTTCCTCCGTGGCCCCGCTTTACGCGCCGGGAGTTTGGGGAGTCGGGCGTGGCTTTAAGCCTGCACGACACCTTCACAACCTACAGGGTTAGTGATGATCCGCCCTGGGTCGTGTGGCTAACCTACGAGGCATTCTCTAATCTCAGTCACAACGAGCAGTTCGACCTTTTAGGCGAGCAGCGCACCTTCGGGCGGGCCGGGGTCGTTCATCTTGACGAGGTCGCCGACCAAGTTGAGGTCAACGGAATCGCTGAACTGGCGACCGGCGGCCTTTTCGTCTGGTGGCCCAAGCTTTGGGGGCTCCTCCACGCGTCCGAGCAGGAGCGGGTTTTGCAGAAGTTGGTCGAAGCTGACCGACTTCCCTGTAGGCGTGACGAGCTCTCCGCTCAAGACTGGCACCGCATCGCGGCCCGCTTGCCCGGCGCACGCGAACTCGCCGGAAGTTTTTTGCCCGAGAGTGGAGGTAACTGTCTAGCTACGGTGATGGCGGCCTTTGGCGCGCCTGCTGTTGCGGAGCGGTGGGTTCACCCGGAACCGTTTGGGCGGTGGCTCGGCTCCTTTACGCTCTCTGGTTCGGCGCGGACGGTGCTCGCGCCCCCTAATTTAGGAGACGTATTGGTCTGGCGCGACCAAAACGCACGGATACAGCACGCCGCCGTCAGTTTGGGTGAAGGTTTCGTTCTGCACAAAGAAGCGCAGTGTTGGCACGTGCCGAGGCAAGTCGTGAGCCTAAAGGATGCTCTAAGCAGATGGCGAGACGATGGATACCCAAGTCTTTACACTCCGTTGAAAGGGCTGGTCCTGCGCTAGGAGAATGTCCGAGCTTGTGGTGCTTGTCGGCCCGAGTCGCATCGAAAAAGCGTGTGGGAATACTCACACACGCTCCTGTTGACACCTTGGGCTTAGCTAACGGCCCAGTATAAAGACCATGCTGGCAGGGAGGTTGTAGATGCGGGGCGATTCGTAACGGCCCTCTTCGGTATTTGCGTAGGCGGTCCGGGTAGCGAGCTCAAGGCGGCCCGAAGCGTCCCACGGGGCCATGTGCGAGTAGGGATACGAGACGAAGTAGTAAAGGTCGCCGTACTGGCCGCCGCCGCCGCAGATAGTATTCGTCAGGTAGCTGCCGTCGGTTTTCTTAAGGACGGTATAGGCCATGGTGTTGGCTACACGGGTCATAAAGGTCCGGTCGAAAAGGCTCGAGTCCAGGGTGGCGAGTTCGGCAAACGCCTGCATCGTATAGCGGATGTAGACGGTCGGCTGGCACCCTAGAGCCGGTCTGTTGTTGAGATCGTTGATGCGGTGATCCCACGTGTAGCCCGTGCCGTTCGGGGTCGAGATCGTCCTCATATGAGACCTGACTACCCCCGCCATGCGCGTAGCCTCGGTGTAGTAGCTGCTGTCGCCCGTCAGCTTGTACATGAAAAAGTGGTAGCGGATAAACTGCGCGTAGGGGTGCATCAGATCTTTTTGCATAAAGGGAAAACCCGAAGGTTTGTTGTTGCGCCCACGCCACTTTTCCTCGAAGTGGTTTTTGAGGTAGTTCGTCCAGTACGACGCGCTCGAGCTGTAGCCTGCTTGCTTAAGCGTGTATGCTACCGACGCGACCATCGAGTGAGCGAGAATCTCGTCCATAACGTGCTCGTCGGTACCGAGGTACTGTTCCGAGGAAGAATCGGTGCGTTGCCGGTAGACCCAGTTGAGGTAGCCGTCACCGTTGGAGTCGCTGAGGTTGCCCTTAGCGATGTTCATGAGCCTATCGAGCTGCCGGACGAGGGTGCGGTCACCAGTCTCGCGGTAGGCGAGGACAAGGCTGGTGGCGTAGTTGTTGAAGTTGCGTGCGAGCGAGAAGGTGTCGCCGTTGGCCTGCCTGTCGGGATTCATCCAAGCGTTGTAGGAGTCGTACTTGGGGTTGGTGATGGTCGCGACCAAGCGTGAGTTCCAAGTGGCCAAAGTGCCGCTGCTTCCGCTGCCACTACCCCCATCATCACCATCGTCCCCGTCGTCCCCATCATCGCCGTCGTCGCCATCATCCGTCTCGTACCAGACGTAAAGCGTCGGCGCGACCTTGGTACCACCACCATCGACTGACATCGCCTCCCGGTCGTTGTTGGTGTTGCCGCCTACGATTAGGGCTAGGGCGTTGCCGCTTCTCCAACCGCTGCGGCTGACGACCTCCTGAACCACGTTCGAGAGGTCGCTCGACTGCGCCACTACCCCTTCGCTCCATGATGGCGCGCTCCAGTTCGCCGCCGCCGAAGTTAAGCTCCGTGAACTTAAGTTCTGGTTTGAGCTAGAGAACTGCGCCGCCGAGTCGGCGTCGTGCGCTCTAAAGGTGAGCGTAGTGTCGCCCGAACTCGTCGCGGCTGCCATCAGCCGCACGTACGCTTTGGTTATCTTGGCTCCCTGGGGGACCCCGACGCCAGTAAAGCGCAGGCCAACTCTTTGACCGTCCGCCGAGAAGTTCAACCTGTTCGCGTCGTCGCCGCTGACCATGCTGCCCGACGCGCTCTCCTCAGAGTCGTCGGCCCCGCTGCGAATCCAGGTTCGCACCGAACCCGTAGCAGCAGGGGTGAGTTCAGGGACTTCGGTGCTGCTGCACGCGGCGAGCAGCGCCAGTAAGCCGAACATAAAGCTTCTTGGTTTCATTTTTCCTCCACCCCGGGTTGACGTTGAGCCCATAGAGAAGTTCTCCACGGGTTTGGCTGCACAGTGCGAGGCTGAGTTCAAAACGTCCTCGGTCGGTTGCGCTACTGGCTCCACCTGTTCCAAGCGCCCAAATATGGAAAACAGGTTTCGTCGCCTCCGAGGGGCGGGGTAACCCCTCTACGCCTTGAATCTTAATCTAGGCTTAATGTTTAACTTTGTGAAATATTTCGTTTTGCGTCCATAGAGTGAAAAACTATAAACGTCTTTTGAGCGCGCGATGCGGCGAGACGCTTCCAGAGGGGGTGGGCACGATACGATAAGGTGTGCCGGATTTTGATGTAATTACAGTTGGGGCGGGGCACAATGCGCTCATTACAAGCGCGTATCTCGCGCAAGCAGGCTACAAGGTGGGCGTCTTTGAGCGGCGTGATGTCGTGGGCGGGGCGGTGTCGACCAAGGAGATCGTACCGGGTTACCAGTTCGACCTGGGCGGTAGCGCGCATATCTTAATTCGCCTGACGCCGATCATCGAAGAATTGGGGTTGGAGCGCTACGGTCTCGAGTATATCGACATCGACCCCCTTTTTTTTGCACCGTACAGGGACGGCGAAAGCGTTTTTATCCACCGCAGCGAACAGAAGACCGTAGAGGGGCTCGAGCGCAGCTACCCCGGTGAGGGGGAGGCTTACAGGCGCTTTATGGACGACTGGCGGCCCTTCGGCAAGGCCGTCAAAGAGCTTTTTTTAAGCACGCCGAGCCCCCTAAACCTGGGCAAAAAGATGATCTTCGGCAAGGCCATCAAGGGTGACTGGAAAAAAGCGCTGCCCAAAATTCTCAAACCTTACGGCGAGGTAGTCGACAGCTATTTCAAGGAGGAGCGGGTCAAAACGCCGCTGGTCTGGATGGCCGCGCAGTCCGGCCCACCGCCGTCCGAGCCGTTCTCGTCGCCGTTCGTGCTCTGGCAGCCGCTGTACCACGAGAGCGGTATGGCGCGGCCCAAGGGCGGCTCGGGGATGCTCACGCAGGCGCTTGGGCGGCACATTGAGGCGCACGGTGGGCAGCTGTTCGTGAACGCTTCAGTCGAAAAGATTTTGGTCGAAGGGACGCGGGCGACCGGGGTGCAGGTCGGGGGTCAGGTCTACACGGCGCGTTCGGTTGTGGCGGGCACGCACGCCCTCGAGACGTTCGGCAAACTTCTCCCCGAAGCGCACCGCCCCGAGGGAAGCCGTCACATGCGTGTCGGGAACGGCTTCGGCGCGATTTTGCGGCTGGCCCTAAACGCGCCGGTACGCTACAGCGCGCACCCCGGCGACGCGGCGCGGCGGGCTTTGGGCCTGATCTGCCGCGACCGGGCGCAGCTGAGCGCCGCGTACGGCGACTTTTTGGCCGGTCGTCCGGCGGCGGACCCGCCCATCGTAGCGATGAGTTTTAGCGCTGTAGACGACACGCTGGCCCCGCCCGGTGGCGAGGTGCTGTGGCTCTGGGCGCAGTATTTTCCCTATGAGCTGGCCCATGGCGCGCGCTGGGCCGACATCGAGGACGAGGTAGCCGAGCGCATCCTGGACGCCTACGAGGTCTACGCGCCGGGTACCAAGGCGAAGGTCGTCGGCAAGCTGTTTCAGCATCCGGAGTGGCTCGAGCGTCACCTGGGCCTCTACCGCGGCAACGTGATGCACCTCGAGATGAGCCTGGACCAGATGTTCGCGCTGCGACCCTTTTTGGGTATGGCCGAATATAAAACGCACCTCAAAGGCCTCTACCTGACCGGCGCGAGCACGCATCCCGGTGGGGGCATCATGGGCGCGTCGGGGCGCAACGCGGCGCGGGTCGTCCTAAAAGACTTAGAGAAGAAAAAGGTGTGAGCGGTGGCCGAATACGAGGTTAGAGCGCAAGTCCCTACAGTAGACGACTATATCCGCGTCCGCCTAGCTGCCGGCCTCAGCCGTAAAACTGAAGAGGCCGCGACGATTGGGCTCAAAGATTCGCTCTTTGCCGTCACAATTTTTAATGAGAATGAACCCGTAGGAATAGGCCGCATTATAGGCGACGGCGGGTGCTTCTTTGAGGTAGTAGACATAGCCGTCTTACCTAAGCATCAGCAAAGGGGTGTCGGTACCCTTATCATGGACGTGCTGATAGCTTACGTGAACGAACACGCCCCTAAAAGCGCCTACGTAAGCCTCATGGCCGATTACGGCACCCCGACATTTTACGAGAAGTTTGGCTTCGCCAAAGCCGAACTCCCCAAAGCTGCCGGGATGGTCCTGCGCGTCCTGTGACCTACCTTCAGTTTCACCTCATCTTTACGCTGCCGCCGCTTTTACCGCTCGCGTTTCTGACGTGGCGGGCGTCCCAGCAGGGTCGGGTGCCGCGGGTGGCGCTGTTAGCGCTCCTTATCCATGTGCTGCTGGCGCTCGTCTATACGACGCCGTGGGACAACTTTCTCATCGCGCGCGGCGTGTGGGGCTACGGGCAGGAGCGGGTGCTGTTCACGCTCGGCTGGGTACCGTTTGAGGAGTATCTGTTCTTCGTGATCCAGACGCTTCTGACCGGCCTCTGGGTGCTGCTGCTACAGCGGCGGCTAAGCGGAGTAGAGAACGATGTAGGGCAAGGTGGCGCGCGCCCCTCGCTCCGGCTGCGCGTCGTCGGCGCACTTTTCTGGCTGGGACTTGCCGCGGCGGGGGTGTTGGCCCTCGGCACGGCAAAAGGTACCTATTTCGGCCTTATCGCGGCGTGGGCCGCGCCGGTGCTGGCGCTCCAATGGGGGTTCGGCGGCGACCTGCTCGTAAGGCGCTGGCGCGTCCTGCTGCCGGGGTTCGCGGTGCCGACGCTGCACTTATGGCTCGCTGACCGCTCCGCGCTGGGGGCTGGTATCTGGTGGATTTCGCCGGAGCTTTCGTCCGGTCTGCACGTCTTCGGGTTGCCACTCGAAGAGGCGCTTTTTTTTCTGCTGACGAACCTGCTGGTGGTGTTCGGCATGATTTTGGCCCTCGAGCCGCGAGGGGTCCTACGCTTGCAGGAGCTGCGCCGGGTCAGCTGGTGGCGCGCGGTGCTCGCGCTCTGGGCACTGTCGATGGTACCGACGCCGCTTTTTCCACAGCGTTTTGCCGTGTTCGCCTACCTAAGCACGGGCCTGTTGGCGCTCGGGGTGCTGGGGTACGCGTACTCGCGTTACGGCCGCCGCGCGTGGGGACTTTTCGCCGTATCGTTCGGTTTCGGGCTGCTGGTGGAGTGGCTGGGACACACCACCGGGGTTCCCTTTGGTTCTTACGACTACACTGCGCCGGGGCCACGGCTCTTGGGGGTACCGCTGCTTGTGCCGCTGGGTTGGTTTGCGTTTTCGCTAATTGCGCTCGCTCTCTCGCCGCTCGGCAGCAAACGCTGGCTCGCGCCGCTCGCGCTGGTCGCGTGGGATGTCGGGCTTGATCCACTGATGGTGTCGCAGGGGTTCTGGGCGTTTGAAGGTGGCGCGTACTACGGGATTCCGCTGAGCAACTTTCTCGGCTGGGGGGTGTCGGGCGCGGTTTTGGTGGCGCTGCTGTTGTGGCTCGAGCCGCGCCTCGCCCAAGGCACCTCCGCCGAGATGCGGTCGGTCTTCTGGGCGCAGGCGTTTTTGATGGGCGTCGGGTTGCTGGTTTTCGGCCTGCCGTGGGCGGCGCTCTGCGCGTTTCTCGCCATGAGCTTGGTGGGAACTGTGGCGGAGCGGGTACCGGGTTTGAAGCGCCAACTCGGATGAGCATGGGTTGGGTAAACGTCTACCTGACCGGGTTGCGGGCGCGCACCCTCGAGCGGGTCGTCGCGCTCATCGCCTGGGCGCTGCCGTGGGTAATCCGCCGTTCGCTGCGGCGCGGGTTGCACGGCGTCTACACGCGGGGCCCGTGGGACGCGCTGCCGAAGAGTGGCGTGCTGCTGGCCGCGAACCATCACGCCTGGTGGGACCCGTATCTGGCGTGGCTGATCGGTCGGAGGTTGGGACGGCCTCTCAGCGGGCTTATGCTCTCCCAAACGGTGGCGCGCTTTCCCTTTTTTAGGGCGCATGGAGCCCTGGCGACTTATGAAGTGCGCGAAGCGCTCAGGCGGCTCTCGCGCGGTGAGCTGCTCATCATCTTCCCGGAGGGCGGCGTCCGGGTGCCGGGCAAGGTAGCGGGGCTAGAGCCCGGTCTGGCCTTCCTCGCTGAGCGGGCGCGGATGCCGGTCCACCCGGTCGCGCTGCGCGTCGCCATGCGCGGCGCGCAGCACCCGGAGGCGTTTTTGCTGTTGGGCGACCCCGTAGCCCCGCCCGACGTGCAGGGGGCACTTAACACCCTGCTTGCCAGGCTGGAGACGGAGCTCTCCGCCGCCGATCCCGAAGCGCCGCTCCCCGGTTTTACCGTCTGGAGCGGCGGCGCGCGGAGCACGCACGAAAGGGCCGCTTGGCTGGGTAAACTGTTGCGCGGGGAGATCTGATGATCCTGTGGTGGCTGGCGACACTTTTCGTGACGGTGCAACTCGTCGTGCTGGTGACGAATACCTTTACCTTTCCGGTGCTCGTTCCAGCGAGAACCCCCCGCACCCGGCGGCGGGTATCGCTGCTGATTCCTGCCCGTAACGAAGCGCTCAACCTACCCGAGACACTGCCGTTGCTGCTGGCCCAAGGTGCGGACGAGCTTATCGTGCTTGACGACGGCTCGACCGACGCGACGCCGGAGATTCTGGCGGGGTTTCGCGGTCTTCGCTGCGTGCAGGGGGAACCGTTGCCGGAGGGGTGGGTCGGCAAAAACTGGGCGTGCCATCAGCTCGCTGGGGTCGCTACGGGGGACGTGCTCGTCTTTACCGACGCCGATGTGTACTGGGGGCCGGGGGCCTTGACGGCGCTTTTGGCGTTTGCCGAACGCAGCGACGCGGTCTACGCCAGCGTCTGGCCGCGTCAGCGTACCGAGACCCTCTTTGAGCGTCTGGCCGTGCCGGTCATCGACACCATCTTGTTGGGACTATTGCCCTATCCCTTAGTCAAGAACACCACAGACGCCCTGTTCTCGGCGGGAAACGGGCAATGCATGATGTGGACGCGAAGTGCTTACCGGCAAGTTGGTGGGCACGCGGCGTTTCGGAGTGAGGTTTTAGAGGACGTGCGGATGGGTCAGGCGGCTAAAGGCCGGGGCCTGAAGCTGGTGTTGGCCCTCGGGGGTGACCTCCTCAGCACCCGGATGTACCGGACGCCGGGTGAGCTCTTGGAGGGGTTTTCTAAAAACATTTTGGCGGCGCACGGGGGCCGGTTGCCGCTTATGTTCTCGGTCCTGCTCAGTACCCTAACCTACACGCTCTCGTGGGTCTTGGCCTTTGTAGACCCACTCTGGCTCGTTCCGGCGGCGCTGGGAATGTTTCAGCGGGCGCTGACCGCCTACAAAACGCACCGGAGCCCGCTCGAGGGGTTTTTACAGCCGTTCACCGCCTACCCGCTTCTGCGCGTTGCGCTGCGGGCACTTTCGCGTAAGGGCTACCGCTGGAAGGGCCGCAGCTACGGGGCGCATGACTAAAGCCGCCAACACCGCGCTGGTCTTGGGGGGCGGGTTCGCGGGCTTGTCGGCGGCGCTCAGTTTGGCGCTGGACGGCGTACAGGTCACGCTTTTGGAACAGCTGGGCGAGGTCGGCGGCAAAGCGGGCGAGTTCGCGCAAGAGGGGTTCCGTTTCGACTTGGGGCCGAGCGTGTGGACGCTGCCGGAACTTGTCACCGACCTGTTCAGGCAGGCAGGGGAGACGCCGCCGGAGTTCGTACCGCTCTCGCCCCTGTGCCGCTATCTCTACCCGTCCGGGCGGGTGTGGGATGTGTCGCTCGACCCGGAAAAGACGACCGCGCAGCTGAGTGAGCAGGAGGCGTCCGTCTACCTACGTCTGGTTGCAGAGGCGCGCACGCTCTACGAGGCGGCGGCACCGACGTTTTTGTTCGGGCAGTCGCCGGGTCTTAAAGAACTGATGCGCTACGGAATGGCGGGCGGCCTGAGAGCGCATCCCGGCAAACGCCTGCCTGCGCTGCTCCGACACTTCGGCGCGGCGGGCGACCTGGAGACGTTTTTTCTGCGCTTTGCGACCTACTTCGGGGCCGACCCGTACCGCGCTCCGGCGGTGCTGCACAACATCGCCTGGGTCGAGTTGGGCAAGGGCGTGTTCTACCCGGTGGGCGGCATTAAAGGGGTCGTGCGGCAGCTCCGGGAACTGGCCCAAAGGCTGGGCGTCAAAATCTGTACGGGCGTGACGGTCGAGCGGCTGCGTACCTCTGCGGGCCGTGTGACCCAGGTGGAGACGGACGCGGGCGTGTTCTCGGCCGAGGTGGTCGTCTCGAGCCTCGACCTCATCCGCACCTACAGGTTGTTAGGCCGCAAGGCAACCGCGGAGGGGCTCGAGCCCTCACTCTCAGGGTTTGTTTTGCTTCTGGGCCTAGACGGTAAAACGCCCGGTCTAACACACCACAACATCTCTTTTCCAAACGATTACCGCGCCGAGTTCGCGGCGGTAGGGCGTGGCGAGCTGCCCGCTGACCCGACGCTCTACGTATCGATCAGCAGCAGGACCGAAACGGGTGACGCGCCGCCGGGGTGCGAGAACTGGTTTGTGCTGGCGAACGCGCCCGCTCTGTCCGAAAAGAGACCGATGGACTGGGACGTGACAGGTCCGCGTTACGCCGAACACCTGCTGGGCGTTCTCGCGCGGCGCGGTCTCGACGTGCGCGGCCGTGTGCGGGTGCAGCAGATGTTTACACCGGCCTATTTAGGCAGGCTTGCGCACCGGGGGGCGATCTACGGTGCCGCGCCGCACTCGCTGCTCCAGACGCTCCGGCCCAAGCAGACCGTGCGCGGCGTGCGGAACCTGGTGCTGGCGGGCGGGACAGTGCATCCGGGCGGTGGGATTCCGCTGGCGCTGCTGTCGGGTAAGCACGCGGCGGAACTAGCCGTTACCCGGCTCTAAAGCGCTCCCTTCTTCCCCTGAAGGGTATCTTGAGGGTTGCTCTCAGTGACGAACACTGTTGAACTCGGTGTTATTCACCTCAAATTTTTGCTAGAAGCTGTCGACGGGTGTGATGCACATGAAGTATTGTACGCGCGTCGACAGTGACCCTATCCATATGGCTTTAAGAATGAAATTTTGCATTACAACGTTGACCACGAGTAGCACTTTAACCACATGCCGAACAAGCATCGTAAAGCAACCTGCGTCGGGTATCGACGCAGGAATACCGCAACCGGTAGAGGGGGCAATCTCAGTACCTTTCCCTCCCCCCGTTTGCAATCTGGCGGGGCTACTTTCGCCTTCGGATAAGGCCAACGCTTACCACGATGGCCGTGACTATAATAGTTGCTGCACCCAGAAGGGCTATTAGACCGACGCCGCCGCGGTCAGTCTCGCTATCTTCCGCATCCGCCGCCGCGACCTGCGTTTCAGCCGAAGAGGTCTCCGCCGGTGCAGAGCTTACAGGGGCAACGTCGGTGTTCGCGTGGGCTGCGGGCGCACCTGTTACAAGTAGACCCAAGCTAAGTACGAGCGCAAGTAAAGGCCGATGTCGTGTCATCTTTTCCTTTCTTTGTGTGTGGTTCAGCGGGCAGGTGGTGGAGGCTAGTCCTCACCTTCTCCCTACCCACTAGGGGGCGTCTACCGCTTTCGCGCGTCACCTCTGAGAAGCGCCGTCAGCGCGAGTCCGGCGGCTGCGACGAGGAGAGCCGTGGGCAGCGGCTGGCGCGCCGCTCGGGTATAAAAGCTCGCTTCCTTGACGTGACCGTCATACTCGCCACGTTCCTGAAGTCCGAACGTCGGCCGGTAGAGCGCACCGCCCTGATCGTGCGCCGGTCTCCCCGACTTCTGCTGCTCGAGAAACCCTTTCGTCGCCATCATTTTGTCGGCAAGTCGCGGCGCGTGCTGTCCCATGACCGAGATCAGCTTGCCGCCGCCACCGACGATGACGTCGCGTTCGGGTGTTCTGGCGGCGTGCAAGATTGCCTCGGCGACTACCTCCGGCGCGTAGACCGGCGGGGGGAGCGTCGGCTCCTCACTCATATAGTTCTTGGCATGTTGCGGAAAGGGCGTGTCGATGGCCGCCGGTTTAACAAGCGTGACCGAAACGGGCGCGTCGGCCGCCTCTAGCTCGGTCCGCAGCGCGTCGGTAAAGCCCTTGACGGCGTGCTTTGAAGTAGCATATATCCCTTGCAGCGGTAGAGCACGGTCCGAGAGCGCCGAGCCGACGTTGATGAGCGCGCCGCCGCGTCCGCTAAGGTGCCGCGCCGCCTCGAGCGAGCCGTACACCACGCCCCAGAAGTTCGTCTCGAAGAGCCGCCTGTAGTCGTCGGTCGCGCCGTCTAGTAACGCGCCGAAGATGCCGGTAGCGGCATTGTTCACCCAGGTGTCGAAGCCGCCGAAGCGCTCATGGGCGACGCGTGCAATTTTACGCACATCATCCTCGTGCCCCACGTCGGCTACGACGTAAACAGCTTTGTGACCCTGTGCTTGAAGCTCGGTTACAAGCTGCTCGAGCGCCGCCTCGTTGCGGGCGGCCAGCACCACACGCGCGCCCCCTTTCGCCGCCAGTCGCGCCGTCGCCAGCCCGATCCCCGACGAGGCCCCGGTAATCACCATGACCTGCTCACTTAACTTTTTCAGCTTTACCTTCATGGTCTACCTTTCTTTGCGCTAAACCCAGCCAGCTCTCCTGTGCGGCTGGCGCAGACCGGAAAGCTTTTTACCTCAACGTGAGTCCTTGCGGGCGCGTTCACGGTACGAACACGGCTCTGACGCAGCCGTCCTCTTTATTTTTGAACATCTCGTAACCGCGCGGGGCGTCCTCTAGAGGAAAACGGTGTGTCGCCAAGTACGAAGGGTCGAGTTCACCCCTGACGGCGTGCTCCAAAAGGCGCGGCAAGTACGCCTGCCCATGCTGCTGCGCCGTTCGCACCGTCAGCCCCTTGTTGATAACGACGCCGACCGGAAACTTATCCATTACGCCGTAAACACCGACGATAGATAACGTACCCCCCTTGCGGCAGGCAAGGATCGCTTCGCGCAGCGCCGTACCGCGGTCCGTTTCGAGGCGCAGCGCCTGCTTCACGCGGTCGTAGGCGTAACCGACGCCGGTGCCGTGCGCCTCCATGCCGACCGCGTCGATACACGAATCGGGGCCGCGCCCGCCCGTCATTTCTTTAAGGGCCTCGAGCACGTTGTCTCGGGTGTAGTCGAGCGTCTCGGCCCCGGCATGGTCTTTAGCCATTGCCAGTCGTTCGGGCAGCCGGTCAATAGCGATAACCCGCTCCGCGCCGAGCAGGTAGGCGCTCCGCATCGCCATCAGCCCCACACCACCCGCGCCCCAGACGGCTACCGTGTCGCCGGGATGGATGTTGCAGAAGTCCGCCCCCATGTAGCCGGTCGGCCCGGCGTCGGACAAGAAAAGTGCCTGTTCGTCGTTTACGCCTTCTGGAACCGCAAAGCAGCCCACATCGGCGTGCGGTACCCGGACGTACTGGGCGTGCGAACCGGCGTAACCACCGAACGCGTGGGTGTAGCCGTAGATTCCGGCGGTCGGATAGCCGAGGAGCGGTTCTTGCAACTCCGCGTTCGGGTTGGTGTTGTCGCACAGCGAGTAGAGGTCCCTCTGACAGTACCAGCACCCTCCACACGAGATAAACGACGGCACCACCACCCGGTCGCCCGGTTGAACCTTTTTGACCTCAGCGCCAACCTCGACGACTTCGCCCATAAACTCGTGGCCGATAACGTCGCCCGCGCGCATCGTCGGGATGAAGCCGTCGATAAAGTGCAGGTCGGAGCCGCAGGTGGTCGACAGGGTGACCTTTAAGATGACGTCTTTCGGATTGACGATCTCGGGATCGGGGACGGTTTCGACCCGCAGATCATTGACGCCGTTCCAGCAGAGTGCTCGCATCTTTAGCCTCCTCGAGTGGGTAGCGTCCAGTTAAAGGTGCTCTTAAACGAACGAGCATCCTATAGCACGCAATTTATAGGGTGCTGCCTAGCTTACATCTCTTTGCAATCTATCAAACGGTGTCGCCGCGCCCACGGGCGGACGGGTTGTGCTCAAGCGTCGGCACCTCGCCCGTCTCGACCAGGCTCTTGAAGCGCCGGAGCGCCTTGCCGACAAAGGTCTTGGGTACGGCCTCCATAAGCTTGGCGGCGGCGGTTCCGGCCACGCCGCCGGGGGGGTCGAAGCGGAAATAAAGCGTGACCTCCGTACCCCAATCGCCCGGAGCGGGCCGGAACGTTACCGAGCCCTCGTTGGGCAAAGCCGCCCCCGCGATCGATTCCCAGCGGATCAGCTCACCCGGACGCTCCTCCACAACCCGCGTTTCCCATTCCGGGCTCTGGCCTAATGGCGCGTGCACGCGCCAGCGCGTGCGGCCCTCACCGGCGTCACGCACCTCGGCCGCTTGACCCATCACCTGCGACAGCGTTTCGGGTTCACGCCAGCGGCGGTAGAGTTCGTCCGCGGGTCTGCCAATCGTGATCGAGCGCTCAACCTCCGGGGCGTCGGCGGGTGTTCCAGGCCCCCTCCGGTCCCTGCTACCTGCTCCGGGGCGTCGGTCCTCGCTGCGGATACCGCGGTAGAGGAGCCAGCCTCCGACGAGTGTCAGCGCTACCCCGGTAACGGTCATCCCCGGCGTACCACCCGCCCCTTTCGGGGGTTTTGGCGGTACGTATACGGTGCCGCGCTCGTCGGCTCGAGCGGGGGCACCTACATAACGCCCGTGTTCAGGTACCGCGAGCCGTGTAAAGTCGCGGGCGAGGGTGTGGAGCGCCGCGCGCAGTTCGGCTCCACGCATGGCGGGTCCGTGACCCGTCACGGCGGCTTCGGGGTTAAGGGCTGCAAGCCGCTCGGCAGAGGTCCGCGCCGCCTCCCAGTCCTGTGTGTAGTACCTGGGTGGGCCGTGAACCTCGGGTTTTTGCACAGCTACCGAGTAAGCGGACTCTTGTTTGGTCGTTACAAAAGCGTCGCCCGCAACCAACAGCCGGTCGGCCTCGCGCCATAGCGAGATGTGGCCCGGCGTGTGACCCGGCGTGTGCAGCCAGCGCCAACCGGGCATTCCCGGTACACTGCCGTCATCCGGAAGCGGCCTCAACCACCCTCCTACGTCAATGGGACCCCTTGGGTAAAAGCCTGAAAGCCGAGCCATGAGACCGCCACCCACCTGTGGGTCCGGGGGCGGGTACGCCGAACGGCCATCCAGATAGGGAAGCTCGAGCGGGTGCGCGTAGACGGGAACTTGCCAGCGGTCCGCCAGTTCCCTAAGTGCGCCCACATGGTCGAAGTGGCCGTGCGTCATCACGATGGCCGCAGGCCTCGCACTAGGAAAGCGTTCCCCGGCCCCCTTAGCGATCAGCTCAGCCGTTCGGGGCAGTCCCGCGTCGACAAGCACCCACTGTCGATCTCCTGCTCCGGGCGGCCCGTAAAACGCCACGTTGACGATGGCAAGGCGCTTATAGGCGAGGTCGCGCGCGACCTCGTGAGTGGCGTCTTGATGACGCGCGTCGTCATAGGGTTTGTCCGCCATGCTTATCTCCTCTCTAGGCGCGGGTGAGGTCTGAGGGCCGCGTCTTGGTCGTCAGCGCAGCCAGCACTTCAAAAAGCCCGAGAATCAGGTGCGGCCAGAAGACGAACTCGCTAAAGCCGAACAGCCAAGGCGAGACGGCCAGCAGAAGCCCGCTGGCTGCGTCGAGACCCAGATGCGTACCCATACTGAGGCGACGGACGAGGCCGAGTTCGTAGTCTGTAAAGATGCTGTAGAGGAGCGCCCCCAGGCCGAGCACAACCGGCACCCAGGTTTCTGCCCCGCCCCGGTTAAAGTTGAGAAGCCATGGCGCAGCGATTAAAAGTGCGCCGACGAGATAATCGAGAATGCCGTGAAGGCGGGTGGGAATAAACCGCATGGTTTCTCCTAAAGCTGTAAACAGCTGGGTGTGAGTAGAAAGCCCCAACGGTTGCTGGGGCTTGTGCTCGCTTTATCTGCTACTTTTTTAGATCACTCTTTACCCAGAAGGGAGTCGGCAACGCGTCCTATCACCGACTTGTTGCCATCTGAGTCCGCAGCTTGACTGCCCTGCTCCGTCTGAGCGTGCGCCTGCGGGACCGGCGGCGCGAGCTGCGGCTTGCCTCCCATCGGCTGGGCTGGGCGCTGGCTGTACTCGCCTTTGCCGTCGAGCGAAGGTCCGCTCGTCCAGCGACCTTCGGTCAGCGGCTGAGCGTCCTTTTGCGTCGACAAGAAGACGTAGTTAAACTCGCCGTTCTCCTGCTCCTGCGGAAACGAATTGGGAATCGGCAGCGCGCCCTCATGACCACCTAACTCCTCGATCACCGCCAGCCACTGCTGCTGGTGCATGGTGTCACGGGCGATCAAAAACGAGAGCATATCCTTCATACCGGGGTCGTCGGTGAATTCGTAGAGCCTGGTGGCGAGCGCCCGCCCAGTCGATTCAGCCATGACGTTGGCGTACATGTCGGCGGCGATGTTGCCGCTGCTCACCACCCAGGAGCCGTTGAAGGGCACCCCGTTGGCGTCGGCGGCAAGCGCTCCCAAACCCCCGGAGAGAAAGTGGCGTGGGTCCATACCGCTCTGAATAGCCCCGACCACCGGGTTTTCTTTAGCCATCTGCTCCTTGAGCGCACCGTCGGCCCCCTCGAGGTTGAGGTTTACGGCGGTCGCCAGCATCTCGATGTGGGCGAGTTCCTCGGTACCGGTCTCGAGTAGCATGTCACGATACTTTTGCGGGCCGCGTGAGTTCCACGATTGGAAAAGGTACTGCATCGCCACGCGCATCTCGCCTTCGATGCCGCCGATGGCCTGCTGAAGCATCTTGGCGAAAACCGGGTTAGGTGTGGTGACCTCGACTTTGTACTGCAATTTGCCGCCGTCGTGATAAAACATCTTTCTCCTCCGTAGGGCGTTTGTAGCCTGCGCCGAGCCGCTAGACCGCCTGGGCGTTGATGGTAGTTTCTGCCAGCTGCGACAGCATGGCGTCGGTTGCCTTTTCTTCTTCAAGGGTCCTCCCGAGCAAAGATGCCGCGTCCTCATGCCCGAGCCGTTTGGCGTAGGCGACGACCGTACCGTAGCCAGCCATCTCGTAGTGCTCGACGCGCTGCAAGGCGGCGATGATGCCCGCGTCTTTCACCGCCGGGTCGCCGTCCTCTTCCAACAGTTCGTGCGCTTCGGCGACCAAGCCCTTGGCGGCTTGACAGGTCTTGCCGTTAAGGCTGCCGAGGTTTAGCGTCTGCGCAATCTGCTCGAGCCGTGTGATCTGCTCTTTGGTCTGCTCCAGGTGCGTGGTGACGCCTTGCTTGAGTTCGCTGTCTGAAACGGCGTCGGCTACTTTGGCTTGGGCTGCTGAGAACTGCTGCTCAGCGCTGTAGAGGTCTTGAAGTTGTTCGACAAAAAGGTCGTGCAAACTGTTTAGGCTCATCGTTTCCCTCCAAAGGTGGTTCTACCTCAAAATTTGAGCACGCTTTAAGAGCGCTTCGTTAGACGCGAGAGTACCGATCGGCTTAAGGCAACTGCGCCGGTGTCTTCCCGCTACTGAGCAGCGTTGCGGGCGGTTTCACACAACAGCCCCTAACCGGGTCTACGCTTCGTCGCGTCCCTTGACCTCTGCCGGGGGATGGGTCGCTTCAACCGCAGTAAAGGGCTCTAAGATCTTGTAAGTGTGGTTCGCACCTTTAGGTACCAGCCACGAGTCGCCGGGTTCTAGCAGCACCATCTGCCCCTCGAGGTGAAGCTCCGCGCGGCCGCTGATGACGTAGCCGACGGTTTCGTAGTCACGGCTGACGCCGGGTTTCGCGTCGTCCGACATCTGCTCGCGCCAGAGCCGCATCGAGATGCCTTTGCCCGTCGCCAGATAGACCTGGCCCATATCACCTTTAGGTGACGCCTCCGAACTGACCTTAACGATGGTTGTATCTGCCATATCGCCTCCTTAAAGGGCATCGTGGCACGCTAGGGGCGTCTAAAAAGTAGGCGAACAGGGAAATCGTTCCAGGTATAGGCAGCTACGCCTGAATATAGATCAAGCCCCTGAACGCGGAGCCCCTAGCTGTGAGCGCGCCACGTTAGTTTGGGCCTTCGCTCCTTGTAAGCCGTGCAAGCCCCTTAGCTAGTCCCGTCCCCACACGGGCATATAGGCTACAGCTCACCGCGCCGTCTACGATCAAATATGCCCAGAAGCTGAATCCACCCGCATTCAAAGCTATGGTGTGTCCCTTCAAGCCCTCATTGGGTAGAGCCCAGCAAAGGGTGAGCTGCCGGAACGGGGCGTGCTCGAAGTTTACTTGGGTGCGCCAACTAGACATAGAGGAAAAATGCGGCCTTGATGCTACAGCGCTCGGCTCGTCTCCAATTCCAACCATTCGCTAACGCTGCGTGAGATATTGCACTCCAGGGGCTGAAACCGGCCCTTTGGCAAGCCTCTACAGACAGCGTAGCAGCGGGCGCTCTACCATCAGTCATGGACGAAATTAGAGGGAACCAGCCAACTTACAGCTATCCGAAACGCGTGGTCGTTCGGTATCCGGATACTCGTCAGGCCCCCGCCCTGCCAACCATCATAGAGAGCTCGGAGCGGCCCGAGGTAGCGTTGCCCGCAACGTTTCAGGCATATCTCCATCTGGTCCGTGCGGACCTCTACCGCAAAAAAGAACGGACCGACTGGGTCACGCTCGCAAAAACACTTTATTCCGACATGGGTTTCAAGCACTGTTTCTGGTTGCGTACCTGCACCTTTACAAAGAAAAAAAGGTCACTGCGTACCGTTTATCCGCTCGTCCGGGCTATCTACCTGCACTACCAGCATAAACACGGTATATGGATCGCGCCGGGCACGCAGATCGGGCCGGGGCTCTATATCAACCACGTCGGGGGCATCGTGGTCAACAGTCGCGCCAAGATAGGCCGTAACTGTAACCTTTCACACGGCGTAACCTTGGGCCAGGCCAACCGTGGTAACAGCGTAGGCTCCCCCATACTGGGTGACAACGTATTTGTCGGTCCGGGCGCAAAGGTGATCGGCGCTGTTGAGGTCGGTGACAACGCCGCTATCGGTGCGAACAGTGTCGTGACCAAAGATGTCCCTGCCCGCGCGGTCGTTGTAGGTGCACCCGCCAAGATCATCTCGTATAAGAGTTCGAGCGGCTACATCAACGCCACCGACTACTAAACCTGGTTGTTAGGGTTTAAAACGCCCCTTTCAGGTTGTGAAAGGGGCTCGTCCGACCCTGAAGCTTTACAGTGCGCTACCTCTTCGGACGGGTGGTAGAGGCCAATGCAAGGCCCGTTTTAGGTGGCGGCGCTGGGCTCCTCTTTGCCGCCCGAACGCCCCTCCTCGACAAAGTTCTTGATAGACTCGAGCGCCGTGACTAAGCCCTCCTGAATCTGGTCGGTGCTAGGTGCCTCGTCACTGCTGGCGTCGCCGGGCTCCTCGCCTTGCCCCGCGGGAGGTCCGCCGGAGAACGACAGGTGCACTGTCATGCTCGAGCCCTCACCCTGTCCCTCAACCTGGAGCCAGCCCGAGTAGTACCCCTCGTCAGCCCCCCACTCGATGCGGTGGTTTTCCTTGTCTTGACGGAAGAAGCCGTCGGAGTCGTATTGGTGACCCTGCGCCTCGCCCTGTACGCGGACCCGTTCACCCTCCTGCGGCTGGGCGCTGTGGGTCGTGGGCAGGTACTTCGGCAGGTTCTCGACCTTTGACATAAAGGCGTAAACCTCATCGGGCGACGCGTCTATGGTCGTGCTGTGCTCGAACTCGCTCACGGGTTCTCCCTTTGTAGTCTTAATATTTTAGAAGCGTAAGTCAAAGGGGCAAAGGCTATCTTAGCGCCTTGACACAATGTTGAGCTTGACACTGAATCCGGCCTTTTAGCCGCTTATGACCGCTATGTCTGCCCTACCCGAACGGGTCTCTCGCACGTGCGTAGCGGGGGACTTTAGGACTGGTGCTGTATATCCTTCCAAGTTGTAAGGTGAGCTATGCCTAGGGCTCGAGAACTCGGACTTCCATTTACAGGCCGCACCGGACCGCATAACGCCATCACCGACGTTTCCGGCGTCCAGGTCGGTTACGCCACCCTCATTAGTGGCGAAGGTCCCTTGAGGGTTGGGCAGGGTCCCGTCCGCACAGGCGTCACCGCTATCTTGCCGCGTGGGAAGGTCACCGACCCAACCTTCGCGGGTCTGTACGCGCTCAACGGCAACGGTGAGATGACCGGCGCGGCTTGGGTGGAGGAGTCCGGGTTTCTCGAGGGTGCGATCATGATTACCAACACGCACAGCGTCGGCGCGGTTCGCGACGCGCTCATCGGGTGGTCGGTGGCGCGCGGCTACGCCCCGCAGCCGTGGCAGCTGCCGGTAGTGGCCGAGACCTACGACGGCTTTTTAAACGATATCAACGGGTTTCATGTTAAGGCGGCGCATGTGGACGAGGCGCTCAGCGCTGCCTCGTCCGGTCCTATCGCCGAGGGAAATGTGGGCGGCGGGACCGGCATGGGTCTGTTCGGCTTTAAGGGCGGTACCGGCACGGCCTCGAGGCGGCTCCCGGAGGACGAGGGCGGCTACACCGTCGGCGTTCTCGTGCAGGCCAACTTCGGGTCGAGGGAAGACCTGTTGGTGGCAGGTGTTCCCGTAGGGCAACACCTCACCGATCTCCTCCCGGTGCTTGGCCCTGACGCCGCTCCCCCTTCTGAGGGCGGCTCGATCATCGCCGTAGTGGCCACCGACGCGCCGCTGCTGCCGCATCAGCTCAAACGATTGGCGCGGCGGGTGCCGCTAGGTATCGCCAGAACGGGCGGGATGGCGGAGAACGGCAGCGGCGACCTCTTCATCGCCTTTTCCACGGCCAACCCAGGCGTGTTTAGGGATCCTTTGGCACCTATTCACATGCTGTCGAACGAGCGTATCAGCCCTCTTTTCAAGGCGACTGTCCAGGCGACGGAGGAGGCCATCATCAACGCCCTCGCCGCAGCTGAGGACATGACCGGGCACAGCGGCAATGTGCGCTTCGCCGTGCCGCACGACAGGTTAAAAGAGGTTATGCGGAAGTACAACCGCCTCTTGGACTGATGCAAGCCGCTTGCTCTGATCCGACAACCATGTATCACGCCCTCTTTGTCGGCTTGTCCGACCTGACCTTTGTTACACTTGACGACATCCTCGGTGGGGGGTCTACTCGCCACGGTTTAGGGGGTACTTTGGGCGGACGCACCCGGCTAACGACTTAAACAACGGTTTATGGGCAGAAAACAGCTTCTCTGGAGGAATCATGAGTAAACTCGCGGTTTTTCTCGTGCTGGTCGTTATGGGTGGAGCGTTCGCACAGTCGGACCCGCTCACTTTCGTCATCCAAGGTATCGGTGACGTCGACACCTTGGACCCCGCACAGGCGTATGACAGCCAGTCGGGTCAGATCGTCGAAAATGTTTACGAGACGCTCTACAGCTACAAGGGCGAAAGCGTCACCGAATTCCAGCCGCGTTTAGCAACCGACTATCAGGTGTCGGACAACAACCTCACCTACACGTTCACGCTCCGGGAAGGCGTCACCTTTCATAGCGGCAACGCGTTTTCATGCAAAGACGTCGAGTACTCCGTTCAGCGCCTGCTCGTAACCAACCCCGCCGACTCCGGCGGCTGGATTCTGATGGAGCCCCTGACCGGCTACTACTCGGACGCCAATACCGAGTTGGGCGAAGAGGCGACCGATCAGCAGTACGCTGACTTTTTCGCCGCCATCGACGGCGGCGTCGAGTGCCCCGACGGTCCGGACGGCCTCAGCGTGCAGTTCAAGCTGGACCACGCGGACCCCGCTTTTTTTGTAAAACTGCTCTTTTACGCGGCTTCCGTCGTCGACTCAGCGTGGGCAGTTGACAATGGCATGTGGGACGGCACCGAGGGGACCTGGCGCGAGTGGATCGGCGTCGACTTGCGCGAGCACTATCTGCAAACCAACATGAGCGGCACCGGTGCCTACCAACTGGTCAACTGGGCTCCGGGAGACCGCGTCGTCCTCGAGTCCTTCGAGGCTTACTGGAACGGCTCCCCACCCATCAAAAACGTTCAAGTACAGGTCGTCGAGGACCAAGCCGCGCGCATCTTGGCGTTGCAACAAGGTGACGCGGACGTCGTCGGCGTTGAACGCGCCGCCTTGGGTCAGGTGCTAAACTCGCCCGGCATCCGCGTTCGCGACGCCGCTACGGACCCCGAACTCGGCTGGACGTCAACGCTCGTCAGCGCAATTTTTTTAAATCAAAACATCGTGACCGAGAACAACCCCAGCGTCGGTTCGGGAAAGCTTGACGGTAAGGGCATCCCTGCGAATTTTTTCAGCGACCTCAACATGCGCAAATGCTTTAACTACTCGTTCGACCCGCGGGCGTACATCGACGAGGTGTTGCAGGGTCAGGGCGTACCGCTCACTATGGCCCTGCCCCCGGCCTATCTCGGCTACGACCCCGAGGTGCCGACCTACAGCTACGACCCCACCGCCGCCGAAAAGGCCTGCCGCGCCGCCTGGGACGGTCAAGTTTGGGAAAACGGCTTTACGCTCACTGTTGCCTACAACACCGGAAACACGCAGCGCCAAGCCGTCGCCGATATCCTAAAGGCCAACCTCGAGTTCTTAAACCCTAAATTTAAAGTTCAGGTTCGCAGCGTCGCTTGGCCCGACCTTTTAGATCAGCGGGAGAGGGGTCTCGTGCCGGTGTTGATTAATGCCTGGATTCCCGACTACGCCGACCCCGACAATTACATCCACACCTTTTACCAAACCGACGGCTACTACGCCAGCTCGTCAAACTTCTCCGACGAGCAGATCGACGCTTGGGACCTACGCGCGCGCACCAGTTTTGACGAGGTGGAGCGCGTAGACCTCTATAGCCGGATTGGAAATCGCGCCTACGAGCTTGCGCCGTACATCCTGTTGCCGCAAGGGATTCCCTTTCTAGTCGAACGCGACAACCTTCAAGGTACCTACATCAACCCCATGTATAGCGGCTCGTACCTATGGAAAGACTTGTCGAAAAACTAAGCGGCGACGCGCGGAGGTAGACCTGAAACCGGGCACTGGAGCGCACCCTAGCTGCGGACATAGTGCGCTCCAGTGCTGGCAACCCCTGAACGGATTTCGCTGCGGCCGAACGTGCCAACCGAGTGACCAGCTTGTCAGTGGTTACACAGGCTGAGCTTGGCGGTGAGTCGCGCGATCAAATCCGCGCGCAAGAATTGCTGGCTCGACAAGTTGAAGTCGGACCTGCTTGGAGACCCGAAAACTTTTCGTGTCAGCCCCCGCATTGTGGATGTACCTGCTTCTGGCACGTGCTTGTTAAGCTCTATAGTCCGGTTCTCGCATCGCCTCGAGCATAGTGCTGAGGTGTCACCATCGTCTTGTTGTTGGAAACGTAGAAGATGCCGGTTCCACTTTTACCGTGCTCCGGCGTAGCACCGCTGACAGCTTGTCTGGAAGATGTAACGCCGTGTCCTACAGCGCCAAACACACACTACACCGCACTATTTCAGCGGGTCGTGGCCCCAATTCATCAGCGAGTAGCGCCAGCGGGTGTCCTCAACGTCGCCCTTCGGCTTCTGCCCGAGATGCCGGTGGACATATGACACTACCTTTTGTATATGCTTTAGGTCGTCGTCCGTATAGTCGGCTTGCTTTTTGCCAAGCAACGCGACGATGTTCCGGCCCATGGCGTGCCCGGTCGACTCGCCACCCTCAGAGGTTTTTTGACCTACCTCTTTGGACTCGTCCGTCTCAAGCCACCGCTCGAGCTCTTTGGG
>CADCWP010000216.1 GCA_902806425.1 uncultured Truepera sp.
ATCTCGTCTACGGCCCTAAAATCCGCCAGTTCGAGCCCCAAGTACTGCACTGCTGAAGCGTTCGGCACGTCGTCCGAGCGGTCGAAGCGCAGCACGAAGCCGTCCTCGAAACTTACCCATAGGTGACCAGACTCGGCGTCGTACCTTCCTTGAAGACCCAGCAGCTCGAGGTAGAACGTGCGTGTCGCCTCTATCGTTCGTTTTAAGGGCGATGTGCTGAAGGCGGGTCATGCGGGACCTCCTGCACTTAAGTAGAGCGCTGTCACCCCCACGTAGAGTCTGAGGCACTCCCAACTACTTACATCTCGGTGAATGTGCTTGCTACTTTTCACCTTTGTAACCTCTCTTCCTAGCGTGGACAGCCCCGTTTCAGCACACCTCAGCCCTCAGTCTGAGAATCAGGCGACCAGAACTCGAGGAGATTTCCGTCTGGGTCGTAGAAGTAGTATGAGGTTGCCTCCATCCACTCGAGACGCGTAGGACCGTAGACCGGCGTACCGTTCGCACGAACGTGCGCGGCTGCGGACTCTAATATCTCGCCGGGAACGTTAAAGGCGACGTGGACGCGGCCCCAACGCTGCCCCGCTGGGTGAGGGGAGTTTTCCTCGAAGAGCAGCGGCCCTTTGTGCAGCGCAAGCCGCCTTGGAATACCCGGTTCACCCATCCAAAACCAAACCCAGTCGTCGTTCGCGGGCCTGTGTACCGCAAGTCCGACGACCTCTTCGTAAAATTTCGCGGCTACACCTACGTCCTCCACGATGAGGACGATCTCGGCAAAATCGGTTGCAAACTTCACCCTTTTCCCCTCTCACGACCTGGCAAGATCAGATGGCTGTCCCCGAACTCGTGCCATAGGTAGCCCTCTCGCACAGCCTCGACGTAAGCCTCTTGCACGAGCGTCTCCCCAGCGACCGCGTAGAGCATCTCCAGGTGGCTCGCTTCGGGCGCGTGAAAGCCGGTGAGGAGGCCGTCGACCACCCGAACCTTCCGGCCGGGGCGCAGGTAGAGCCGGGTAAAGCCCTGCGCGGCGCGGAGTGCGCCGCCGTAATGCGCGGACTCTAGAGCCCGCACCACCGTCGTTCCGACCGCCACCACCCGGCCACCCGCCGTCCTCGTCGCCGCAACCGCCGCGACCGTCTCGGCGGGGACGCTAAACGGTTCCGGGTAGAGCGTGTCGCCTGCGTCCAGGCTGCTCACGCCGGTGTGCAGGGTGATGGTGGCGCGGCGCACGCCTTTGGCATCCAAACAGCGCAGTACCCGCTCGGTAAAGGGACGGGCGGCGGACGGCATCTCGGCGCTGCCGGGGCGGTCGGCGAAGACGCTCTGATAGCGCTCGAGTGGAAACGGACCCTCCACGTAACCGTAACGAATGGGGAGGCCGTGCCGCGCCATCGCCGCCTCCACGTCCCCCTCGAGGCGGACGAACCAGAGGCGCTTCAGGCCGGGATACGGGTGCAAAAACGTTCCGGTAAGTCCGGCAGCGACGAACCCTTCACCCCTCTCCAGCGGCAGCGGTCCCGGCGCGTCAAAACGCCAGCGTGGTTCGGCCAGCCAGACGTTTCCACCGTAGTGTGTCGAGAGGTTGAGGACAAACGTTCCCAGCCGTCCCACAGCCTCCAAGCTGGCGCTTACGGTCGCGCTGCGGTTGACGACCACCAGGTCGCGCGGCTCCAAAAAGTTCGCCAGGTTGGTAAAACGGCTGTGGTGGTGCCCGTCCGGCGTGCTGACCAGAAGCCGCACGGCGTCCCTCGAGCCGCCCCTCAGCTCGGGGGGTTCGGTCGCCTCTCTGACGGCGTGAGGCAGCGCTGAATTATGCACTAGGTTATCTACTGTATTCCTCAACGGGCACCTCCCAGCGTTCGCCCTGCGCCTTAAAGCGCGCTCCGGAAACGCTGAGCGGGTCCTGGCCCAGAAGCCACGCCCAAAACGGCAGCGTCACGTCGGGGGTAGGACGATCCGTGATGTCTTCACCCGGAAAAGCGTCCTGGTGCATCGCCGTCCTCATATCGCCGGGATCCACGCTGAGCACGCCGACGCCCTCCACTTCGGCGGCGAGGGTGCGGGTCAGAAGGTCGAGCGCCGCTTTCGACGAGCCGTAACCACCCCATCCCGGATACGCGCCGACGGCGGCGTCCGACGAGATATTTACCACCAGACCGCGCCGCGCTTGCAGAAGGGGCAGCGTCTCCTGAACCATTCCCAGGGGCGCGACGACGTTGGTGTCGTAGAGTTTTGCCAGCCGCCCCAGCGGATACCGCGCCAGCACCGGCAGCGGACTTGCGCCTAAGTCGGAGGCGTTGTTGACAAGCAGGTCCAAACCACCCTGTTCAGCCGCAAATCCCGCCAGAGCGCGGCGGTGCGCGGCGTCCGCCACATCTCCGGGGAGGCCGTAGACCGGATGGCCGTAATCAAGCTTTTGGACCACTTGTGCAAGTTCGGTATCGGTTCGGGCAGTGAGGATGAGGGTGTAGCCCTGTGCGGCCAAAAAGTCGGCCAGGGTTTCGCCCAAGCCGCGGCTTGCGCCGGTGATGAGCGCGGTGGGAGCCGTCCGGGTCATCCTTCCACCCTTCTCAGCATAGGGGTGGCCGGTTCGGTTTGGACGGCGGCTGGGACGCGCTGTGAGCGGTAAGCGGCGCGCGCTTCGGCCAGGCACCGGTCGCGCTCCAAATCTCGAAGCTTGCTCTGAGCCAGCATGAGGGTAAGCATCGGTGACCTCCTGTACTCAAGGGTAGAACCGAGGCGGCGCGCCGTCCTCATCCCAAAGGCTGAGGTTTTCTGAAGACGGGTAAACAGGTATCCAAGTTCAACCTCACGAACCATCTGCTAAGCTTTAGGCAAAAGCTGTGTGAGGGGAATCATGGCGACCAGAATCATCTTTCACAAAGTTGTTCAGGATGGGCTCGAGTTCGGCAGCGATGACACACGCTCGGTTTCGCGGGTATTTTTCGACCTCGAGGAGGATGGGAGGGTTTACAAGGGTCTGTATGTAGACGTGGAGGAACCCGCGGACGGCACCCACCAGACCGACGAGATTACGGTGGGGAAGCCGCAGGGTGTGCCCACATCGGTTGACCCCGAAAGCTTCGAGAGGGCGGTCTGCGTCTACTACCAGAGGCTGGTGAATTCGGCTGGGTACGGCAAGCACCTCGCTAAAGGCAAGGGCTTTCGCACACACGGGGACACCCTGGGGCTCGAGCAGGCGGTGGAGCTGTAGCTACGGGGACCGGATATATGGTCCCTATACGGATGAGCGTTGTAGGTGAGCGGGAGGGAACGTTGACATTAGCTCAGCTCCTGATAGGTTCGCTCCTTGTCCTCGGCGGGTTTGCAGCGGGTACAGAGCCACTCGTGCCCCCTCACCCACTGGACAGGTGGATTCACCCCTCCGTTCAGGGGGAGGCGCGCCGGGTGCTGCGCCACGAACTGGCCTTGCTGCCAGTCGGGAAAACGTCACCTTTATCGATCTGGACGGCACGCACTACGCAACCCAGCCCCAGGATGACCTCGAGCTGTACTACTCACCGAGGTCCCTGCCCTATACGTGAGCGCAGCGGGTGAGCGCGCGGTGTTTTCGCCACCTGAGCAGGGGACCGCCACCCTCGCGCCCCGCCAGATGAACCCGGACGTGCTGACTCGGTGCTTCGGGAATACGGGGGCCTACCGCCGGATGTTCACCAAAGAGGGGGCCGGGCCGCGCCCACACGCTACACCTACATCGCCGCAGACTTCAGCGTGCGGGGCGGCGACGCGTGCACCATCAAGATCACCGACCCGGACAAAGACGTGGCCTTCGCGTTTCTCGGGGGCAACAGCACGAACGGCTGGTGGCTCGACGCCGGGCTGCAATACAGCCCGCTGCGAAGGGACTGGGCGCTCTTCATCCGCGACAAGGGTAAGGCGCTAAGTTCCAAGACGGGCGTGAGCTGCCCTCGAGTCCGGAGCTGACCCCGAGGCTCCGCCTCGCGCCCGAACAGACCATCACCGTCGAGATGTTTGTGCCGCAAAAACCTGTTTTCGGGGCGAGCAGAGCGCTCGATAACCGCGTGGCCGTTGTCGCGCGTGGGCGGCAGCGGGATAGCAGCGGCGTCCGGGGCGGCCCGCAGGTGCGAAGCTACATCATCGCGGTGCCGGACGGCTGGCCCCTAGACGGTTTCGATGCGGGGCGCGGGATCAACCTGCGCCATACGGTGAGCATCGCCCAAAAAGGCGCGCTCGACTTCACCACCGGTTCCTACTTCAAGGGGACAAAGATCACCAACACCTTGGTGGGTACCAGCTACGCCACCCGTCGACCCCTGGAACCCGGCGACGTTCAGCAGCGGCGTTCTTTTCCCAACCGCGACGTGGTTCAGACGCAAGGGGCAGCCGTCGAAATCGTCTACGACCCGCGCAGTGGCAGAAGTGGGGAGCGGTGAGGGTGCGCTAAGGGCCGCCCTCGGCTTAGCGCTGAGCCTGTGCTGGCTGCCGCTGGCGCTGGCGTCGCCGGGTACTGTGGGCACCGCCCTAGACGAGCCCAAGCTCCGGGTGTTCGCCGACTCGAGCCTTCGAGATGCCTTTGGGGAACTTGCTGCCGTCTACAACCGGGATTACCGGGCGGACGTGGCGTTCACGTTCGTGACTCCCGCAACGTCAGGTGAACGGATACTAGGGGCTGCGCCGATAAATGTTTTTGCAGGTGCGAACCCGGCTCAGTTAGAGGCGGTGCAGCGGGCTACCGGAAAGGTTTTAGGAAGGCCGCAGGTTTTCGGGCGGAGCCGCACCTACCAGATCGCAGCGTACGCCGAGGGTCCGGTGTGGATGCAGAGTCTGGCGCGGGACTTTGTAGACCTGGTGATCGGGCGTAACGGCCAAGCTGTGCTGGCAAAGTGGGGTCTGTAGCGCCCATCGTCCTAGCCAGAGCCAGCATTGGGGTCGCTTCAGTAAACGGGAGCGAGACGGGGAGGTCACGTTTTTTCTGCTCAGATGATAGCGTATCCCCGGAGGCACCTATGCAGAAGCGCACACTCGGCAAAACAGGCTTTGAGGTTTCAACCGTCAGCTTCGGCGCGTGGGCTATCGGCTCGGACTGGGGCGAAGTCTCTGAGGACGACGCGCTCCGGACGCTTCATCAAGCCGTAGACGAGGGCATAAATTTGTTCGACACGGCGGACGTGTACGGCGACGGACGCAGCGAACGCTTGTTGGCGCGGCTTAAACGCGAGCGAGGCGAAACCCTCTACATCCCCACCAAAGCGGGCCGCCGCCTGGACCCACACAGCGCGGACGGCTACACGGCGGAGAATCTCACGGCGTTCGTCGAGCGCAGCCTGAAAAACCTAGAGACCGATTCGCTCGACCTGTTGCAGCTTCACTGCCCGCCCACCGAGGTCTACTATCGTCCGGAGGTCTTTGCAGCGCTCGACGACCTTAAAACTAAAGGCCTGATCCGGCACTACGGCGTCAGCGTCGAAAAGGTCGAGGAGGCGCTTAAAGCTATAGAGTACCCTGGCGTCGCGTCGGTACAGATTATCTTCAACGTGTTCCGGCAGCGCCCCGCCGAGCTGTTTTTTCGGGAAGCGCACCTTAAAAACGTCGGCGTTCTGGCAAGGGTTCCGCTAGCGAGTGGGTTACTCACCGGCAAAATGACCCCGGAGAGCCAGTTCGGCAAAGACGATCACCGCCACTACAACCGTCACGGCGAGGCATTCGATCAGGGTGAGACGTTTTCGGGCGTGGACTTTGGGACCGGCTTGGAGGCGGTTGACGAACTGCGCGCGCTGGTGCCTGAAGGCGTAAGCATGACGCAGTTCGCGCTCCGCTGGATCTTGATGTTTGGCGCGGTCACCTGCGCCATCCCGGGGGGTAAAAATCCGCAGCAGGTTCGGGACAACGCCGCTGCCGCCGATCTACCTGAACTGTCGGATGAGGTGATGGCGAAAGTTAGAGAGATTTACGACGCGCGCATCGCGCCGCTCGTGCATCAGCGCTGGTGAGCCTTAAAGCTGTCTGTTTCGATTTCGACGGGACACTGGCGCACTTTACCGGCGATTTTGAAGGGCTCGTCGACGGCCTCCGCGGCGACCTCGGGCTTACGCTGTGTGACGCCAACGAGCTAGCTTCGCAGCGGGCACAGAGCGAGCGGCGCGGTGGGCCGATGACCTTCGGCGACACAGTACGCGCCGCCTTGGAAAGGCTCGAGTTTCGCGTTCCTGACGACCTCGAGCACCTCGCGGCTCAGGTCGTGGCCGACTACAGCGAGCAGATGATGCTCTTGCCGGGAGCCCTAGATGTCCTAAGTTTTTGCCGTGCCCGGGGGATACCGCTCGCGCTGCTGACCAACGGCCCCGCCGACATGCAGCGCGCGGCAGTCAGAGCTGTCGGCCTCGAGGGCTATTTCAAACGCATCTTGGTCTCGGGCGACCCGGAGGTAGCGGTTCGCAAACCCCACCCGCACATCTTCAACCTGGCGTGTGAGGCGCTCGCCACCACACCGGGGGAGACGCTCATGGTCGGCGACAACTTGGAGGCAGACGTGCGGGGCGCGCTTTCCTGCGGGATGCAGGCTGTGTATCTGGGCGCGGAGTCCGGGCCGGGTCACGAAACTGTGCCCGACATAGGGGCGTTACTCTCATGGCTGAGAAAGCATGTTTAGCCCGTTACCGGTCTTGATTCGGTATGCAGGATAATTTACGTGTTTTCCAGGTAAACAAATGATCGGAACTGCTCGGGCAAATTCGCTCGCTGCCAGTTGACTTCAGCCTGAGCCGACTCAGGGTCGGCTGGGTATGTAAGGCGAACGGCCTTTGCCGCATAATCAGCCGCACCGCGAGCATGACCCGCCATGTGTGCGACACTGACGGCTTGTCCACAAGCGCGCGCCGCCGCAACCGCCCCAGGCTGCTCCGCCTCTCGCGCCGCCGCGTGAGAGGCAAAACCAAGCCTCCGCGCTTCACCGATACGAATCTCACCTCTCGCCCAGGCACGAGCGCCTTCGATGGCCTTGCGAGGTCGGTCGTCACCGGGACGCGCCGCTTCAAAGAGATGAAGCGCCCGTTCAGCGCAAGCCGCCGCCCAGACGATGAGCACGCGGCGATCCTCTTCGCTGCGCGTTAGGGCGGAAAACGCTTTCGTCAAGTTTCAAGTTTGCCACAACCGTCATGAAGGAGTGTGGCTGAAGCGGCTCTAGCTGGGAATGACCGCCGGACGCGCCACCCGCTCGGGTAAGAACAGGGTCAGCGCAAGGATGCCCAGTGGCAGCAGCGTAATAACGTTCATGGTGAAGGGCAGGCCGAAGGTGTCCGCGAGCCCCCCGAGGGCCGCGATGCCGAGGCCCGTCGCCCCATAAGCCGTCCCGAGCGACAACCCCGACGCCAAGCCGACGTGCCCGGGCATCGCCTCCTGAATCATCACCACGATCACCGGCCACGCCGCGCTGATGCTCGCGCCGCTCACGCATAGGGCGGCCATGCGGAGAATGCCGTCACCGTGCAAAAACGCGTACAGCCCGACTAACGCGGCGGCCATCGTGCCGAGCATCATCGCCTTGCGCCCGAACCGCTCAGCCAGAAGGCCGCCGGAAAGCGTGCCCACGACCCCAGAAATCAGCAGCAAGGTAACCAAAAACGCGGCCCCCTCGGGCGGCAGCTCACCGTTTTCGCGGAAGTAGAGCGGCATGAATGTCTGAAGCCCGCCGACGGTGGTGCTACGGAGGATGATGAGCAGCATTAGAAAACCGACTAGGCCGACCACTCCCGCACGGCCCCCCCGCTCGGCTTTGGGGCGGGAGGACTTGACGCTCTCCACATTCCCCAGCACCCGCCACTGGGTTCCTAGAAAACCCAGCGCCAAAAAGGTCGGCACCAGCAGGACCAGCGCGCCCGGTCTGCCGAAGCGCTGCGTCATCAGGGTCGCCAAGATCGGGCCGAGTGCGAAGCCGACGTTGCCGCCCGCAAAAAATACCGACGCCCCGCTCGCCGCCAGCCGTCCGCTGAGCGCGCGCACCCTCGAGAGCGCCTCCGGGTGAAAGGCCGCCGACCCGACGCCCGAAAGCATCACCACCGGCAGCACCAGCCAGTAGCTCGGGACGAAAAGCACCGCGACCATCGCCGCGCCGGTCAGCAGGCACCCCGCCGGGACGAGCCAGGTGAGCGAGCGGCGGTCGCCGAAGGTACCGAACAGGGGCTGCGCGAGGGCGATGACCAGATTGTTGGCGGTGACGATAGCCGCCGCCGAGGTATACGAGAGGTCGAACGAGGTGAGCAGAAGCGGCAGCAGCACGATCAGCGAGCCCGTGTGCATATCGACCGTGATGTGCGCGAGGGTGACGGCCAGCAGGCCGGGGCGGTGAGTGGTCACGGTCAACTGTACCCGACGCACCTGTATAAAGTAGAGCCATGGCGTCCTTCAACCCGACCGACCCGGACTTTCTGGAGAACCCGTACCCGCTCTATGCGGAGCTTCGTAGCGACGCGCCCATCTTCTTTTATGAACCGTGGGACAAGTGGGTGCTCACACGCCATGAGGACATCAGCGCCCTGCTCCGTGACCGGCGCTTGGGGCGCGTTATGGAGAACGTCAAGGTTCGGACCAATCCGGAGCACGCCGCGTTCGACGACGTTCAAGACGGCTCGCTGCTAGAGCTCGAGCCCCCCGACCACACCCGCATCCGGACCGCCGTGCAGGACGTGTTTACCCCCAGGCACGTGCGGGCGCTCGAGGGCAAGATCGCCGCGCTGTGCGACCGGCTCGCTGTGAGCTTGGCGGCCAAACCCGAGCGCCGCGGCGACCTCTTGACCGAGTTCGCCGAACCCATCCCCGTCACCGTCATCGCCGAGCTGCTGGGCGTCTCCGTGGCCGAGCGGCACCGGCTGGTGCCGTGGTCGGGGGCGATCATCGGCATGTTCGAGCCGGAGCGTACAGAGGAGATGGAGGCGGCCGCGGTCCGGGCCGCCCGTGAGTTCGCCGCCTATGTGCGGAAGCTCATCCAAGCAAAACGCCGCGCGCCCCAAGACGACCTCATCAGCCGGATGGTGGGGCTTCACGACGCCGACCCGGAGCGCCTCAGCGAAGCCGAAATCGTCGCCAACGCGATTCTCTTTTTGGACGCGGGCCACGAGGCGGTCGTCAACGTCGTCGGCAACGGGATGGTGGCGCTCCTGTCGCAGCCGGAGGTGTGGAGGGCGCTAAAAGCGCACCCCGAACACCTGGAAACCGCCGTCGAAGAGGCGCTGCGCTTCGACACCCCGCTGCAATTTTTTGAAAGGGTCGTTCGTGAAGACCTGAGCTATAAGGGGTTCTCGTGGCCGAAGGGGACCCGTCTGTGCCTCTTCTACGCCTCGGGCAACCGCGACGAGGCGGTCTTCAGGGACCCCGATACCTTTGACCCGACGCGGAGCCCCAACCCGCACCTGTCGTTCGGGCTGGGGCTGCACTACTGTATCGGCGCGCCCTTAGCGCGGCTCGAGCTTAAACACGCCTTTAACGCGCTCATAACGCACCTGCCCGACCTGCGCCTCGAGGTGGACGTTGTGTATGAGCCGAAAAACGTCTTTCGCTACCCGAAGCGCGTGCCGGTCACGTTCTGACGCCGGACTTGGGCCGCGCCGCACCCGCCAACCCTACGATCAGCGCGCTCAGAACTACGACCACCGTAAGGGCCAGCCGCAGCGTGGTCAGCTCAGCCAGCCAGCCGAGAAGCGGCGGCCCCACCAGAAAGCCGCTGTAGGCGAGCGTTGCCACCGCCGCCACCGCCGTACCCTGCGGAATGCCCGGAACCCGCCCGGCCGCGCCGAAGACCAGCGGCACCGCCACGGCCAATCCCAACCCGACGGCGGCGAACCCCAGCATGACGGACGGCACGGTGTCAAAAAGCAAACCCGCCCCGAGCCCGAGGGACGCCACGACGCCGCCGAGCCGGACCATCGCCACCGCGCCGAAGCGCGCCACGAGCGCGTCCCCCGAAAAGCGTCCGATCAGCATGGTGAGCGAGAAGGCCGCGTAGCCGAGCGCCGCCGTGCCCACCGCCGTGTGGAGCGATTCCCGCAGGTAGAGCGCGCTCCAGTCGGCCATCGCACCCTCCCCGACAGCGGCGCAAAAGGCGATGGCCCCGAGACCCCAGAGCGCCCTCGGCGGCAGGACGAATACGGGCGCGTTCACCGCCTCCCCCGCGTCCGGGAGCAGGGTGCCCCGAACCACGAGCAGCACAGAAGCGGGTACGAGCGCCGCTAAAGCGAAGTGAACGGGCACTGTGGTGCCGAGCGCAGCTACTGCCCCACCCAAAGCCGCCCCGGCAAGCCCGCCCAGGCTAAAAAACCCGTGCAGGCCGCTCAAGATGGGTTTGCCGAGCCGCCGCTCGATCTCGACGCCTTGCGCGTTCATGGCGACGTCCATCCCGCCGTTCCCAACCCCAAAAAGCAGCAGCGCGAAGAACAGCAGGGGGAGGTTGGGGGCCAGGGCCAAAAGCGGCAGCGCCGCGCTGAGAATCAGCCCGAAGGCGACCGTCACGCGGGCACTACCGAAGCGGGTGATAAGGTATCCCGTTACCGGGAAGGCTAAAAGCGCCCCCACCGCCATTCCCAAAAGAGCCGTGCCCAGCTCTGCGCGGCTCAGCCCCAACCCCGCCGTCACCGCCGGAATACGCGACACCCAACCTGCGAGGGAGAGGCCGTTCACGAAAAAGATAGCGGAAATGGCGAAGCGGGGCGTCAGCATAGGCGACTACGAACTCCTTGCCGTGAAGGGACCAACGCCGAGCCTCGGCGTCACCCGCACGAAAACTTGGGTGTGCTGCGAGCCGGAGCTTCGCGTGAGAGGTAAAAACTCTCGCTGCTACGAGCATGACGCCCGCCGGACGAGACCGGTTGCATAAACCTTGAACCAGTAGACCTCAAACCAGCTAGTGGCCCTCTTCGGCCTCCCCGGCTGGTTCATCGGGTGCGGCAGGGGCTTCGGCAGGACCGCTCTCATCCGTGGCGGTTGCGGCTACGCCCTCTTCGCTCGGTTCGCCCTGTATCCGGTCGTAAGGATCGGTGAGGTCTATGCAGGCGGTCAGGCTGAGGAGGAGCGCAAGCGTGAAGGCGCGTTTGGAAGGTTTCACCAGAACATCTTACCCAACTACGTGCCAGATAGCGGGTTGCCTCGTGCCGATTCAAGGTGAAAACTCGATGCCGGTGGCAGGGTACTATCGACCATGCGGGTGAAGGGCGCTTCGTGAGAGTAGCCGTTATCGCTGACGTTCACGGCAACTTCGAGGCTTTGCGGGCGGTGCTCGCTCACATCGAGCAGGGAGGCGTTGACGAGATCGTAGTGGCGGGCGACACCGTCAACATCTCTCCGCACTCAAAAGCGTGCTGGGACCTGACGCAGGCGCTCGGTTGTCCCGTTTTAAGAGGCAACCATGAGCTTTACATTTATACCTATGACACGCCGGAGGCCGACCCTACCTGGGCCGAGGAGCGCTTCAAGGGTCTGGCTTGGGTGCGTGGTCAGTTCAGCGCGGACGACCTGAAGGCCATGAGGCGGCTTCCCCTCACCTATGCGTTGCCGGACCTTCTCGTCACGCACGCTTCGGCCCGGAGCGTGTTCGACAGCGTTGATGAAGGCACCCCGGCGCAAACGCTGCGTGAATTGTTCGCCGGAACGTCGGCAGCGTTTATCGTCAGAGGGCACAACCACGGCTGGCTCGAGCGCGCTTGGGACGGGCGGACACTGCTGACGGTCGCGTCGTGCGGCCTGCCGCTTAGGGGACGGCTAGAAGCGCAGTACGCCCTTTTGACGAGAGAAGGTTCGGCTGAGAAAGGCCGCTGGCACTACGAAAAGCAGTTCGTGCCCTACGACCGCGACGCTGCCCTGACGGCGATGGACGCGCATTACATGGAGATGATGGGGCCTCTCGGTCAGGTGTTCAAGCGTGAGCTGGCGACAGGTAAAAACCACACCCTGCCCTTTTTGCGGCAATACCTACCTGCCATCAACCGAGGCGAGGTGACGTTGAGGGCGGCGGTCGAACGTTTTTTGGCGCGAAGCGGCAGCTCTGACTAGGTTAGGCGCGTTATGTGCGGCGTTGCCAACACTACGCAAGCTGCTCAGCTAGGCTCGCCGGTCTAAATCCAGCTTCATGCCTGCGTGCGACGCGACAAATCCCAGCTGCTCATAAAAACGGCGCGCGTCCGACCGGGTTTTGTGAGTCGTCAGCTGTACCAGATGACAGTTTTCTTTACGCGCCCTCCTTATCGCCCACTCAATCAGCTCGCCGCCCACACCATGACCGCGGTAGTTCCGGTCAACCCGCACCGCCTCAATCTGCGCCCGCTTGCCCCCCAGATAGGTCAGGTACGGAATGAACGTGAGTTGCAGTGTGCCGACTACCACGCCCCTCACTTCAGCAACGACCAACTCGTTGTGCGGGTCTCGGTCAATCTCGAAAAACGCGTCGTAGTACGGTCCAGACAAAGGACTCTGATACTTCTCGCGCTGGCTTCCAAGCGGGTCGTCCGCCAGCAACCGAACGATCTCAGGCACATCGTCACGGGTAGCGGGGCGAATCAAGAGGTCGGGTTTTTGAATGGTATTTACCTCTGTAAACTACGCTGAAATTACCGCACAGCGCGAAGTAAAGAACGTGTCGTCGTGCCGGGAGTGGAGAACGGACAGGCTTGGAGTACCCATAACGACCAGGTGTCAAGCTCGATAGCTCATCTATCCCGGCTTAGCGACCAACGGGCCTGGGGTAGACTGGGCGCATGAGCGAGCGCGACCGCACCCTTTCCGAAAAACAGCCTACCGATACCGGCCCGACCCAGACGGGCGCAGATCGCGGAGCAGGCCGAGACGCGGCTTTTTACGCCGCCTGGAACACCTTTTTGGGCTGGATGCTCGAGTACGCCGAGACGCACGAAGGCGCGCTGTTTGAAAAAGAAGCCGACTTCCCCGACTACATCTACCGCATGGAACGCTCGTACGACCTGCCGACGACGATCATGTCGGCGAGTTTGTCCGACCCCAAGGGACGGCCCCTCCTGCTGGTGAACGCCAGCCCACGTCATACGGTCTTTAAAGAGGTCATCCTGCACCCCTTCGAGTCGCACACCTACCGCACGCTGAGCTATAACGCCGAAAAGGGAGCCCTCGCCGAAGGCAAACGGCCCTTCACCAAGGAGATGCTCTTTAAACTGGCCGACGCCCTCTACAGCCTTGACATCAAACCCGCCGAGTAACGACGCTGCCGACCTCGTGCGGGCCGCGCGAGGCGGGCTGTGCGGAAGGTGCCGCTACGCCCGGCTGGTGCGGAGCAGCCGGGAGAGCATGTTCGTGCGCTGCACCCGGCCCGAGTTGCCGAAGTATCAGGGGCAGCCGGTGCTGCGCTGCGCCTTTTTTAGTTCTACAACCATTTAACTCCGTACAAGCCACCAGGGGCGCTTTTTAAGGGCCGCAAGCTCAGCCTCGAGCGCCGCATTAAGTGCCGACAACCGCTCGAACTCGGTTTTGGCGTCGGCCCTAAAGGCTCTGGCGCGCTCCAAACGCGCCTCCAACTCTCCAACACGCTGCGCCTCACTCCGGGAGGTTGTAAGCGCCTCCTTGAGGCTCTGCACCTCGGCCTGGAGCGCGTGGGCGTTTTCATCACTCTCCAGCGCGTGGGTCTCCTGCATCCGCGAGAGTTGGCGCAGCTCGTCGACGTGCCCTGAGCGCTCCTCCTCGAGCTCTGCGAGCCTGGTTTTGAGGGCGGCGAGTTCAGCCACTACAGCGCTGTGAACCGCCTCCGGAACGCCCGCAGCGGGCGGGGCGTCGAGAGCAGCCGCAACCTCCCCTTGGGATGGGGCTACGCCGTCAACAGTAAATACTTGGGCCGTGGCGGGTGCATCAGTGCCCATTTGGGCTGGTGTTCCGGGTGTGTCCAAATCTAGCGTCCAGGGGCTGGCGAACCCTTCGTCTGCGGGCGCTGATGTGGCGGGTGGTGCGGCGGTGGGCAGGGTAAAGGGTGAACTCAGCGGGTCCGGCGCGACCTCACGGTGGCGCGGCGGCTCCTCGGCCCACGCGCTCAGGCTCTCGGGTGCCGGTTCGGGGGTGGGGTAGATTGCCTCTTCGCCGCTCATCACGCGAGCGAGATACGTAAGCACGTCGCTCTCGACGACGCTGCCCCCGTCGCCACTCCCCCGCAGCGTGCGCCAGTCCACGTTGTTCTCCTCCGCGAGGCGCTGAGCCAGCGGCGCGATGACAGGGTTTCCCATAGGGGTGATCATCACGCACAAACCACGTTCTAGGCGAGCGAAAACCTTACATTGATCCGGCTGTATATTGACCGCATCTATGAGCGGAAGACAGCGCGCCCTGTACCGTTCGCGTGCGGGCAGTTAAGGTTTATAAAGGTGGAGCTCGCGCCTACGTTCCTACTGTTGAGGAGACAGACATGAAACGCATCATGATTTTAAGCGTTTTACTGGTTGCCGGGACCGCGGCTGCCCAGTTTTTGCCACGAGGCGACGCCTTGTCTATCAGCTGACAGGAGGCGCGGCTGTTCGGCTCCGCCATCTGCAAAGCTGAGGTTTTGGCTCAGAAGTGGGGAGCTTGCGAGTACCTCGTGACGGCTCATATCCGACGCTGTTATTTGAGCGCGGACCTGCTTTTGTTCTTTTCAGCGTGTTTTAGAACGTTTTACCAAGGCAGGAGCACAAGAGGTGTTGGTGACGATGATGCACGAAGGGACGGACTGCTGCTGAGAGAGCACGGTGCTCTTTAAGCGTACCGGACGGGCTTGGCAACCTGTACGCTTGCTCGAGGAGACGCTCACACCGACCTACTTGGCGTTTACGACACGGAGTGGGCGAGCTTTGCTGGTGAGCCGTCGGGACATCTCCGGGTTAGGCGTGCCCGTTCCGGGTACGCGGGACTACTCCCTTGGGTTTGAGTTGTCCGTTGCCAACGTAGGTCCGTCCGAAACTACAAACTCCACGCTCTTCGACTTCAGCAACCCCGAGCTGAACTGCCTTTTTCCTTACGCGTCCGGCGCGCGCTACACGGAGATCGTAAACGAGTCTCGGCAGGACGCTAACGGCGACGGTTTTTTAGACCTTGTGCTGGACCTTGAGGTTACGGTACTGGGCGACGTGCGTTGCGGAGGACAGGAGCTACTCGAGAACCCGAGGCGGGCCGAACCAACGCTGAAGCGCTTGGTGTTTCTCTTCGATGGGCGGCGGCTTCGGCCCACGCCCGCAACCGAGCGTTTCAAGGAATACTCGCAAAACCCGCAGGGTGAAGCCTTTTAGTCCGCCGCTTCGGTAAAGCTCTCGAGCCGCACCGTCACGTTGCCGAAGGTGCTGCCGCCGCCCAAGTCAGTCAGGCGTTCGCCGGTCAAGTCATTTAAGCTCCGCCCGTCCGGCGCGAGCTTCGGCCACCACTGCCCGAGCGCGACCACGACGCCTTCACGGGCAGCGTCGGAGAGAAGCGTCCTCCGGACGATGCTGCCGTGCGCGCTCACAATCCGGCTGTAGCCCCCGTGCGTCACCCCGACGCGGGCAGCGTCAGCGGGGTGCACGACGACCTGCGGTTCACCCCCGGCGGCCTTTAAGAGGGCGGGAACGTTGCCCATCGTGGTATTGAGAACGAAGGGGCCCGGCGGCGAGATGAGGCGGAGCGGACGGGTCTCCGACGGCGCTTCGTCAAAGGTAAGCTGCTGCGGTGCCGGGGAGAAGCGAATCTTTTTGTCCGGGTAGTGGCTGCCGTCGGCGTACGGACGGTACGGTTCTGGGAGCTTGAGTTTGATGCTCCGCTCCTCCCTAAGACGCTCGAAGGTGATGCCTGCGAGGTGCGGATGGTCGCTGTCTAAAAGCTCGCGCGCAACCCTTTCGGCGTCCCAGAAGAGCACCTCGTCTTCAAGCCCGAGCCGCCGCGCCAACTCATGAAACACCCAGCTGTTCGGGCGGCACTCACCTAAAGGTGCGACGACGGGCTCGGCCCACTGCAAGTAGTGGTGTCCATACGAGGTGTACAGGTCGGGGTGCTCCAAAAACGTCGTGGCGGGCAGCAAGAAGTCGGCATAATCGGCGGTGTCGGTCTGGAAGTGCTCTAAAACGACGGTGAAGAGGTCGTTTCTAGCGAGCCCGGCGCGGACCCGGCTCGAGTCGGGCGCGACCGCCGCCGGGTTCGAGTTGAAAACGAAAAGAGATTTAATCGGATTTTCGCCCTCCTCGAGCGCCGACGCTAACCGGTTCATGTTGACGTGCCGCACGTCCGGCTTGAGAAGATGTGCACCCGAATAACGCGCCGTGTTAAGGCCAAAGGAGCCGCTCGTCGACAACGACGCGCCGCCGCCCCGGTGCCGCCACGCGCCCGTCAAGGCCGGAAGAAGCGTTACCGCGCGCAGGGCGTTGCCGCCGCTTTCGTTGCGGGTCATCCCGTAGCCGACCTTGATAAAACCCGCCCCGGCTCCTGCGAAGGCCCTCGCCACCGCCCGAATCCGCTGGGCGCCCACAGCCTCGAGGCCGCAAAACGCCGCCGCCCGCTCCGGCGTCCATTCGGCGCAGCGCTCGCGGTACTCCGAGAGGTCGTTGGCGTACGCAGCGAGGTAGTCGGTATCCTCTAGACCTTCTTGCAAGATAACGTGACCGAACGCCAGCGCCAGCGCCGCGTCGGTGCCGGGGGTCGGCTGCCAGTGCTCGTCGGCGAAGCGGGAGGTCTCGTTGCGGTAGGGGTCGATATGCAACACGTGCGCCCCGGCGGCTCGAGCCCGCTTCAAAAAGGGCGTCAGGTGCAGGTGGCTGCGGAGGCTGTTGATGCCCCACAGGATGATAAAGCCCGCGTGCGCGACGTCCTCCAACTCTGGCCCAACTTTGGCCGGACCGTAGTTGGCCTCCCAGGCCGCGCCGCCCGTCGTGGCGCAGATCGTCTGGTCGAGTTCAGAAGCGCCCAGCGCCCGAAAAAACGCCAGCGGCTGATCGCGTTCAACCAAACCCATCGTGCCCGCGTAGCAGTAGGGCAAGACCGACTCGGGGCCATACTTGGTGACGACGTCCTGGAGCCGCGCCGCGATCTCGCCGAGCGCCTCGTCCCAAGACACCGACTCGAAGCGCCCCTCACCCTTCGGCCCGACGCGCCGCAGCGGGACGCTGAGCCGGTCAGGGTGGTTCTGCCGCGCCGGGTAGTGGTGCGTTTTAACACAGGCGAACCCTTGCGTCACCGGATGCTCACGGTTGCCGGTCAGCGCCGTCATCACGCCGTCCTCTACCGTGATGTGCAGCGCGCAGGCATCGGGGCAGTCGAGGGGGCAGACCGAGCGCAAGATGGGCATGACCTCACTATAACGCCCACGCTAGGGCGTTAAGATGGGGCACTCTAGGAGGCCATCATGGACACACTTATTCAGATTGCGGTCTACAGTGTTCTCGTCTTTTCGGGCGTTACCCTCGTCGCCGGGATGCTCACCCTAGCTGGCCACGCGCTCGCGTCCGAGGCCGTTGAGGACGACCCGCACGCGCACTGAGGCCCAGCTGGGTCGACGAAAGCCTAGACTTAGAGCCGTAATCGTAGGAGGCACCGTGAAACCGTCCCGCACGCTCATCCCCCTGGTCCTCACCCTGCTGTTGGCAGCGTGCGGCGGCACCGGCACGACGCCGCCGCCTCCCACACCTCCGGCACCGATTACACCGCCGACGGACAGCGCGCCGGTCATCAGCAGCTTTACCGCCAGCCCGACCAACGTGATTACAGGCGACTTCGTAACGCTGTCATGGGATGTGACCAACGCTGAAACCATCAGGCTTACACCCGATCCCGGTCAGGGCGACCTTTCGGCCCAGACAGGTGTCACCGTCACCCCTACAGCGACGACGACCTACACCTTGGAGGCCATCAGCTCGAGCGGTTTGAACGATACGGCGGCCGTCACGGTGACGGTAGACGGAGGCCAGCTTCCCGGTTCCACTTTGCCGTACTAGCTTGACTCAGCTCCCCGAGGGCGGCGAACCGGAGCCCGCCACGTTTAGCCAAAACCAGTGACGCGTCGCCTTCACACTCGAATGAGACCAGACCTGCTTGCCCCCTCAAGAGTGCCCGCTAAGTGGCGCTTTTTAACTGTAACGACACAAAAACGGCGCTCAGCCTCCAAGCCGACCACCTAAGTATCTTCCGGCGGGAAGATACTTTTTCCCTACTCGCTCTGCTCGGGTTCATATAAAGATTAACCGAGATGTACTTAACAAGCGTCGGCGACAGTTGGAAAATCGTTGCTCTCAGCTCCAGCCCTCCCGTTGACGCAAGTTGATGATCTGAGTGGTGTGATGCTCGCTGTGCCAGGCGTAGTAAGCGAGGCTTTCAGAAAGCGTCTGCACGCCGCTTTCAGGGTGGGCAAAGGTGCGGGCAAAGTCTTCTTTCGACATGGCGCGCAGCAGCGTCGTCCACCGCTGATGTAGGGCCGTCAGGAGCGTTAGAGAAACCTCGAGCGGCGTGTTCCGCGTGTCCGGCAGCTCGACCCACCGCTCCTCGAAGTACGGTTTGATGACGGGGGCGGGCTCGGTCAGCGCCAACTTGAAGCGGACATAGGAGTTGAGATGACTGTCGGGCAGGTGGTGGACAAGTTGCCGCACCGTCCAACCGCCCTCCCGGTAGGGTGTGTTTAGCTGTTCGTCGGCCAACCCGGAGACAGCAGCCCTGAGGGTGGTCGGTGCCGCGTCCAACACGGCGATCCAACCGTCCCTATCGGCCTGCGTGATGGTAGTTGGGGGAGCAAACGGACCGATGGGGTAGCGGGCGTCGTCCATCCGTCAAGCTTATAGCACGTCGGCGCGCCCAGGCTCGAGTATATTTTTAGGGTGCTTCGCGCTCTACAGACGTTTCTAAAAAGTGACGCGCCGACCGAGCGGCAGGCGGCGGCCGCGCTCCGCACCCTATTCGTGCTGGCGTTCACGGGTCAAACAGGGTTGGCGCTCATCGCCTGGGGGGCGCTGTTCATGGTTTTTACACCTGAACCCTCGGCGTCGACGTTGACGGCGCAGGTGCTCGTGACGATGGCCGGGCTCGAGCTGCCCCTCACCCTCGCTTTAGGGACGCTGAGCGCCCGTTCCGGAGAGCAAGCGGGCGCGCTGAGCGCGGCGCTTTTGCAGGGCATCTTGCTCGCCTCCCCGATTTGGTTCGCCCTCTTCGCGTGGCTGATCGGCAGTCCGGCGCTCTATACCTTCACGCTCTTGGGAATCGTCGCGCTCTACTACGCCCTCGGTTTGCTGCTGGTCGGACGCTACGCGGCGCAGGCGACCGTGACCGGAGCGCGCACCACCAATCGCCCTGACGTAAAGCTGTAAACGTTTCTTTAGCTCTATTCAGCTTTAGCTACGCTCCGCCGCCTGACTCTGCTCGAACCAAGCCTGCCAGTTCCAGGTGCTTTTGACGACGCGGGCGAGCTGAAAGGTCTCGGTGCGGGTGATGTCGGGGAGCGCTTCCGGCAGATCGGTACCGACGAAGCGGTGCAGGCTTTTGATGTCGGGGTGGAGCGTCTGGATAATGATGTCAGCGGAGCCGAACGACTCGCCCACAAAGCGCACGTTCGGGTACGCCGCGAGCCGCTCCGCCGTGCGGGCGGCGCTGCCGGGTTTAACCGAGAGTAGGCTGATCGCCGCGACCTCGATGCCCAGGCTTAGGGGGTCGCCCACCGCCGTGATGCGGATTAAGCCGGAGTCCACGAGACGTGACACGCGCGAGCGCACGGTCGCCTCGGCGACGCCGACGTCACGGGCGATGTCGCGGTAGGGACGGCGGCCGTCGTCCTCCAGGGCGCTGATGATCTGCTGGTCGAGCCGGTCTAAGGTCATAGGTCCCATCTTGGCATGGCCGCCACGAATGACTTCACGCGTTTTCATTCACGCATAACTTTAGCATAAAGTGTATAAAGTTTGACATCGCGCGGCAAGGTCGCCTATTATCTACTCAACGCGCAAAAACTCGCTGCACTACAGATACGAATGCGGTGGGGAGAGGAGCGGTATGAAGCGATTTTTAAGTAGCGTACTCGTTTTAGGTCTGGCCGCGAGCGGCTGGGCGCAGACCGTCAGGGTTGGTCTCAACGAAGACCCCGATATCTTGGACCCGGTGCTGAGCCGTACCTATGTGGGCCGCATCGTCTTCGCCAGCCTCTGCGACAAACTCTTCGACGTCAGCCGGGACCTGGAGATCATCCCGCAGCTCGCCACCGGCTACGAATTCGCCGACGATAACCTCTCGATGACTATAGACATACGCGAGGGGGTGCTGTTTCACGACGGCACCACGCTCGACGCCGAGGCGGTCAAGTACAACCTGGACCGCGCCAAAAACTTTCCCGGCTCAAACCGCGCGAGCGAGATCGAGCAGCTTGAGAGCGTCGAGGTCGTCGACGGGGACACCGTGCGGCTGACACTCACGCAGCCCTTCGCCCCCATCGTCGCGCAGCTCGCCGACCGCGCCGGGATGATGGTCTCGCCGACCGCCGCTGAGGAGGCGGGCGAGAACTTCGGTAACGCGCCGGTCTGCGCGGGACCGTTCTCATTTGTCGAGCGCGTCGCGCAGGACCGCATCGTGGTCGAGCGTTTCCCGGACTACTGGGACGCCGAGAGTATAAGCATCGAGCAGGTCATCTTTTTGCCCATCCCGGACACTAGCGTACGCCTTGCCAACCTGCAAGCGGGCGACCTGGAGATGATCGAGCGCCCCGCCCCGACCGACTTAGAGGCCATCCGGAGTGACCCGAACCTGGCGCTGCCCACCGCCCCCAGTTTGGGCTATCAGGGTCTGACCATCAACCTCTCAAACCCCGAGCCGCTGGACACGCCGCTGGCTACGAGCCCGCAGGTGCGTGAGGCGCTCGAGCTCGCGCTGGACCGCAACGTCATCAACCAGGCGGTGTTTAACGGCGAATATATCGTCGGCAACCAGCCCGTGCCGCCGAGCAGCGCTTGGTACAACGAGAACCTCCCCGTTCCCGAGCGCAACGTCGAGCAGGCGCAGGCCCTGCTGCAAGAAGCGGGTTTTGAGCGCGTCGCCTTCGAGATGATGGTCGGCAACGATCCGCAGTCGGTGCGTTTAGGCGAAGTTATTCAGGCCTTGGGGGCGGAGGCGGGGTTCGATATCTCGCTGCGAGCGACCGAGTTCGCCAGCGCCCTCGACTTTCAGGAGGCGGGCGACTACGAGGTCTTTCAGATCGGCTGGTCGGGGCGGCTCGACCCCGACGGCAACATCCACCAGTACAACACCTGCGAGGGCTCGCTCAACGAAAACGGCTACTGCAACGAGGAAGTCGACGGGCTCCTCAACGAAGCGCGGGCTGTCGTCGATCCCGCCGAGCGCAAAGCTCTGTACGACGCGGCGAGCGAGCTGTACCTGCCGAACCGCCACATCATCTACCTCTACCACCAGAACAACTTTTTCCCGCACGTTGCCGCTCTTACCGGCTTTGAAGCCTACCCGGACGGCCTCATCCGCTGGCAGGGCGTCACGCTGAACTGACCCTCGCGTTAGTCTCGAGTCCCGCATGGTGGCCCGTGCGGGACGGCCCTTTTGGAGGTCCCCCATCGGAAGCTCACCCAAAGGTTCCCCGACGCACCCAACGTTGCGGACGCGCTGATGCTGCTCTTTATCGCCAAGCGGTTTCTGACCGCCATCCCCACCCTGATCATCGTCACGCTGATGGTCTTCGGTATCCAGCGGATGCTCCCGGGCGACCCCGCGCTGATCATCGCCGGGGAGCAGCGCGACCCCGAGGTGATCGCCTATATCCGTCAGCAGTACCGCCTCGACGACCCCGTCCCGGTGCAGTATCTGGCGTGGCTCGGGCAGGTGCTGCGGGGTGACTTGGGACAGTCGATCCGCACCAATCAGCCGGTGACGCAGCTTATCTGGCAGAAGCTGCCGGTGACGGTGGAGCTGGCCCTTTTAAGTATGCTCATCGCCATTCTTATCGCACTGCCCATCGGCGTCGTGTCGGCGGTGCGCAAGGGTACGGTGGTGGACTACGTCGGCACGCTGTTCGCGCTCTCGGGTCTGTCGCTACCCAACTTCTGGCTCGGCATCATGCTGATCCTGCTCTTTTCCGTACAGCTGAACCTGCTGCCCGCCTCGGGCTACGTCGAATTCAGCCGCGACCCGCTCGGCAACCTTCAGCGGATGATCATGCCCGCGTTCGTGCTGGGGTCGGGGCTGGCGGCGGTTCTCACACGCCAGCTGCGGAGTTCGATGTTGGACGTGCTCAAACAAGATTACGTCCGCACCGCCCAAGCCAAGGGGTTGTTGCGACGCCGGGTGGTGCTGCGTCACGCGCTCCGCAACGCGCTCATCCCGGTCATCACCATTTTGGGCTTGCAGATGGGGGCGCTGCTCTCGGGCGCAGTCTTGACCGAACAGGTCTTTACCATCCCGGGTTTCGGCAAGCTGGTGGTGGACTCGGTCTTCAACCGCGATTACGCGGTCGTGCAGGGCGTGGTGCTCTTTACCTCGGCGGCGTACATCTTCATCAACCTGCTGGTCGACGTCGCCTACGCGCTTCTAAACCCGCGGATTCAGGTCGGAGGGGGCGCGTGACCCAGCTCGCACCCGGGGTAGGGACCGAGGAACGTTCGGGTCGCCCGCAGAACCGGGCGCTGCGCCGCCTTCGTGGGCGACCGCTGGCGCTCTTCGGTGCGTTCGTCATCGTTTTTTTCGTCGCTTTGGCCGTCTTCGCGCCGCAACTCGCCCCCTACGACCCGGCGGCTACCGACTTTCTGGCCGTGCGCCAAGCGCCGAGCGCCGCGTACCCTCTCGGCACCGACGATGTGGGACGTGACGTTCTGTCGCGGGTCATCTTCGGCGCGCGGGCGAGCCTCATGGCTGGGGTTATCTCGGTCGTCATCGCCATGCTGTTGGGCGTCCCACTCGGGCTCGTGTCAGGGTTTTACGGCGGCTTCGTCGACGAACTCATCATGCGCTTTACCGACGCGCTGCTCTCATTCCCATTTCTCATCCTGGCGGTCGCGCTGGCGGCGTCGCTTGGCCCGAGCCTGCAAAACGCAATGATCGCCATCGGCATCGCCAGCGCCCCGACCTTCATCCGCTTGACACGGGGACAGGTTTTGGCCGTCAAAGCCGAGGAGTACGTGCAGGCTGCTCGAGCGCTCGGCACCGGCGACGCCCGCATCATTGCGCGCCACATCCTGCCCAACAGCTTTACGCCGCTCCTGATCCAGGCCACCCTGACCATCGCTCAGGCCATCATCGCGGAGTCGTCGCTTTCGTTTCTCGGGTTGGGGGTGCAGCCGCCGACGCCCTCGTGGGGCGGGATGCTCAACACCGCAAAGGGCTTTATGGCGCAAGCGCCGTGGATGGCCGTCTGGCCGGGGCTGAGCATCTTCGTGACGGTGCTGGCGTTTAACCTCTTCGGCGACGGGCTGCGCGACGCGCTCGACCCACGAGAGGACGCCTGAGGGTGCCGCCTACAGGCTTACGGCCCCAGGGAGCGTGAGCTATGCTCCTCTTTGACCTGTTCTGGTCGTTCGGCAAGGTCGGCGTGTTCGGCTTCGGCGGCGGCCCCTCGATGATCCCCCTGATTCAAAACGAAGTCGTCGACGTGCAGGGTTGGCTGACGCGCGAAGAGTTCCTGGACGCCTTCGCCTTCGGCAACACCCTACCCGGCCCCATCGCCACCAAGCTCGCCGGGTACGTCGGCTACAAGGTGGCCGGGTGGGGCGGGGCCCTCATGGGCCTCGCCGGAATGACCGTCCCGACGATTTTAGCTATGATCGCGCTCGCCTCGCTTTTCGTGCGCTTCCGCGACCATGCCGCCATCGGCGGCTTTTTACGCGGGGTGCGCCCCATCGTGATCGCGCTGCTCGCTTTGGTCGTCTACGAATTTATTCCGAGCGCCTTCGGCAGCCCGCGAGAGTGGCTCGGCAATTGGACGCTCTGGCTGCTGGCCTTCGCCGCGTTTGTGCTGTCTGTGCGCTTTAGCGTCCACCCCGCGCTCCTGATCGTCGCCGGGGGCGCGCTCGGGATCGCCTTTTTCCGCTAGATCAGGAGCTTTATGTTCAGCTACGATTTTCCCTACCCTTCCCAGCGGATGCCGGTGCTGGCCCGCAACGTCGTCGCCACCTCGCAACCCTTGGCCGCGCAGGCCGGACTTACGATGCTCCACCGGGGCGGCAACGCTGTGGACGCCGCCCTTGCCACCGCTATCGCCTTGACCGTCGTCGAACCGACCTCGAACGGCGTCGGCTCGGACGCCTTTGCGATCCTCTGGGACGGTACACAGCTGCACGGCCTCAACGCTTCGGGACGCTCCCCGGCAGCCCTTACGCCGGAACGGTTCGCGGGCCAAGCCAGTATGCCTCTACGTGGCTGGGACGCCGTGACGGTGCCGGGAGCAGTCTCGGCGTGGGTAACGCTCTCCGAGCGGTTCGGCAAACTCCCGTTCGAGGCGCTTTTCGAGCCCGCCGTCCGCTACGCCCGCGAGGGGTTTTTAGTCTCGCCGATCACCGCGAAAGCGTGGGCCTTTTCGGAAAAAACGTTTGCCGATATGCCGGAGTTCGGGCAGGCGTTTTTGCCGGGTGGCCGCGCTCCCAAATCCGGCGAGCTGTTCCGCTTTGAAGATCAGGCGAAGACCCTCGAGCGCATTGCCGAGACGAAGGGCGAGGCGTTCTACCGGGGCGAGCTGGCCGAGAAGATGGCGGCGCACGCGGTCGCGTCGGGCGGACTTCTGGACGAGAGCGATCTGAACGCGCATCAGGCCGACTGGGTCGGGACGGTTTCGCAGGACTATAGGGGGGTGACACTGCACGAGATTCCGCCAAACGGGCAGGGGCTGGCGGCGCTCCTGATGCTGGGGATACTGGAGCATCACCCGGTCGCCGACTTTCCAGTGGACTCGGCGGACAGCCTGCACGTTCAGCTCGAGGCCATGAAGCTGGGGTTTGCCGACGCGCACCGCTACGTCGCCGACCCGGACTTTTCAGACATGCCGGTCGAAGCCCTGTTGGACCCCGGCTACCTAGCCGAACGCGCCAAGCTGATCGACCCCAAACGCGCACAAAACCCCGGCTACGGCGTTCCCAAACGCGGCGGCACCGTCTACCTGACCGCCGCCGACGCCGAGGGGATGATGGTCTCATTTATCCAGTCGAACTACTACGGCTTCGGCTCGGGCGTGGTGGTACCGGGGACGGGCATCAGCCTGCAAAACCGGGGGGCGGGCTTTACTTTAGAAAAAGGTCATCCGAACGAAGTCGGGGGCAGCAAACGCCCCTTCCACACCATTATCCCCGGCTTTGTGACGCAGGGCGGCGCGCCGCTCATGAGCTTCGGCGTCATGGGTGGGCCGATGCAACCCCAAGGCCACGCCCAGATGGTCGTGCGGCTACGCGACTACGCTCAGAACCCGCAGGCCGCTTCGGACGCGCCGCGCTGGCAGGTCGTCGAGGGCCTGGAGGTCACCGTCGAGCGGGGCTTTAAGGCCGAGGTGCTAAACGATCTGGTCGTACGCGGACACCGACTTCGCGAGAGCGCCCCCGAAGCCAGCTTCTCGTTTGGGGGGGCGCAGCTCGTGTACCGTCTGGAGGACGGTTACCTAGCCGCGTCGGATCACCGTAAGGACGGGCAGGCGGTCGGCTTCTGAAGGCAAAACGCGTCCGGGAAGGATTTTGCGAACGTTGCAGCAAAGAGACCCTAGTGCGCTACCGGGTGCAAACAGACGGCGAAACGTGGCGGCTCGTGTGCCCGGCGTGTACGGAGGAGCTACGGGCCGCGCACCCCGACACCTATCGCTACGGCGGCACCTGGAAGGCCCACAAGCGGCACTGAGCACACCCTGCGAACTACGCCTAAAGACTAAAGCAGGACTACAGCAGACGGGTAGACCACGGGTTAGCCTGCCGCATGTCACAACCCAACTCAACCGAAACGACCCGCACCGCCAAAGGGGGCGATACCGTCCGGGTCCACTACAAAGGCACGTTAGACGACGGCAGCGAGTTCGACAGCTCCGCCGGGCGCGAACCTCTAGAGTTCCGTCTGGGCACCGGACAGGTCATCGCCGGATTCGAGCGCACTGTGGACGGAATGCAGCTCGGCGAGACCCGCACGGCGCGCCTGAACGCCGCCGACGCCTACGGCACGCACCGCGCCGAACTCGTTTTGGAGCTGCCCAAAGAACAGTTTCCGGAAGGAGTGACGCCCGAGGTGGGGCAGCAGCTCGAGCTTCAGCAAGAGGACGGCCAGCGTCTGCCGGTTACGGTCACCGCAGTGACGGAGCAAGCGGTTACATTAGACGCCAATCACCCGCTTGCCGGGGAGGCGCTGACTTTTGAGATTGAACTGGTCGAAATTTTATAGAACCTAAGCACGGCCCGACACCGCACGCTAAAAAATACTCTAGCTCAACCAAATTCGAGACCAGATTCAAATTAATGTGCCGATAGCACAGTTAAATGATGGGTTTAGTA
>CADCWP010000217.1 GCA_902806425.1 uncultured Truepera sp.
GAGCGACAGTAAACCCAGCATTCATCAAGCAGACGCGACCGGGTATGTTTTCAGGTTCTACCCCACCGAACAACGTGTGTGCATCCTTAAGTTCTGGCTGTTCAGTCAGATCAAGTAGCATCCTCCGACCTATACCTTGACTCCGAACGTGTGGCGCAACGACAAAAGCCATTCCCGCGGTACCATCGTCATAAGGTTCTACATCCACCAAACCAATAGGCTGATCTGCCTCATCAAATACCACCCACACGTGACGCACTAAAACCGTAGTATCTCTGAAGGTGACGCCGGGTGCCTCTCGTATGGAGTCAAGCTCAGACAGTACCCAGTCCCGCCCACCTAAATAACGGATGGTCTCTGGTTCACGAACCAAGTCTCGACAGCGGCGATTAAGCTCGAAGTGAGTGGCTCAAACCTCATAGTTCTGCACCTTTGTCAAAAAAGCTCGAGCCTTCTGTCGGGGCTCGAGCTTACATAACTCGACTCTGTGTGGGCTAGTTCGCTTTGGACGTACCAGCCACCGCTTGCTCAGCGGGTTCTTCCGGCACCTCGTCAAATGCGGCGGGCGGGTTTAGGAGTCGCCAATTCCAACCGTTCTCACGGCGCGGTGGCCAGATCACGGCGGTGGCCTGTCCGGCGATGGCAATGCTCTCGACCGGGCCGAAGTAGCGCGAGTCCTCGGAGCCGCCTTTGCTCGACTCACGGTTGTCGCCCATAACGAAGTAATGCTCTTCGGGGATTACAAGCTCGTGTAAAAAGGGCTCACCCTCGGGCGCGTCCGCCGGTATGGGCGCGAGCGCGGCGATGGTATTGCCGTAGTAGAACTGCGTCTCATCACTGTCTACCGGGGCCGGACCACCTGAAACCGGGTCGTAGGTGCCGCGGATAAGGCCCTCGAAGCCGATGACCTGCCCGTCCTCGACCGTCACCACCGGAAAATCTATGGGGTCCGGGTCGATTTCGCCTGTACCTGAGATGAAGCTCTGGTCGATAGCCGCGCCGTTGACGTAAACCTGTCCACCATCAATTCGCAAGCGGTCACCGGGTCGACCGATCACCCGCTTGATAAAGAATGACCGGCGGTTCCCCTCCTGCAAAGAGGGCGCGTTCCTGGGTTCACGTACGACCACGATGTCCCCCCGGTCGTATTCGCCCAAGACGCCCAGACGCCGGAGCCAGGTGTCGAACTTGGGGATAAAGACGCGGTCGCCGGTAAACAGCGCCTGGGGCAGTTGGCCGCTGCCCCCGTCCAAGTTGGGGCGCATCGACGACCCCACCACGCCCACGGTGGTAAACACGAAGGTCACGATTAGAAAAGCCACCGCCAGCGCCTCGGCGTAGCCTCTAACCTCATGCCAGAAGCGTTCCCCAGCGGTTTTGGGTTTGTTGTCCTTGCTGTTACGCGCGCGAGCCTCGGTCGTCATAAAGGCCAGTTTACTCCTCGGGGGCCGTTTTGGTCACACCTTTAGTGAGGACCTTTTTAGTGGGGACCGCGGCGACCTCGGTCACGGTCTGTTTGGCGAGTTTGCGGCCTAGGCGTTGCGGCAGCCCCCACGCTGTATCGGGTTCCGCGGCGGCGAGGGCTTTAGGCGATTCAGGGGTCTGGGCGTCTTCCAGAGCGCTTTCGGGCAGCAGCCCGGCCTGGACAAACACCTCTAGCGCGCTCCGCTCGCCGATAGCGACGATTTCCTCAAACGCCCAGAACGACTCGATGTTAAGGTGCGGCATCGGGTACTGCACGCGCAGGTCGGCGGGGTGCAGGGTGTACTGAAGCTCGGTCAGGATGCTGCCGGTGATGTCGGTTGCGCGCAGCAGCATCTGCGCCATGGGGTTGCGGCGCTCGAGCTTAAAGCCCGCTGTCATTCGTTCCCACCAACTCCCCGCTTCGCTACCCTCCGAGAGGGTCGCCCGCCGCGCCACCGTCGCGTCCCCGGCTATCGTAAAGTCTGCGTGCAAAAACGCCGCCGCGTTCACCGGGATGTTGTTGACGATGCCGCCGTCGGCGAGCGTGCGCCCGTTAAAGACGACGGGCTCGAACGCCCCCGGAAAGCAGCTCGAGGCGCGCAGCGCCGTAATAAGGTCGCCCTGAAAGATGAATACCTCTTGACCGGTCTCGATGTCGGTCGTCGAGATAACCAAAGACTTTTCCAGTTCGTCAAAGGTCTCGGGCAGATGCGCCGCCAGAAAGGTATGCAGTTTCAACCCCTTGAAAAGCCCGCTGCCGAAAGAGAAGTCGATGATGTCGCGCCACGAGATGCTTTGGGCCAGCTCATAAATCTTCTCGGCGCTGTAGCCGTTGGCGTAAAACGCACCCAAAATCGCGCCCATCGACGTTCCCGAGATGACGTCGACCTGTATCCCGGCCCGCTTGATGGTCCGCAAAAGCCCGATGTGTGCGAACCCGCGCGCCGCCCCACCGCTGAGGACGAGGCCGACGCGCTTGGGTCCCCCAGGGGTTTCGATCTCCACGCTCTACTCTAGCAGTCCTCTCTAAAACGGGCCGTTAAACTGACGCTATGACGCTGCCTACGCCGCCGGAAACGGTTCAGACACCCCGTCTGCTCCTGCGCGCCCCGCGCCTGAGCTGTACGCCGCCGTTTACGAATCGCTGGCTGAACTGGAGCCGTATATGGCCTGGGCCACGCCCGACTACACACTTGCTGATGCGGATGTTCTTCTCCGCATCAGCATCGACCTTTTCAAGGCTCGAGAAGGTCTGCGCTACGGGTTTTTCGACAAGGCAAAGGGCGCGTTCGTCGGCAATGGGTCGTTTCACCATATCGACTGGTCGGTACCGAAGCTCGAGCTCGGCTACTGGCTTCGGACGAGCCGCAGCGGGGAAGGACTGATGCGCGAGGGCGTGCGGGCGTTTGCCGAGATGGCTGAGCGGGATTTGGGGGCGATGCGCTTAGAGATTCGCTGCGACGACCTCAACGAGCGTAGCGCCCGCGTCGCGGAAGCGTGCGACTTTATGCTTGAAGGCACCCTACGAAACGAGTGCCGCGACCCGCGAGGACGGCTTCGTGATACCCGGCTCTACGCCCGCGTGCCCCAGTAAGACAGCAAAAAAGAGGGCGCGTAGTGCGCCCTCTCGAGGTTGTCCTGGGACAAACGTCTAGTTACCTTCTTGCGGCGTGGC
>CADCWP010000218.1 GCA_902806425.1 uncultured Truepera sp.
TGACAGTTCCGACACGCCCACCGAACTCGAAGTCGAAGCCGAACGTCAGCACCGGCATTGTCACATTAACTTTGTCTTGACCCCTGCTTCATGCTAGGGTTGGCGACTCGTGAGCACCGACCACTACAAACGCCACCGCTTCCCCACCGAGATCATCAGTTACTGTGTGTGGCTTTATCACCGCTTCGACATGTCGTTCCGAGCGGTCGAGGAGTTGCTGTTCGAGCGAGGTGTCGTGCTGAGCTACGAGACCGTCAGGCGTTGGTGTTTGAAGTTCGGCAGCGAGTACGCCCGTCGCTTGAAGCGTCGTAGGGCGCTGCCTGGAGATAAGTGGCACCTAGACGAAGTGTTCCTGAACATAGGTGGAGAACGGCGCTACCTCTGGCGGGCAGTCGATCAATATGGCAACACCCTCGACATCCTGGTGACAAAGAAACGCGACAAGCGCGCAGCTAAGCGCTTCTTGCGGAAGCTGCTACGGAACAACGCCAAGCCGAGGGTGTTTGTGACCGACAAACTACGCAGCTATGGCGCTACCCTTAAAGACCTGCTGCCCCACACCGAGCACCGTCAGAGCCTCTATCTGAATAACCGCGCTGAGAACTCGCACCAAAGGACGAGACGACGAGAACGGGCGCTTCAGCGCTTCAAGTCGTCGCGCCACGCTCAGCGCTTTTTGTCCGTCTTCGAGCCTCTCAACACCCACTTCTGCCCTCCCCGTCACCTTTTTAAAGCACCCGATTACCGGCAAGCTATGCAGGAGCGGTTCTCGACCTGGCGCGAAGTGGCCGAGCTAGCGGCAACCGCTTAGGGAGGTGCGGTCGACGAGGTGGGCTAGTTGCACCCAGCCGCATTAGACAAGGTTAATGTGACAATGCCGGCGGCGGACCCGAGCGCGTCAGACCAGTCCCCGAGCCGCCCCTCGCGGCCCCCGAGAGACCGCTACTAAACACCCCGTACGTGGGCGCGCTCTGGTTATGGTCAGGGCGCTTTGCTTTCGGGTCGGCTTAACAAAAGGTCTTATCGACTGTTTAAAGGTCGTTACGCGCCTTTACCTGGTGCTTGACGCGCACGACAAGGAGGCTCGGTCACGGCGATTGAGTGGCGCGACATAGTTGAGGTGTAGAAAGCTAAGTAGGCTGCCTTGGGGTAACAAAGTGAAAAACTTAACAGTAGGCGGTTCGTCAAGCAGTTGGGTCATGCCCATCAGCAAGGAAGCGAAACGTCGGACCGCACAGCACATCAGAAGGTTGGGTTATAACGTCATGTTCTCAAAGCTGGCCCGTCCCGGAGCAAGCTACAGCTTCGCCCTCCGGAAAAGAGGTCGGTTCGGGCTCTCTACCGGCATGACCTACATAGGAGCAGCAGCGTCCGAGGCGTCGTTGCTCGAGTCCGCTCTCGGGACAGCACAAAGGCTAGTACAGGGCACCAGCTGTTAAGCGAGGGATAACACAGGACGTCCCTAAAACCTGACGGGAAGAGCCGAACTCTGGGGGGAGTGAAGAATGACGAAGGATCAAGAAGGGCACCTGCGTAGGATAGCCCTCTGTGGGGAGTATGCCACGAACGTCTTAGGAGCCTCCGTACTCGGGTGCCTGCGCCTCCTGGTACATCTGCGGGTGGCCCTTTGGAGGCTGCGCTGGACCTTACGGATGGCGGGCACTCTGAGCCCAGGAGCCGACGCCTGTAGCTTGGGTCGGGTCGAGCGCGACGAGATGAGGGCGGCAGAAGCGTGAGGACCTATACCGTTCTGGCCGCCACCTTACTGGCTCTTCTCGCAGCCTGTGCGAGCCCCAGCGGCCCAACCGGCACGTCAAGTCCCTCCCTTTCGAGCTTGGCTCTCGTCGCCGACGTGGCGAGCGGGGAGTCGCCCCTGACGGTCAACTTCACCGTCGCCGGGGTCGACCCGGAGGACGCGTCGCTCTTCTACGCCTGGGACTTCGGCCAAGGGGCGCAGCTCGAGGGCTCCGCCAGCCGCACCTTCACCTACCGCCGAGCGGGTACCTTCACGGCCAGCGTCACGGTTTCAGACGGTCAAGAGAACAGCACCTCCACCGTCGACATCACCGTTGCCGACCGCACCGCCCCAATCGACCCGGGCAACGTGGCACCGGTTGTAGACCTTACGGCCGACGTGACGCAAGGGGGCGTGCCACTCAGGGTGAAATTCAGGACCAAGGCCACCGACGCCGACCGGGACACCCTGAGTTACAACCTCAACTTCGGCGACGGCACCGTCCTCAAAAGCCGAGACGCGGTTCATACCTACCGCCGCCCAGGCACCTACACGGCCTCGATGACGGTGTCGGACGGTCAGGACAATGTCGTCAGCGACGAGATAGAGGTTAGTGTCGATGACACGCCAGCGACCGCGCCACCAGCGCCACCGGACGCCCTCGAAGCGGACGAACCGCCTGTGGTCACGCTGCTAGCCGAACCGACCACGGGTACGGCACCTCTGACGACCACCTTCACGGCTCGAGCGGCCGACCCTGAGGGGAAAGCACTCACTTACAGCTGGACCTTTGCGCCCGGCGCTGCGCGTAGGGGCGGCCCGACCGAAAGCTACACCTACCGGACGCCCGGCACGTTTAGGGCTAGCGTCAGCGTTTCCGACGGTACGCACGAGGTAAAAAGCAGGCCGGTAGAGGTCACTGTGGGAGCGCCCGGTGGGCCGGTCCCGGCAGCGAACCGTAACCCGTCTCTCGAGCTGCAAGTGAGCCCGGCTCAAGGGGTCGCCCCGTTGATTGTCACCCTCACGGCTAGAGCCGACGATCCTGATGGTGACGTGCTCCGCTACAGCTTTGACTTCGACGATGGGGCCGTCCTACCCGATTCACCTCAAGCCGTTCAGCGGCGCACGTACCAGAATCCAGGGTACTACTACGTTTATGTGGAGGTCACCGACGGCAGGGGTGGGTACGCCTGGGACTTTGTAGAACTCCGCGTTGGCGAGTCGGGGGGCTCCGCTCCGCCCAGCACGCCGAGTCCCACCCCGCCCCCTGAGCAACCCGCACCTCCTGCGCCTCCTACAACACCGCCGCCGCCCCCTGGACAGCCCAGCCCACCGCCCGCACCACCGGAGGAGCCTGCTCCACCAGCGCCACCCCCTGAGCCTGCTCCCCCACCAGGGCAACCT
>CADCWP010000219.1 GCA_902806425.1 uncultured Truepera sp.
TAGTAGGGAAGGTTGAAGACGAGTTCGAGCTGACGTTCGTTGAGGGGATAGGCGTCGGTTTGGGTCATGCCTTAGTGTGCGGGAGTTGGGTTTCAGATGCCAGTGGGAGATTTGAAGCGTTCATTAGGTACTACGTGAGCTGACGAACTCGAGCGTAAACGCCTCTGCCCTGACCTACTTCGCTCACATTCTATATACTCGCAAGTTCGGAGGTTTTATTTAATATTTAATGACTGAGGCCGAGATCACTCGCACGATTTCCGAAACGTTTGAAGGCGTCCAAACTACCGCCGACTCGGGCAACACCTTTTTCTTTTACGCCTCTGAGCGCCGTTTCCCTTTTGCTACGCTTGTAACGGACGACAGTAACGACGTAGCTTCAGATTTGGAGCGTCCTGGTGTCTTCCGGCTCAACATCGGCGTCAAACGGGCAACGTATAAGGACCTCTTCGGCCCTCAGCCCACATTCGCCAAAGACGGTGGAATCATCGGTACGGGTTACGATTACACCGCGCTAGACAAACTTATGCCGCACCCGGTCTGCGCGCCGATGTCATGGTTGTGCATCCTCAGCCCGAACGTAAAAACGTTTGAAAAGGATGTGTTGCCGCTTTTGCGAGAAGCTTACGAGCAGGATGTGGCGAAACACAGTAAGCGGGAGGCTCGAGACCGCTAGCGCCGCGCCCGCGCCTTCGCCCGTTTCGGCTCCCGCCCCGGTACCGTGACAAGCTGCACCTCTTTACCCTGAAGCTTCGCCTCGACCTCGCGGATACGGTCGCGCACCGCCGCCGCCCGCTCGAAGTCGAGGTCTTCCGAGGCCCGCCACATCTCGGTCTCTAAAAGCGCCAGCTCCTGCTTCATATCGTCCTGGGCCAACTCGCGCTCCCAAGGGGCCAGCTTCTCAATCGCCTCGCCGCCCTCTTCTTCACCGCGAATCACGTCGCGGATGCGCTTCTGAACGCTTTCCGGCGTGATGCCGTTAGCTTCGTTGTAGGCGAGCTGTTTGCTGCGACGGCGCTCGGTCTCGCCGATGGCGTCGTTCATGGCGTCCGAATACACGTCGGCGTATAAGAAGACCTCGCCCTTGACGTTGCGCGCGGCGCGTCCCATCGTCTGGATAAGGCTTCGCCCGCTCCGCAAAAAGCCGGTCTTGTCGGCGTCTAGAATGGCGACCAGAGATACTTCGGGCAGATCGAGCCCTTCGCGCAGCAAGTTGATGCCGATAAGCGCGTCGAAGTGTCCGAGCCGGAGGTCGCGGATGATGACCTGCCGCTCGATAGTGTCGATGTCCGAGTGCATGTAGCGCACCCGGAGGCCCTGCTGCGCGAAATATTCGGTCAGGTCTTCGGACATCTTTTTGGTCAGTGTCGTGACCAGCACACGCTCGCCGCGTTTAGCGCGTTCTTTAATAGAGAAGACCAAGTCGTCGATCTGACCACGGGAAGGCTTGACGGTGATCGCGGGGTCGACCAAGCCGGTCGGGCGGATGACCTGCTCGGCAACCCGGTCCGAGTGCTCGTACTCCCAGGCGGCGGGCGTTGCGGAGACGAACACAGCCTGACCGACCCGTTCTAAAAACTCCCCTTCTCTCAGCGGTCGGTTGTCGAGCGCTGCCGGGAGCCGGAAGCCGTAGTCGACCAGCGTCTGTTTGCGAGCGCGGTCGCCGTTAAACATGCCCCGAATTTGCGGCAACATCACGTGTGATTCGTCTAAAAAGGTTATAAACTCGTCGGGAAAATAGTCGAGAAGTGTATTCGGCGGCGTACCGGGTGGCCGACCGTCCAGATAACGCGAGTAGTTCTCGATGCCGTTGCAGTAGCCGAGCGTTTTAAGCATCTCGAGGTCGTACATGGTGCGCTCTTTGAGGCGCTGCTTTTCTAAGAGTTTGCCCGAGCGGTCGAAAAAGTCCAGCCGCTCTTCTAGATCGTGTTCGATCCGGGCGATAGCGGGCTCGAGCTGTTCAAACGGCGTGACGTAGTGCTTGGCGGGAAAGACGGTGGTGGTCTCTAGCTCAGCTAACTCCACGCCCGTCACCGGGTCGATCATCAGCAGGCGGTCGATCTCGTCGCCGAAGAGTTCGATCCTGAGCGGCGCTTCGTCGTACGCGGCCCAGACCTCGATCACGTCGCCTTTAACCCGAAAGCGTCCCGCCGCCAGCTCAACGTCGTTGCGTTCGTACTGCTGCACGACCAGACGATCCAAAATCTCGTCGCGGGAACGCTTCATCCCCACATGCACAATCATGTTGAGCTGCTGATAGGTGTCGGGCGAGCCGAGGCCGTAGATGGCCGAAACCGACGCGACCACGATGGTGTCCGGGCGCGTCAGCAAGTTGCGCGTCGTCGAGTGCCGGAGGCGCTCCAACTCCTGATTGATGTTGGCGTCTTTTTCGATAAACAGGTCCCTGGCCGGAACATACGCTTCAGGCTGATAGTAGTCGTAGTACGAGATAAACATCTCGACCGCCGCACCCGGAAAAAAGTCCCGAAACTCGGCGGCGAGCTGCGCGGTCAAAATTTTGTTGGGCGCCAGAATAAGGGCGGGACGCTGCGTAGTCTCAATAATCTTCGCCATCGTAAAGGTTTTGCCGGTGCCTGTCGCGCCCAGAAGCGTCTGGTAACGGAGGCCGTCGCTCAAGCCTTCGACCAACCCCTCAATCGCCTGCGGCTGATCACCTTTGGGTGTAAATGGGGATTCGACACTTAGCGCCATAGACTCCTATCTTACGTCCTGAACGCACAAAACAGTGTCGGGTGAATGCGTGCTCCACCCGACTCGATCTGTTTCGTAGTGCTACAGCTTACTTATCGTCTGTTTTCTGACCACGCCCGGTTTTAGCTTGAAGCGTCTCGATGAGTTCGGACGCCTGAGCTTTTTTGAGACCCTCTGGAACCTCTTCACCAGCAGCCTCGGCGAGGGTATGCAGGTAGGAGAGCTGCGCGCCGGTCGCGGGCTCGTCCCCGGTTACCCATTCGCTCGGGTCTTTGACGGCGTTGTCCTGCGGATCATCCTGAAGTTTAGGGTTATCGCT
>CADCWP010000220.1 GCA_902806425.1 uncultured Truepera sp.
TACAGACTCGGCGCACTAGACGCGTGAACATCAACTGTAACGGTAAGAGTACCGGTCAGGCGGGGTAGAGACCGTCGTTACCTCATCTATTTGTGCTCTGTAAAGACGCGACGAAAAGCCGAACGCATCCCTAAGTTCGACCTCGGCCATAGCTTACCACAGTTAAAACCTACGGTTTCCTGCCCTCCGGCCTTGATAACAGCTCGAGCCCTATCAAGCAAGGTTCAAGGTCACTTTTTCCGAGCTATTTTTACATGGGTGCGCAAAGTTATTCTGGCAGACGCGTAACCCAGTAAAGCAGCCTGCAAATGAGTTTAGGATTAACCCGGTTGTCCCAAGGCGGCCATAGAACTCGGTGCAGGCTTTACTTGACAAAGTAAAGCCTGCTTGCTAAAGTCATTTTGCACCCAAAATTGCGTTCCTTTGTCCCTACCCAGTGTTACGTGACAGGGAGGGCACAGAAGCGGTTCTGATCCAAACGCAGAAGGGAGGACACGCTGACACCTGAACTTGCCTGCGTCATCTGCGCGGTAAGGTGAGCGCAAAAGCATTTCAACCTGAATGTAAAGAGGAGGCCACGCTCCCGCAATTCCGTAAATATGCCACTTGGATACCAGACGCCAATGTAAAGATTAGAAAGGGTATAGATGAAGCAACGTCAAACCTCAGACAGCCCCCACACACCGGGCTGTAGCGTCAGCTATCGGCGTAGGGGCAGGGTTACGCCTCGAGCCTTCGCCCTGTTCGCCACGCTGGGCATCTTCCTGAGCGCGTGCGGAACGCTCCCAGCCGACGATACGCAGCTCGGCACCTCCGCGCCCGCTGAGGGCGGTGGCGACCTCGGTCCCAACGTCACGGTGTTCGACCCGAGTATGTCGGTCAGCGAGATTCAGGCGACGCTCGACAGGACGCACGCCAAGCAGGTGGATAACGAGATGGGCAGCGCGCGCTACGCCTACCTCTTTAAACCGGGCACCTACGGTACCGACGCGCAGCCGCTCCAGATCAAGGTCGGCTACTACACCGAGATTTCCGGTTTGGGCGCGTCGCCAACCGACGTCACCATCAACGGCAAAGTCGAGGTCTATAACCGCTGCCTCGGCGATGGTGGCACCAGCAACTGCCTCGCGCTGGTGAACTTCTGGCGCACGCTGTCGAACCTGACGATCAAAGTCAACGGCAAGGGCCAGGACGGCTGCCGCGCCTCGGCGAACTTCTGGGCCGTGTCGCAGGCCGTGTCGCTAAGGCGCGTCAACGTCACCAGCGGCAACCTGTCGCTCATGGACTACTGCACCGCTGGCCCGCAGTTCGCCAGCGGCGGCTTTATCGCCGACTCCAAGGCGGGCGAGATCATCAACGGCTCGCAGAAGCAGTGGCTAACCCGCAACAGCGAGATCGGCAAGTGGTCCAACGGCGTTTGGAACCAAGTTTTTGCCGGTGTCGAAGGTGCCCCCAGCGACGCCGGGTTCCCGAACCCGCCGTACACGACGCTTGGGACCACCCCGGTCAGCCGCGAAAAGCCGTACCTGTTTGTCGACGCGCAGGGTAGCTACAACGTCCGCGTGCCGTCGGCCCAGACGAACAGCCGGGGCACCTCGTGGAGTAAGGGCATGACGGCGGGCCGCACGGTCCCGCTAAGCGAGTTTTTTGTTGCCAAGCCGTCGGACTCGGTGCAGGTCATCAACAACCAGCTCGCCCGCGGCATGAACCTGCTCCTCACTCCGGGCGTGTACGACGTTAACAAGAGCATCGCGGTCAAGCGTGCGAACACGGTAGTTCTCGGCATCGGGCACGCGACGCTCACCGCGGTGGGCGGCTCGGTACCGCTTACAGTCGCCGACGTTCCCGGTGTCATCATCGCCGGTGTCACGGTCGACGCGGGCACCACCCTGTCGCCGGTGCTGTTGCAAGTTGGTAAGAAAAACGGCAATAGCGGTGCCAAGAAAAACGACGCGTCGAACCCGACGACGCTCTCAGACGTGTACTTCCGGGTCGGCGGCCCCCACATCGGTAAGGCCGACATCAGCCTCGAGGTCAACAGCGACAATGTGCTGATCGACCACATCTGGGTGTGGCGCGCGGACCACGGTATCGAGGGCTTCTCGGGCGACACCGAGCGCTGGAACACCAATATCGGCCGCAACGGCGTCGTCATCAACGGTGACGATGTGACCGCTACCGGCCTGTTCGTCGAGCATTACCAGGAGTACAACACCATCTGGAACGGTGAAAACGGTACCACCATCTTGTACCAAAACGAGCTGCCGTACGACCCACCGACCCAGGTGGAGTGGATGAACGGCGACGTCGAGGGCTGGGCCGGTTACAAGGTAGCTGACGACGTGGACACCCATACCTTATATGGCGGCGGCGTTTACGTCTTTAACCAGAACAACCCGTCCATCCACACCGAGAACGGCTTCGAGGTTCCCCAAACCCCGGGTGTGCGGCTTATTCACATCATGACGGTAAACCTCAGCGCGGGCACCATCGACCACGTGGTTAACGGCGTGGGTGACGCGGCCGACAACAGCAATACCGGTCAGCCGCGCTACGTAATGAGCTACCCCTAAGCGTAGCTGCTGCCTGGTTTACCCTGTTGAGGGTCTTTATACGCCCTCATAGATAGTGGTTAGCGGCGCTGCTCCTATCCGCTCAGCGGATAGGAGCAGCGCCGTGTAGGCCCCTAAGCTCACCCTTCTCAAAGCATTAGCCATCGTTTTCTTGGATGACGCTGAACATCCTCGCTACGGTCCCCTAACCCTCGAGGCGACAAAAAGGTCTCTAGCAAGAACGCGGCGCGCTGCTCGATGACCTAGCTGCCGAACTACAAGCCGAGACTCTCAACCCGTCTGAGATCGGCAACTTGCTCACGAGTTTGGGTGAAGGTACGAGTCTGGCAGCCGAGCGCAGGTGGCGAGCAGCTGGCCAGCCTCGGCGCGCTGCTGACTCAAACGGCTGGCCCACTTACAGGTGGCGACGCCAGCGGGGGCGCGATGAGCGGTGGGGTGACCGGCAGCGT
>CADCWP010000221.1:0-430 GCA_902806425.1 uncultured Truepera sp.
CGGCGGGGAAGACTAAAGCTTTGTGACCTGCCCTCTCTGCTCGTGGTCGCCCGCTGAACGCGACTATCCTTTTGTCTACGAGACGGCGCACTGGCGCGTCGTCCTGGCACCGAATCAGTCGCTGCTAGGTAGATGCGTGGTGTACTCCAAACGCCATATAGGTAGCCTAGCTGAGCAGTCGCAAGCGGAATTGTCGGAATGGCTTGTGGTCGTACAAAAACTTGAAGAGGCGCTGCGGACGGCTTTTGGCGCTGCCATGTTCAACTGGTCGTGCTACATGAACCATGCGTACCGGACGGAACCTTACGACCCGCACGTTCACTGGTGGGCCGTGCCGCGCTTTGAGCATCACGTCACGCCGGGCGGGCACATCTTTAACGACCCCAACTTTGGAAGCCCTTACGATCATCACAGGTGGACGGACGTGTCA
>CADCWP010000221.1:440-3012 GCA_902806425.1 uncultured Truepera sp.
TCGTAGCCGTTCGGTCGGCGGTTTTGTCAGCCTACCTCACACCCATCAGCAGCTCTACAGTCAGTTGGTCAAGGCGTTCTAAACCCGGTCCTCTGCTTCTCAGGGCCTCGAGGTCGAAGCGGGTATCCTTAAGCTGCTCGGCGTTCTCTCTGCTGAAGGTCTTGCTCAAGCCCTCGAGCCGTTCGTCTCTTACCTTATACGCGGCGATCAGCTCCTGAATCTCGCGGTCTTCGTTGAACTGCCGGGCTTTTTTCTTCAAGATCAGGTACGTCTTCATGCAGCCTTCGGCGAAATCCCACACCCCCGCCTCGTCCTCGGTTCTCAGCGCGTGCGCGTCGAAGTGCCGGGGGCCGCTGTAACCCGAGTCCTCGAGCAGTTTAACGGTAAAAAACGCTCCTTTGAGGTTTTCCGCCCCGAAGCGCAAATCCTGATCGAAGCGGCCCGGTTTCTGGTCGTTTAAGTCGACGTGGAAGAGCTTGCCCGCGTCGATGGCCTGCGCTAAAGCGTGCGGGAACGACAATCCCGCCATCGTGTCGTGAGCGAACTCGGGGTTGACGCCGAAGTGCTCGGGTTTCTCCAAGGTGGAGATAAACCCCAAAGCTGAGCCGACGGTAGGCAGGTAGAGGTCGCCTCTGGGCTCATTGGGTTTGGGCTCGAGCGCAAACCTAAAGCCGTAGCCCTGGCTCTGTGAGTACTCGCATAAAAAGTTCAGTGCCTCTCTAAAGTGCGCAAGCGCGTCCACCGTATTGCCGCCCGCGTCGACCTCCGCACCTTCACGCCCGCCCCAAAAGACGTAGGTGGGTGCGCCGAGTTCTGCGCCTAGGTCCATCGCCTGCATGGTTTTTTGTAGGGCGAAGGCGCGCACCCGCGCGTCGGCTGAGGTGAAGGCGCCGTCCTTAAATACCGGGTCGGTGAAAAGGTTGGTCGTCGCCATCGTGACTGAAAGGCCGGTGTTGTCCAAGGCACCCTTAAAGTCGGCGACGATGCGGCCTCGTTCCCCCAGCGACGCGCCAAGGGGTACGAGGTCGTTGTCGTGGAGCGAGACGCCGTAGGCCCCTAGCGCGGCGAGTTTTTCGACGGTGTAGGTCGGCTCCAAAGCCTTCCGGGTCGGCTCGCCGAAGGGGTCGCGGCCGGGGTTGCCGACCGTCCATAAACCGAAGGTGAACTTGTCCGAAGGTTGCGGCGTAAGGGTCATGGGTAGCTCCTTTTTTGGCCTATGGTAGCAATTTCGTACCCCTGTGCGGTGTAGCGTTATAGCGTTCGGTACGAGAGCAGCCCGCGCGTTCAGCTAGAATACGCTAGAGTCAGGCGTCCGGAACAATATGCGGGTTCTCCGCACCTATCTGGGATGGCTGGCCGCGCCTCTATGGCATAGAGAAGGGATTTGAGGCACCCCAATAGCATCTTGGGGCTAGGAGAAAGCGTGCTCTTCAAGCGTTTTTACGACGAAAGCTTGGCGCAGGCGAGTTACCTGATCGGCTGTCAGGAAACCGGCGAGGCGGTGGTCGTCGATCCCCGGCGTGACGTGCAGGTTTACATAGATGAGGCGCGCGCGCAGGGGCTGACCCTCATAGCTGTGACCGAAACCCACATCCACGCCGACTATCTATCGGGAGGCCGTGAACTCGCGGCGGTTAGCGGCGCGACGCTCCACCTTTCCGACGAAGGCGGCAGCGACTGGCAGTACGGGTTCGCTCACCAAGGGCTGCGTCACGGCAACAGGGTCCCAATCGGGAGCCTGACGCTCGAGGCCCGCCACACCCCCGGGCACACCCCCGAGCACCTGTCGTTTTTGCTGACTGACGGCGCGGCTACCACTCAGCCGGGGTTTTTCCTCACCGGCGATTTCGTCTTCGTCGGTGACCTTGGCCGTCCCGACCTCCTGGACGAATCTGGGATCGGCGCGGACACCCGCGAGCCGCTGGCCCATGCGCTTTTCCGGAGTCTGCGAGACGAGTTTTTGGCGCTGCCCGACTTTGTTCAGGTGTGGCCTGGTCACGGCGCGGGTTCGGCGTGCGGCAGGTCGCTCGGCGCGGCCCCTTCGACGACGGTGGGCTACGAAAAGCTGGTGGCGTGGTGGGCGGACTACGCCACCCGTGATGATGAAGGGGGGTTCGTCCGGGCACTTCTGGAAGGGCAGCCGGACGCCCCCGCCTACTTCGGGCGGATGAAGCGACAAAACCGCGACGGTCCGGCCCTTTTGGGAAAACGCCCTGCGCCCCGGCACCTCGAGCCCGCTCAGCTCACCGGGGGTGGTGAAACGACCCTCTTGATCGACACCCGTGCCAGAGACATCTATGAAAAGGACGCGGTAAGGGGCGCGCTGCACATCCCGGCGGGCAAGACCTTTGTGACCTACGCCTCGTACGTGATCGACCCTGAAAAGGATGGGCGCGAGATCGTGCTGCTCGCCGAGGACGAAGCGCAGGCAGCCTCGCTGCGCGAGCGACTGTCGTACGTGGGCGTCGACAACGTGGTGGGCTACGTGGCCGACCTCGGTACCCTGGCGCGTACATCTGTCGAGACCGTCGCGCCCGAGGCGCTGACGGCGCTGACCGACCCCTTTATTCTC
>CADCWP010000222.1 GCA_902806425.1 uncultured Truepera sp.
CATTCCCTATTGAAGACCGTCGCTCAAGGCCTTTGCAGCAACCTCTGCATAACTGCAAGATCTGAGTAGTGTGAGGTCAGGTGCGGGCGGCCCATTCCAATAGCCGTGAGGTTCTTCAAGTCAAGAAATCGAGAGGAGCAGCTCATCCCATAAGCTGAACCCACAAAGCCAGTTGTGGCGGCGTAGCAACGCAGCGGTGCGGGCGCGGGTGTGACGGAAAAGATTACCGACTTCAGCATGAGTAAAAAGAAATCCTTGCGTCCGCTTTAAACTCCTGAAACCTCGTTGCTGCCGCTCTCTGTCCCTTGTGGGTCGATGACTCTGCTCGATCAGGTTGTTCTGACGCTCAGCCGCTGAGACTGTGACGTGCATCGTGGAGTTTAGCTCGGGCATCTCGCGGATGGCCGCACCATAGCTCCTGAGCCCGTCGGTCACGATCTGCTCGGGAATGTCCTGCTCGTCAAGCAGCCGCTGCAAGCAACGCTTAGCCGCTTTCTTGCAACGCGTCTTTTGCAGCAGGACGTCCAGCACCTCGCCATGCTCGTTGACTGCGCGCCAAAGCCAGTGAGCGACCCCACCTATCACAATCCGCATTTCGTCGAGGTGCCAAACACGTCCTTGCCTGGGGCGACGCTGCCGCAACGCCTCGGCCAGGTCAGGTCCGAACTTCATGCACCACGCCCTGATCGTTTCGTGACTGACGTCGATGCCCCGCTTGAATAGCAGTTCTTGCACGTCCCGATAGGAGATCGCCAGGCGGTAGTAGAGGTAGACGGCATGGCCGATGACCAGCTTGGGAAAACGGTAGCCCTTCGGGCTTTCGGAGGCGTCGCTCATTCTAAGAGCCTATCTGACCTAAAATAACTTGACGCAACCACCGGTAGTGTCTCCCACGACTCGGTATCAGAGAGACGGTTAAGGCGGTTGTCAACGATGACGGGTTGCAATGTCCGCTTTCAGGGAACGCCACGCCGCCAACGTTACTCCGTAACCCTAGTGAAGGTCCCCTGACCAGTGGCGTCGAGGTTCTCGACCGTCACACCGGTCGCCCTGCCGTCCGCACCAATATGGAAGAAGACGCCCGCCGTGCCGACTGCCGATTCACCCTGAGTGACGTAGGTGAAGGTGTCATGGTTGAAGTGCGTCATGGCGAATGTCATATCGTTGGGACCCTGGACGATGGCCAGGCCACTATCGCTCTGGACGACTTCAACGTTGCCGTAGAGCGTGTTGCTGTAGGTGCCGAGGTACGCCTCATCTGGCAGCGCAGGCGTATTTGGCGTCGGCTTGGTGGCGTACTGAGGCGTGAGGTCTTCGGCTTGAGCCATCTGCGCGAAGACGTTTTTAGTAATGGAGAGCCAGTCTTGCGTGGACTCGCCGTACAGGGCAAGGTCGATAAACGTTGACGCGATACCCTCTGGCACCCCCGTGGGCGAGCCGTTGGATAGAATGACGATGCCCAGCTGTTCGGCAGGCACCAGGCTCACGTTCGTTCCTGCGCCCATGGCGAACGCGCCGGAATGACCTAGGCGCAGCCGCCCCTCGGCGTCGTAGCGGACGTTCCAGCCCAGGCCGTAGAACCCCGGCAGTCCGTCGAACGGGCTGTACCCTGTTAGCATGTGCGGCTTGTGGGTTTCGGCGAGCGCGTCCTCGGCGACGAGCTGTTTACCCCCAAACATTCCGTTCCCGAGCTGCAGGCGCATCCATTTCGCCATGTCATTGACGGACGAGCTCACGCCGCCTGCAGGCGACTGCGCGTCGGGCTCGCGCTGCCTCTCGTGCACCCAGGCACCATCGTTCAGCACATGCCCCAGAGCCTTATTCGGCCGCGCCATGAAGTCCGCAAAGCGTGAGCTCGTCGAGTCCATCCCGAGCGGGCGGTAGAGCCGCTCGGCAGAGAGGTCCGCCCAGGTCTTACCCGTCGCTTTAGCTGCTGCTACAGCCGCTTCCGTTACTCCGAAGTTGGTGTAGGCGTAGGCGGAGCGGAAGCTGGAAACTGGAGGCTGGTGGCGCAGGCGGTGCAAGACCTGCTGGCGGGTGAAGCCCAAGTCCTCGAGCAGGTCACCGGCATGCTCGGGCAGGCCGCTCCTGTGCGAATACATGTCGCGGATGGTGACCTCACGCGTCACCCAGGGGTCGTACATCGCGAACGTGGGGTCGAGGTCGCTCAGGTGCGAATCCCACGACACGACGCCATCTCCAACTAGACTGGCGACGACGGTGGAGCCGACGGACTTGGAGATGGAGGCGAGCTGGAACACGGTGTCGGCGTCCACGGGCTCGTCCGTCTGCGTGTCCTTGACGCCGAATCCCTTGGCGTACACGAGCTTGTCTTGGAACACCACGGCAACGGCGAGTCCGGGCACCGCCCCCTTCTCCACCTCTGCCTGAGCGAGCTTCTCGGTGGCAGCAACCGCATCCTGCACCCGCTCGAGCGTGACACTAGGACTGCCTTGTGCCTGCGCCACGAGCAGCGTCCAGAGGAAAAGGAAACTTAAGCCTATGGGTTTTAACATTGCGACTCCCTCGTCCGGCGGTAGGGTCAAGACACGTCCGTCATTATGGCCGACTGCTTTGAGTCGACGCACTCCATGGGTAGTTTCCGTCCCGCTTGCCTCAATATAGGGTAGGGCTCGCGAGCCGGGCGTGTCACCATCCAAATGGATGGTGCTAAGGATTCCTGCTCAACTCAGTTGTTTTCGTAGATAATGGTGGCTACCCGGCCTTCAGCCTCGAACGCCGCAATAGCATCCTCGAGCCCCTCAAAGGGTCCGATGTCGTTCATGATGATGGCATAGGTCAGCCGCTTGCCGCTTTTGGCGTCGATGTACCCCGCCAGAACCTGCGCTTTATAGATGCCGCCTACGACCATCGTGCCCGTTTTTCCGTAGACCTTGCCTTTGGCCGGGCTGTTCACGCCTATGCTAGCGAGCGAACCATCTACCCCGAGTTTCGGGAACGCCTCGCGGTAGGTGTCGAAAAAGGCTCTATCCCGCATATTT
>CADCWP010000223.1:0-2674 GCA_902806425.1 uncultured Truepera sp.
GTGCGGCTCGCCTCGCACGAGCTCACAGGTACAGAGAGCCTCGACCCGTTGATGGACAGGATCGGAGATGCTAAGTACGTGCTTTTGGGCGAAGCGTCGCACGGCACGTCGGAGTACTACACCTGGCGCGCTCGTGTCAGCCAGCGGCTGATCCAGGAGAAAGGCTTCTCTTTTCTCGCGGTCGAAGGAGATTGGCCCGACTGCTACGCTGTCAACCGCTACGTGAAAGGTTACGGCGGGGCTGGAGAGAGTGCCGCGCAGGTTCTTCAGACCTTCGAGCGCTGGCCGACCTGGGGTTGGGCGAACTGGGAAGTCGTAGCCCTCGCGGAGTGGCTAAGGCGACATAACGCTAGCTTGGCGCAAGAGGCAAGAATAGGTTTTTACGGTCTCGACGTCTATAGCCTTTGGGAGTCTTTAACTTCCGTTATGGGCTATCTTGAACAGACCGACCCCGAGGCGCTGGAGACAGCCAAACGCGCCTACCGCTGCTTCGAGCCCTACGGTGAGGACCCCCGGGATTACGCCCAGGCAACCGCGCTCGTGTCCGCTTCCTGCGAGCGCGAGGTGGTGAACCTTTTAAGCGAGCTGCACGCTAAGCAGCAGGGCTACCTGGACGACCTCGAGGCGCGCTTCGATGCCGAACAGAACGCCCGCGCTGTGGTTGGCGCTGAGCGCTACTACCGGGCGATGGTGCGAGGTGGGCCGGAATCGTGGAACGTCCGCGACCGGCACATGGTCGGCACGCTCGACAACCTCATGGCGCACCACGGACCCCAGGCTAAGGCCATCGTCTGGGAACACAACACTCATATCGGTGATGCGCGGGCGACCAACATGGCCGACGACGGTATGGTCAACGTTGGCCAACTGGTGCGCGAAAAGCACGAGAAAGACGGGGTGGTACTGGTCGGCTTCGGCTCCTACCGGGGGAGTGTCATCGCGGGCGATAGCTGGGGTGCCCCGATGATGCGCATGGAGGTGCCTCAAGCCAAAGGGGGAAGCTGGGAGGAGGTGTTCCACCGGGCAGGAAGACGTAACGCGCTTTTATTGACCAGACGCCTGCACCAGAATCCTCTCGCTTTCGCCAGACGCGGGCACCGTGCCATTGGTGTTGTCTACCATCCCGCTTATGAGGGCTTTGGGAACTACGTGCCAACTGCACTACCCGAGCGCTACGATGCCTTTCTTTACCTTGAAGAGACCGAAGCCCTTTATCCGCTTCACTTAGAGTCGCACAGAGACCGGCCTGGGTTTCCTGACACCTACCCGTGGGGACTATGAAATCTCTTCCTTTGCCGAGTTAGGAGGCCTTCCCAACAGTGCGCTTATTCATCGCGCTTAACTTGCCTACTGAGCTCCGGGCGTGTATCGCCACCGACGTACTCGCGCCGCTACGAGCGCAGTTGCCCAACGTCCGTTGGGTAGACAAAGAGACCTTGCACATCACACTTGCGTTTCTCGGCGAACGTAGCGAAGCTGAGGCCCGTGAGGCGCATACCGTCGTGCATGAGATGGCCGCTACACAGGAGTTGTTTAAAGTCTCTCTCACCGGGCTCGGCGTGTTCCCCAGTCCGGCACGCCCACGCGTCGTCTGGCTTGGCCTCACCGACTCTGCCCCGGTGCACGCGTTGTATCGGGTCTTCAAGCGTAAACGTGCTCGGCTCGGGGTTCTAGCTGAGGAGCGACGTGCTTACCACCCACACGTCACGCTAGGCCGCGTGCCACCGTACGCTGGTGGTGAGGCTCGTGACATCCTTGTGCCAGCACTCGCCAAACTAGAGTTTGAGGCTCCAGTGACGTTCAGGTCGCTTGATCTCATGAGTAGCGAACTAACACCTAAAGGAGCGCGTTACACGGTGCTGCTTGCCGCCCCACTGACCTCGGTGTAGCCAAAGATGAGGGTAGAGCGTAGGAAGAACGTAGCAGTAGTGCATTAGCTGCGATTAACGCCTGCGCGTAACCGTAACGACAGCGGCGCCCATAGCTAGAGCGATTAGGGGCCCTAACCACGGACGCTTTTGGAGGCCGGGATAGAGACTTCTTGACGTGGCCTAAGCGCTGAAGTCGCCTTTCACCCGGTTGTACGCGTCACCGTCGACGGGTGCGTAGAGGTTGTCGGGTGCGCCCGCTGACATTGGCTCCTTCGTCTTCTGCCCCTCAAAGCCCGTCATCAACACAAATGCGTCCACGGCGCGTGGCGAGAGCGCTTGCAGGAAGGCGAGCTGTCGGGCCGCGCCCCCCGCGAAAAGGTCACGGACCGGGTGCTCCGCAGCGTACAGGATGGCGTCACTGACTACCCGCGGCTCATAGATGGGAGGCAGTCCCTTTGGTTTGACCCCCAGCTTGTTGCGCGCCTTGTTGAAAAAAGGTGTGATGATCGAGACAGCTTTTAACTCGCCTGTCATCCGCCGACAACCGCTTTTACGCTCCGGGTGCTCAGATCAGCTATGGCCTGCTTCGCTTTTTTGTTCAACACTCATCGGTCTACGTTTCTGAATCGCCGTCCACGGTTTCATGACCTTCCGCGCCTTGCTCGCCGTTCGCGTCCACAGCGTGTGATGTCGCGGCACGGTCGGGCATGTCTTGCTCGAGGTCTTTGCGTATCTTTTCTTCCATCTCAGGATTGAGGAGACCCCGCTCCTGCAACTTGTCGTAGGTTGCATAGTCGCGGTCG
>CADCWP010000223.1:2684-2999 GCA_902806425.1 uncultured Truepera sp.
GACGCTTATGGGCACGCCCTCGCGCTTAAGCTCGAGCCGTAGCACCTCGGTAAACCCCTTGATCCCATGCTTCGCTGCGCCGTAGGCACTGTGGTAGGGCAGGCTCCGGAGCGCCTCGAGCGAGGAGACGTGAATGAGCGCCCCACGCCCTTCACGGCGGAGGTGGGGCAGTGCCGCCATCGCTCCATAGACTTGGCCGAGGAGGTTCGTCTCGACCACCTGCCTGAACTCTTTAGGGGTTGTCGCCTCGAAAGGTGCGTAGACAGCGACGGCAGCCAGGTGCACCCAGGTGTCGAGCCGCCCGTACGTCTGAAC
>CADCWP010000224.1:0-356 GCA_902806425.1 uncultured Truepera sp.
CAAAAACCGGTAAGGAATAGGTAAGAGGTACTTGGCTATTGTTAAAGAATGACCGTAACAACAGTTTTTTCGACCGCCGCATCCTTCCTTTGCTTAGCGTCAGTTCGAGAAGCCGGAAGTATGCCGGAGCTTAAAGACTTTAGCTGGGGCTCAGGTGTTGCCGCAGTTCCTCCAAAAACGCTGAAGAATTCCAACCCAGAGGATGTCGATCATGCTCGCGGTAACAATGAACACATGCACGATATGGTGGCAGCTAACTACCTCTTCTTAGGCGTCGAGAACGGACGCTTCCGCAGTGCCTACGTAGCTTTCCCAGGCCGCCGCAATTTTGACACCGTCACAAATATGTTTTTGGG
>CADCWP010000224.1:366-2991 GCA_902806425.1 uncultured Truepera sp.
TGGGACGCTACGGTGAACCGGACAAGAGCGGCTCAGCGCCTGACAATCACTACTGGACAGGAACCGACTTAAATATCCGCCTATACTATCAAGCGGATACCGACGAAGGTATCGTGGCAATTTCGTGTCAGGAGTAAGGATAACGCCACAGGTGTTCAGCCCCGGGATAACGCCACAAATTCAGACTTGTCGGCCATAAAGCATAAAATGCTAGCAGCGTGCAGAGCAAAAGACCGAGGGCGTGTGTAGTTCCAGGTCACGCATCATACTTTTGTAAGAGTGACTCGGTTATAACTAGCTAAAGATGAAGGACTCACGCGCCTCTCTTACGACCTCTGTTGGAACACAGCAGAAGAGGCGTCGCGTGGCCCCGTTACGGGCGAGCTACTCGAAGCCTATCTCTTTAGTGATGTTACTGCTTCTCGGACTCGCCGCCCTTCACGTTTCATGGTTGGCGTTACGCTGGGGAGCCCAGGCGCACCAGCTTTTTCTAGGAAACGTACTCTATATACTCCCTACCCTCGTGGCAGCGCTGGCAACTCTAGCTGCCGCCCTCAAGCATCAAGGCAAAGCCCGGCGTGGCTGGCTACTCATTGGTCTCAGTCTCCTAGCGCAGTCTGCTGGCAGCAGCATCTGGGGCTACTTGGAACTCGTTCCTAAAACGGAGCCCTTCCCGTCAGCAGGAGACTTTTTTTACCTGATGTTTGGGCCGCTCCTGGCTGCCGGGCTTTTGCAACTCATGCCTCCACCGCGTAGCCGGGTCGAGGGGTTGAGGTTGGGTTTCGACCTCGCCATCACGGTGGGCGCAGCAGGGCTCTACTTCTGGCGTTTTTTGCTTGCGCCGCCACTCACTTGGGGCGCGGACCTCTGGGTGACGGCTGTCTCCCTAGCCTACCCGCTTCTGGACCTTTTACTGCTTAGCCTCTTGATGCTTATAGTCATGCGTAAACCGCGTGACGAGCCGCCCCGCCCCGAGCTGATCCTAATGGGTTTGGGCATCACCGCGCAGGTAGGAGCGGACCTTCTTTTCAACGCCGCTGTCACCGCGGACACGTACTATAGTGGGCACCCGCTGGACGGCCTGTGGACGGTGGGCACAGCGCTGGTGGCGCTTGCGGCGTACACCAGCATTTCACAGCGCCGTACCCCGGAGGGTGTCGTCACGATGAACGGTCATCTAGTGGTCGCCATGCCGTATTTGGCAATCGTTGCCGGTTTCGGGCTTTTGCTTGTCACCGAGACGAACCCGGCTTTAGACGACTCCCTCGGTGCCAGAGGCGTACTCTACGGCGCGGTGTTCGTAACCTTTTTGGTCGTGCTACGGCAGATTTTAGCTTTTAACGAGAACTGGCGCTTGGCCGAGCGCCTTGCCCGTCAGAGCGAAGTTCTTGCCCAGCAGAGCGCCGCCCTCGAGCAGCGGGTACAGGAGCGCACGGCGGAGCTTGAGGCGCTCAGCAACCGCTACCGCCACGATGCCCTGCACGATACTTTGACAGGTTTACCCAACCGAGCACACTTTCAGAAGCAGTTGAGGCAAGTCGTGACGCAGGTCCGTCCTTTTGCAGCACTTTATCTCGACTTCGACCACTTCAAGGCGGTCAACGACTCTTTCGGGCACGCTGTTGGCGACGGCCTGTTGGTCGCCATCGGGTCGCGACTCGCAAGCTGCATGCGGCCCGGTGACCTGGTGGCGCGTTTGGGTGGCGACGAGTTCGCTATACTGCTCCACGACCTTAACAACATAACAGACGCGGTAGGGGTCGCCGAGCGGCTTATTCAAGTGTTTCAAACACCCCTACATATCGACGGCCACACGCTCTACTGCACCACTAGCATCGGCATCGTTTTACAAGAAGGCGACCGAACCAGCGCCGAAAACGTTTTGCGTGACGCCGACATCGCCATGTACCGTGCCAAAACCTCGGGCAGGTCACAGTACGTCGTCTTCGAGCCGTCCATGCGTGAAAACATCCAAGCTCGGCTGGCGCTCGAGGCCGACCTTCGGGGGGCAGTAGAACGTGAAGAACTGGTCGTGTACTACCAGCCTGTGATGCACGCTGCCTCTGGAAAAGTTGCTGGCTTCGAGGCGCTCGTGCGCTGGCAGCATCCGGAGCGCGGACTCATCTCGCCTACCGAGTTCATTGCACTTGCCGAGGAAACCGGGCTGATTGTTGGGATCGACCGCTGGGTTCTCAAAACAGCTTGCGCTCAGTTCACCGCTTGGTTGCCCTTTAATCGTGACCTCACCCTAAGCATTAACCTCTCGAGCCGCCAATTCGCCCGTCTTGACCTCTCGACCTTCGTCGCGGGTGTGCTTACGGAAACCGGGCTGGAGCCGCAGCGCCTTAAGCTCGAGCTAACCGAGGGTTTCCTGATGGACCTCTCGCCCGGAGTTTACAAAACCTTGGCAACGCTGAGAGAGCTCGGGATAAAGCTTCACATCGACGACTTCGGCACCGGCTACTCGTCCTTGTCGTACCTCCAGCGTTTCGACGCCGACGCCCTCAAGGTGGACCGCTCGTTCGTCATGAGGCTCCTCGAGAGCGAGGACAGCACCGAGTTGGTGCGAACCATCATCAACATGGCGCATAACCTCGGGATGCAGGTGGTCGCTGAGGGGGTTGA
>CADCWP010000225.1 GCA_902806425.1 uncultured Truepera sp.
TTGGGGTTCTCATTCAGAAACCCTCTGATTTTGCGCCACTGATCGTTGCGTAACTTGACCTCTGTCATGCCCTTTTCTAGCAACGTTAAGCATGAAATTGTCAACAGAACCTAGTCTCCCAACGCCCTCAACCACCCCTCATCCCAGACGAATAGGGGCGCGTCGTGTTCGCTAAACGAAAAGAGCGCGCTCGGATAGCGCCTCAAAAACCCCGAGTCCGGCAGCTGGGCGGGCGCTACGTAGCGGAGTTCTAACGTTTCGCCGTCGCGCCCGCCCAGCGTTCCGCCGACCGCGCGGCACAAAAAGACGACGGAGAAGACGTCGATCTGGTCACCATTCGGGTAGGTGTGCGAAAACCCCGCACCGCTAAAGACGCCCGCGAGCCCCACCGAAACGACCTTGAGCCCCGTCTCCTCCCAGACCTCACGCACAACCCCTGCGCGGGACCTTCACCCGGATCGACAGCACCCGCCGGAAGGCTCCAGGAACCGTCGTCGCTGCGGCGCTGCAAGAGGACGCGCCCTTCGTCGTCACGGATAATCGCGGCCACGCCGGGGTTGAGGAGCGCGTCATGACCGACTTTTTCGCGCAGCTTTTTGATGTATTCCGAAGCGGGCACTAAGTAAGCCCCTCCAACCAACCTTCGTCCCAAGCAAAATACACGCCCGTAAAGTCGGCCTCGAAGATGTTCGGTGGCGCGTCGAACTGCCGTGGAACGTCAGCCGCAGGGACGTAGCGAAACGCCAAGGCCTCGCCGTCCCTAGACTCGAGGCTCCCACCCACAAGCTCGCACTCGAAGAGCGTGCAGTGCGGCTGAATCACGTCGCCGTTAGGGTGAACGACCGTAAACCCACCGAATACGCCGATGACCTTTACGGGACGAACCTTGAGTCCCGTCTCCTCAAAAACCTCACGCACGACGGCCTGGGCGGGCGCTTCGTCCGGGTCGATACCCCCCGCCGGAATCTCCCAAGCGCCGTTGTCGCTGCGCTGATGGATGAGTACGTCTCCGGCCTCGTCACGGATGACGGCGGCAACAGTCGGATTTAGGACCAAATCATGACCGATACGTTCGCGTAACCCCTTGAGATACACCGAAATCGGCATTACGCTCCCATCAGGCCCTTCTGCTCCGCCTGATACCACTCCCAGAACCGTTCGACGCCCGCCTGAACCGAGACCGTCGGGTTAAAACCTAAAAGCCTCCGGGCCTTGCCGATGTCGGCGTAGGTGACGTAGACGTCGGCGGCGAGCTTGGGCTGGGGCTCGAGCACCGCCCGTTTCCCTGAAACCGCCTCCATCACCCGGATAAACTCTGCGAGCGGCTGCGGTTCGCCGCGCCCAACATTTAGGATTTCGTACCCGAGCGGTTTATCAAGGGCCAGCACGACACCTGAGACGATGTCATCCACAAAGGTCCAGTCGCGGCGCATGTCACCCTCGTAGAGCGGAACCGTGTGGCCGTAAAAGAGACTTTCGGCCAAAAGCCCCGGCATCATGTCGGGCCGCCCGCGCGGGCCGTAGACGGTGAAAAAGCGCGTAGCCGTAAAGTTCAGCCCGTAGAGCTTATGGTACGTGTAGCCGAGCAGCTCGGCGGCGCGTTTGGCGGCGGCGTAGGGCTGCGGCGGTTCCGTACAGGGGTCGGTTTCCCGAAAGGGAACGTTCGGCGTATCGCCGTAGATCGACGAGGTCGAGGCGAAGACGAAGTTCTCTGCGCCGAACTCCCTGGCGGCGTCCATAAGCCCCTGCGTCGCCACCAAGTTTACGTCCGTGTAAAGGGCCGGATTGGCGACCGAGTTGCGAACGCCCGCCATCGCGGCGATATGCGCCACGGCGTCAAACCGCTCCTCCTCGAACAGCCCGAACATCCGCGCGCGGTCTCGGATGTCGGCCTCGAGCACGCTGACTTGATGTTGCGCGAGAACTGAAGCGTTGCGGCGTTTGCGGGCGGGGTCGTAGTAGTCGTTAAAGTTGTCGACGCCGACGACCGTGTCGCCCCGCGCGGCCAACCGCTCCGCCAAATGACTGCCGACAAACCCTGCTGCACCCGTAACCAAGACTTTCATGCAAACGCTCCCGCTCCGAGTTTAACGCGAGCCCGGACGGGTAGAGAGCGTACGCGCACGCTTAAACAGCCTGTACCGCTCTTACCGTTTCAAACCACCCCTGAAAGTCCTCCCGTCCCCGCGCAAAGGCGCGCATCCGCCGCTCTTTTTTGCCCTCGCCTTTTCTTTTGGCGAGCGTCGGCACCAGGCTCCAGTTGGCGTTCATCGGCTGAAAGTTCTCAGGGTTGGCGGTAGCGAGGTAGCGCACCAGCCCGCCCAGCATCGAGGTTTCCGGCGGCAGCAGCGGCCCCAGCCCCATGACGCTGCGCGCCGCGTTCGTTCCGGCGAGCCAGCCCGTCGCCGAGGACTCGAGGTAGCCTTCCGTTCCCGCCAATACACCCGCCACGAAGAGGTTGGGATGCGCTCTCAGGTTCAGCTCCGGGTTCAGAAGTTTGGGCGCGTTTAGGTAGGTGTTGCGGTGCATGACGCCGTAGCGCACCACCTCGGCGTTTTGCAACCCCGGAATGAGCCTCAAGACTTCCTTCTGGTCGCCCCACTTGAGCCCCGTCTGAAAGCCGACCAAACTCCACATCTGGCCGCGCACGTCCTCCTGCCGGAGCTGCGCGACCGCGTAGGGGCGCTCGCCGGTCTCGGGGTGCTCCAACCCCACCGGCTTCATCGGCCCGAACCGCGGCGTGTCGGGACCGCGCCGCGCAAGTTCTTCAATCGGCATACAGCCCTCGAAGAACTCTAGGTTTTCCCAGTCGTGCGGCGTGTGCTGCCGCGCCCTTGTGAGCGCCTCCAGCCAGCGTTCGTACTGCTCCTTATCGAACGGCAGGTTGAGGTAATCCGCCGCCTGCCCGTAGCGCCCCTTGCGGTAGGCGACGCTCATATCGACCGAATCGGCGTCAATGACCGGTGCCGCCGCGTCGTAGAAGCCAAGAAAGTTCTCGCCAACGGTCTCGCGCAAGGTTTCCGCCAGCGCGTCCGTGGTCAGCGGCCCCGACGCGATGACGACGACGCCCTCGGGGATTCGGGTCAACTCTTCGGCGTGGACCGTGATGTTCGGATGCGTTTTAAGTGCTCCGGTCACCCGCACGCCGAACGCCTCGCGGTCGACGGCCAGCGCGCCACCCGCCGGAACCCGCGTCGCGTGCGCGGTGCCCATGACGAGGCCGCCCGCTAACAACATCTCCTGTTGCAACAAGCCCTTGGCGTTCGTTTCACCCTCACCCCCGAACGAGTTCGAGCAGACCAGCTCGGCGAAGCTGCCGGTGCGGTGAGCCGGGGTCGTTTTAGCGGGGCGCATCTCAAAAAGGTCGACGTGAACGCCCAAGTTAGCCGCAGCAAAAGCGGCGTCCGAACCGGCCATGCCCGCGCCGATGACGGTGATGCGCGGTGGTTTTAAGGTGAGTAACATAGGGCTCAGTGTAGCAAGCGCCATACGCCTCTGCGGTCACGCGCCGCCAGACAACTTAAAGGGCGTTACGGCGAACGTGCTACATTTTATGTATCAAATTATGGGTATCTTGGCAGTGACGTAGCGTTTGGGAAATGCTGCCGAAAGGACACAAAACCGTATGATCAGGGGACTTCATCACATCACGCTCGGCTGCTCGGACGCGGCGCGCACGGTGGACTTCTACACCCGCGTGCTCGGTCTGCGGCTGGTTAAAAAAACCGTCAACTTCGACGACCCGAGCTCGTACCACCTGTATTTCGGTGACAGCATGGGGACACCGGGCAGCGTCGTCACCTTTTTCGAGTGGCGCGGCGCGCCGCAGGGCCGTCCCGGCGTCGGCGGCACGCATCACTTCGCGCTGCGCGTGGCGGACGGCGCGGTGCTGAGGAAGTGGAAGCGGTATCTGAACGACCAGGGGATTGAAGTAAATGGCCCGCTCGACCGGCACTATTTCGAGTCGATCTATCTGAACGACCCGGACGGTAGCATCATTGAACTCGCAACCGACGGACCCGGCTGGACGGTTGACGAAGCCCCGGACGCGCTGGGCCGCGCGTACCGCGAGCCACCCGCGGAGATGATCACGACAAACCGGGACAAGGCGCGCATCCAAGCCGACACCCACCCCGAGCCGGTAGCCGAAATCACGCCGGACATGGCGCTGCGTAGCGGGCTGCACCACATCACCGCCATCGCTACCGACATCGAGCGGACACGCGCGTTTCTGGGCGATCTTCTGGGGTTGAGGCTCGTCAAACGCACCTCGAACTTCGACGACCCCGGCTCAGCCCACCTGTACTGGGGTGTCGATAACGGCAGGCCGGGTACGCTCATCACCTACTTCGAGCGCAATCCGAAAAAGGAGCCGAGAGCGCGCACCGGTGTTGGACAGACGCATCACTACGCGTTTTCGGTCCCGGACGACGCTACCCAGCTCTCGTACCGAGAGACGCTCCTGAGCGCCGGGTACACCGTCTCGCCAGTGCTCGACCGCGTCTATTTTAGGAGCATCTATACCCAGGACCCGGACGGTCACATCGTCGAGTTGGCGACGGCGGGGCCGGGGTTTGCCGTCGATGAGAACCCGGCGGAGCTTGGGGCGAGACTGATGCTGCCGCCGTGGTTGGAGGGTGACCGGGGGCGGCTCGAGCCCTACCTGCAACCCCTTCCCGCACTGGCGTGGCGCGACCTAGCGGGGGCAAGATAGTGGCACACGACGGACACGCCCTCACCCTTCGCGGCGCACCGCTGGCCGAAGCCAAAGCCGCCGTGCTGATGCTGCACGGGCGCGGAGACTCGGCGCGAGGCATTCTGAGCTTAGCCGATGCTTTAGAAACTGAGGGCGTCGCCTACGCCGCCCCGGAAGCCGAAGGCAACACCTGGTATCCGTATTCGTTCCTGATGCCCCTGGAGCGCAACGAACCGTACCTGTCGTCGGCGTTGCAAGCCGTTAGGGACGCGCTGAGCGAGTTGGAAAAGGCTGGAATAGCAGCCCGAAACATCGTGCTGCTCGGCTTTTCGCAGGGCGCGTGTCTGGCTCTGGAGTTTGCCGCGCGAAACGCCACCCGTTACGGCGGCGTAGTCGCCCTTTCGGGTGGCCTGATCGGGCCGGACGGGACGCCGCGCGACTACCTGGGGTCGCTCGCCGGAACACCCATCTTTCTAGGATGCAGCGACGTGGACGCCCACATTCCCGAAGCGCGTGTGAGAGAATCCGCCGGGATCATGAACCGGCTCGGCGGCGCGGTCGACGCCCGCATCTATCCGGGCATGGGCCACACCGTCAACCAAGACGAGATCGACGCCGCCAGAACCATCGTTACGGGGGCGCGGCGTGGTTGACGCCGAGGCGTCTTTCGACGTCGCCAAGTTGGGCAGCAAGGACGCTTACAAGCTGCTGACGAGCGCCCTCATCCCGCGCCCTATCGCTTGGGTCAGCACGGTGTCGCGTGAGGGTATACCCAACCTCGCGCCGTACTCGTTTTTTAACGCGGTGGCGAGCGACCCGCTGACGGTCATGTTCTCCGCCAGCGTCAAAGCCGACGGCTCCCCCAAAGACTCGCTTAAAAACGCCCAAGAGACGGGCGAGTTCGTCATCAACTTGGCCGACGAAGGGCTCGCCGAGGCACTCAACCACACTTCAGGGGCGTGGGCGCACGGAGTTGACGAGTTTGCACAGGCGAGGATGACGGCCCTTCCCTCTACCCTAATCCGGCCACCACGGGTAGAGGCCGCGCCGGTCGCGCTCGAGTGCCACGTGTCGCAGCTCACCCCGGTCATCGGCTCCGACTCGACGATGGTCTTGGGGCAGGTTGTGCTCATCCACATTCGGCGGGACCTGCTCGCCGCCGACGGTCTTATCGACGCGCAGCGCTACTGCCCCGTCGCCCGACTTGGGCGGGACGAGTACAGCACCTTGGGCCGTATTTTTTCACTTGCTCGCCCGAAGGTCTAAGGGTCTAACGGTGCGTCAGGGAGTTCTACTGCTTAGTTCGAGAACGGCTTCGGGAACGCTTTGCGTAGCGCTGGTAAGTTGTCTCAGCTGAATACCGACCCCGCTTGCGGGCGGCTCTACCAACTCTGCTATACCGGGCGCCGACTCGTGCATACCGAAGTAGTCACCGATGTCCCTAACGTCGCCGTCACCGTTAACGTCTTTAAGCGCGACGACGCCGTAGCTGCCTCCGGGTAAACGGTCGATTTCGTATGCAGCCGCGCCCCCCAACTCCTCAATGGTGACGTCTAGCTGTTCGCAGTCCGGTTCGTTGTTGTAACAGGCGATAACGCGAGTTCCGACTACGTCGCCGCCAGCGGGCGCGCTCACAGTTCCCGCAATACTCCCGCTCCCCCCTGGAACCACCTCACCACACCCCACTAGAAGCCCTAACAAGCTTCCTAAGAGCAGGGTGCGGCTAAAAAAACGGTGCATCCTTCTCCCCCTTTACCCAGCGCGGTCTCCGCGCCATCTTCAAAGTGTAGCAGCATTCGGTTGATCGCTTCCGGACACAGGAAACCATGTGTGGGCTTTTTCACATTTTTGGTTACACATTATACACACGCGTACACTACCAAGATAAGCAACCGAAGGGGTGATTTATGCGGTTTTTAGCGGTCTTGGTGGTGCTGTCAGGGTCCGCCGCGTCGGCTCAGCTCTCGCCTGCACGCTACCTTTTGGTGGGTACGTTGGAGGATGAGCAGGTACAGCTCGAGCTTACCGTGTCCGACACCCACGCCTCCGGGCGGTTTATCAGCGCCACCTCCAACGACTGCGCGGGAGGGTCGCTCAAAACGGCGAGGTGAGGTTGCGCGGCGCGGGTTTAGACCTTCGTGGACACTTGCCTGAGGCATTTGGACGGAAGACGCAAGCTTTTTCCGGCACACTCGCCGACGGTCAACCGTTCAGCTTGGCTATCGTCGCCTCCTACCTGACGCGGAGCGTTATACAAGGGCCGTTCTTGGAGGTCAGCAGCGAGACGCCGTTCTTTCTAACCGCCCCGTGGCGGCGGATCAACACGCGTCTAGAGGGGTTTGTGCGCGCTCCGGCTGCCTATTTTACTCAGGACGCGCAGGAGCTCGCAGCGCGCGGCGAACTCGACGATCCGTACACCTACGAGGGCAGCGTCACCCCGACCCGGTTGACGCGGAGCGTTCTCAGCCTCCTAGAGACGCGCTACGTCTATACCGGCGGCGCGCATCCCAACACCGACTACCGCAGCCTGACCTTTCGTCGCGTGGGCGAGCGCACGGTGCGGGTGACGCTACGGAACCTTTTTCGTGACGGCACACCCTACCGCCGGGTACTGCTTTCCGAAGTCAACTGCAAGCTGCGGGCGCGGCGGGCGGCTTGGATCGTCGACGGCAGCGTCACGCTTAAAGAGCGCGACCTGAACGTGTTCACGCTGACCTCGCGGGGGCTCGAGTTCGTCTTTGCTCCCTACGCCGTCGGGCCCTACGCGCAGGGGGTTTTTTTCGTGACCGTATCCTATGACGCCCTCAAAAACCTGCTTAAACCCGCCTTCTTACCCTAGTCCTCGCGTAATGCAGGCTCTCGGTGGTAGAACTCGAGTCCTACCGCCGTGCGCTCCTGAAAACCCGCCCAGTAGGAGTGCTCCGGCGAGAAGCTGCCGTCGTCGTTTTGTGCCCAAACGCCGTCGTTCGACCGTTCGATCAGGTTTAAGTAGCGACCCGTCCGCTCACCCTTAAGCACGCGGCCCAAAAACGCCGTGACGAAGTGCTGATTGATGTTGTTGATCCGCCGCGCGTCCCAGGCAAACTCAGCGTAGCGCGCGTATTCGGTCAGGTTGGGCGCGCCTAAAGGCGGCGGGTTCGGGGCGACGTTATGGCGAGCATTTTGATAGACGAGCAGATACCGCTCGGCGCTAACCGCGCCCTCGAATAGAGTTTTGACGCCCCCTTCGTAGCCCGACACGTCGTCTTGATCACCGACGACGAAAAGGGTCGGCACGCGAAGGCCCTCGAGCCCTTCTTCGTCAAAAAAGCTAAGGTCGGGGATACCGATGGCCGTGAGGGCTGCCTCACCTCCCCATGGCGCGAACGCGATTACGGCTTTGACGCGCGGGTCGGGCTCGAAGTTGCCGGTAACGCGCGGCGTAAGCGCCCCCGGTGGCAGACTCGGGAAGGCGGCCGCCGCCTCGCTGTAGCCCGCGCCGCCCGCGTTCAGCGCGCCGTAGCCGCCCATCGAGTAGCCGACGATGGCGGTGGTGTCCGCGTCGACGAGACCGCTCAGGAAGCCTTCGCTCTCACTCCGGCGGGCCACGTCGTCGATAACAAACAGCTGGTCTTTGGCCCGGTTGACCAATGTGCTTGCAAAATCCCCCACCTGTTCAAAGGTCGAATTGGTGTGGCCGATAGCGGCGACTACATAGCCCTTGGAGGCCAGGTTTTCAGCCAGGTAGGTCATCATCAGCCTCGAGCCTGGGTAGCCGTGCGACAGCACCACCAGCGGATAGGGCGCGCCGCCCGCGTCCGGTGCCGCGTCCCGAAGCGCCCGACCCGCAAAGGTCAGCGGTGTGTTCGGGCGCTCGGGGTTGTTGGGGCCGTAGCCGTAGACGTCGCGGTAGGTCGTCATAGCCTCCTGACCCGCCGGGACGGTGCCGGGGTAAAAGACCTCTACGGCGAGCGGTCGGTCGTAGCGCGGGTTCGGGGTCTCGGGGGTGACGGCGAGGACATCGAGCTGGTCGGGGTTTACGGCCCTAAGGGTGCGGACGCCTACGCTGTACGCACCCCTCGAGGCCAACGCCGGGGCGTCGGGGAGCGCGTCGCCGAAGACGAACTCGGTTTGGGCAGAAGCGAAACTCAGCACGCCTAGCAGCGTAGCGCAGAGCAGCTTGGCGGCTTTTAACGGGCGAGACCTTGTAGCTATAACCGTGGTGTTCACACATAAGCATACCCTGCGCCTTACCCTCTTGCACCCTAAACTGTGATGCGCCTCGTGGTGCGCTTGCCCTCGTATACAAATCGGCAAGCCCTAAGATGGCTTTACGATGACACGACCTCGTGAATGGCCGTCCGGACCTGAACTAGCAACTAAGACCCAGCTGATGCCCACCTTTTTGATTATCGGCGCGACTAAGGGGGGCACGACGTCGCTTTACAACTATCTCAGACAGCACCCGGACGTCTACATGCCGGATATGGTTAAGGAACCTAGATTTTTTGTGGTCGGAGACCGTGAGTTCGTCAGGGAAAACGGTCCCGAGGGGTGGCGGCCAGGGGGTCACGTCACCACACTCGCTGAGTACCAGGCGCTCTTTCACGGCGCAACCACCCAGAGGGCGCGGGGCGAGGCCTCCCCACAATACTTGTATTACCCGGACGTACCGGGCCGCATCAGAGCCTATATTCCGGACGTCGAGGTGATCGTTATCTTGCGAGACCCGGTAGCGCGGGCGTACTCCGCTTTTCTCCATCAAACCCGCGACGGCGTCGAGCCCTGCACAAACTTCGCCGCAGCACTTCAAGACGAATCCAGACGTATCCAAGAGGGTTGGAGTCCCCTCTACCACTACCGCGCCCAAGGGTTTTACTATGAGCAGCTCAGCCGCTACTACCGGCTATTCCCCCCCAAAAAAATTCACGTCTACCTGTATGACGACCTCCGCCGAGACCCGCTCGGGTTGGTGCAAAACATGTTCGGGGCGCTTGGCGTCGACCCCACCTTTAGACCGGCTACGGAGGTGCAGCATAACGTTTCGGGCGTTCCCAAAAGCCGCCGCCTCCATCATATGTACATGTTTTTAAAGGGGTCTAACCGCAGCAGCGTCAAAAGTTTCGGCAAACGCCTGCTGCCCAGAACGCTGCGCGCGACCCTGCGCGAGAATGCCGTGCAGCAGCTGCAAAAAAACCTCGTCAAACCCTCCCTCGACCCCGACGTCCGCGAGGTGTTGCGTGAGGGTTTTCGCGCCGACATCCTTAAGTTGCAGGAGCTTATCGGACGCGACCTGTCGCGGTGGCTGGGCGAGGCGTAAGGAGATTGCCGGAGCTTAACCGTGCGGACGCCCCGCTTGTACTCACCCCTGGCAGCGACTCGGCGTGTCCGTCAGCAGCGTAACGTAGGGCGCTCAGCCTCTATCCCAACTGGGTAGCCAGTTCACAAAGCTTGCTCAGGCCGCCGCTACGGTGTTTCGCAACCTGCTCACCAGCGCGTTTTGTTCGGTTTTGCCAAACGCGGTGGTGTCCACACGGACGCTTTGGCCTCCGAGGTTGAGGCTGCCGTGACGTTCGCCCGTCCACGCCGCTTCATGGGTAGCCGCGTTGAGGTGGTCGACGTGGCCGACGTGCCGCGACGCCAAGCGCACTCGGTAACGTCTGCGCAAGGTCTCGAGGTCGGCGGTGCAAAGGATTTCTATGGGCATAAAGCGGTACGTTTCGCATAGCCCGCGCAAACGATCCGCAGCTCGTCCAGCCTCGAAGTTGCTCTCGGCGATGCACGAGGACCCGGCCTGCAGGAGGGTCTCGAGAAAGCCAAAGAGCAGGTCGTAACTCGCCCCGCCGAGCGTCCGCGACCACGCCCAGTCGCCCCACCCGAGCGTGTCGAAAAGTGTCCCCTTAATCACATCCCGGTGGATTGCGGGCAGGACAGCTTGCGTCCGAGTAGCCCCGCAAGGGTCGTCTTACCGGCGCACGACGCGCCCGTGACTACGATGAGCGTCCGGCCTGCCACCTTTAAAACACCTCGCGCCGCAGCGTCAAGCGCTCGATCAGGTCGCGCTTCAGCGTCACCCCGAGGCCGGGGCCGTCCGGAATCCTCTGCATCCCCCCCTCCGCGTCCAGGATGGGCTCGACGATGTCCTCGTCCCAGTAGCGCGAGGCGCTCGCGGTGTCGCCGGGGAGCGTAAACCCGGGCAGCGAACTCAGGTGCAGATTGTGGGCACGGCCAATCCCGAGCTCCAACATCCCCCCGCACCAGACCGGTGCACCGAAGGAGAGCGCGACGTCGTGCGTGCGCCGCGCTAACAGGTGCCCGCGCACCCGCCCGACCTTAATGTTGATGACGCGCCCCGCCCCGAGCTGCAACCCTTTGCGGGCGTCCTCCGGCGAGTGGATGGACTCGTCTAGACATAGCGGCGTCACCAGCATCCCTTGGAGCTGGGCGTGGTCAACCAGGTCGTCGTGCGCGAGCGGCTGTTCGATGTAGTCGAGGCCGAGTTCATCGAGCTGCCCAAATACGCGCGCGTCGGTGAGGCTGTAGGCGCTGTTGGCGTCTACGGTTAGGGGTATCTCGGGGAGCGCCTCTCGGACGGCGCGGAGCGGCTGCACATCCCAGCCCGGTTTAATCTTGAACTTGAGGCGTTTATACCCCTCCTCAGCGTGGGCGAGGGCGGTCTCGAGGGTCTTTTCAACCGATTCCTGAACGCCTAGGGACGCCCCGACCGGGTGCGCTGTGCGAACCCCGCCCAAGAGCACCCAGAGCGGCAGCCCGGCGGCCTTGGCTTGTGCGTCCCAAAAGGCGGTCTCGAGCGCCGCTACCGCCATGTTGTGTCCCCGAATAGGCAACAGGGCCGTCAGCAGCTGCGCCGGGGTCGCAAAATCTTTACCCAAAACGAGCGGGGTGATGTGATGCTTTAAGGCGTCCCAAACGGTCTCGGTGGTCTCGTACGAGTAACCGGGAAAGATTCCGGCGGTCGCCTCGCCGTAGCCCTCGACGCCCTCGGTATGGAGCGTTAGTAGCACCTTCCGCAAGTCCTGCTCGACGCCGAAGCTCGTCTCAAAGCGGAACTTGAGCCGGGCCGTGACCTCACGCAGTTCGATACGTTCTAGTTTCATGTCGGCCTCCTGACGGTTTGCAAGTCAGCGCTTACGCTACCATCACGGCATGGATTCTGAGGCGGCGGCGCTGAGAAACGCTCTGGTGGATACCCTCAAAACTAAGGGCTACGTAAAGCGTGCTGAAGTCGAAGGGGCGCTCCGGACGGTTCCGCGTCACCTCTTCGTCCCCTGGTTGCCCCTTAGAGACGCCTACGCTAACGCTGCTTTTCGTGACCCGGATAGCACGCCCGAGACCGACTCGAGCGTCTCCCAACCGACCGCCGTCGCCATGATGTTAGAGGCGTTTGACGTACAACCCGGGATACGGGTGCTCGAGGTCGGCGCAGGCAGCGGTTACAACGCCGCGCTGTTGGCTCACCTCGTCGGTGAGCGCGGGCGTGTCGTCACGGTCGACCTCGAAAGTTTCTTAGTCGAGAAGGCGCGGGCGAACCTCTCCGCGGTAGGGCTAGAGCGTGTTGAGGTCGTGCAGGGCGACGGCGCGCTCGGTTATCCTCCCGGCGCACCGTTTGAGCGCATCGTCGCTACCGTCGGCCTCCCGGAGATTCCACCCGCGTGGCCCGAGCAACTTGCACCGGGCGGCAAGATCGTCGCACCCCTCTATTTGGGCGGTGAGCCGCAGGATCACATACTGGTCAGCCTCGAGCGGCAAAACGGGTACTTAGAGGGCGTCGGTCTGGAGAGTTTGCGGATGGTTCTGCTGCGCGGCGAGGCGGCGGGGCATGGCGAGACGGTCGAGGAGCGTAGAGGAGCCGACTGGCGCGGCGCACCCCATGACGCGCTCAAGTTGCGTATCTACCCCCGAAGCGCGGACGTACCGCTCGAGCAGCAGCAAAAGCATCTTCTCAAGCGCGGCAGCCTGACGGTGCTCGAGCGTTTATAGCTTGACGTTAGGCTGTAACTGCTTGCTGCAACCTTCCCAAAATATCTTCTGAATCATAGAGAACGCGCATTCCGTCGCTTACGACCCGGCGCGTCCCGACATCCACCGGAAGCTCGGCCCACACGGTCGTCGTCAAGCCGAACTCGACCTCGAGGCCGCTCTCGAAAAAGACCCGAAGCGAAGTGGCGGGTCCCCAATCTTCAGTTTTACAGGATGTGACGGTGCCGAAACGCTCGAGCCAACCTGTATTCTCGAGGTAAGGTCTGAGGTCTAGGGTGAGTATCACCAAGTCTACATCCGAATCAGATCTCGCTACCCCCCTCGCGTGGGACCCGACGAGCGCGACGCCCACGACGGAAGCGTCTTCGGCGGCCCACCTGACGACATTTCCTAAAAGCTCTGAGACGAACATACCTGTAGTCTATGCCGCCGTTAGCTCGGCGGTAGAGTAATCCCATGAGCCTGAACGACTATCAAAAAGCCTCGCGCAGCACCTGGAGCGCTATCAAAACGGATCACCCCATCGTCTACCCGACGTTGGGGCTCGCCAACGAAGCGGGCGAGGTCGCGGGCAAGATCAAAAAGATCTTCCGGGACAAGGGTGGCGTCATCAACGATGGGGAGCGCGACGCCCTAAAGGGAGAACTCGGCGACGTGCTCTGGTATCTGTCGCAGATTTGTACCGAGTTGGGGCTGACGCTTGAGGAGGTGGCAGCGGCGAATCTGGAGAAGTTGGCTTCGAGGCAGCGGCGGGGAACGCTGTACGGCGACGGGGATACGCGCTGAAGTCGCCTTCGGTTTAGGCGCTCAGCTCGTCATCGTTTTAAGCCTGTTGAGCTGACGCTCCAGCGCCTCCACCTGTGCGCCGAAGGGCTGCCTCACAGTTCGCGCTTTCGGGTACTCGAGCGTCAGCACCACGGCGTTCGTGCGTGGGAGCACCCACTCGAGGAGCGCGTAATCGTCTTCCGTCATCTCCTGATGGTCGTCGCGCAACCCCAAACCCTCTATATACGTGGGACCGCACACGTGAAGTTCGCGTACCGCGTGAAGCGGCAGCGACCGGGCAAACGCCCGCGCGTCCACACCAAGATGATGCGCGGTGATGCGGAGGTGGGCCAGGTCGAGAAGCACCCCCACCCCCTCCTCTTCGACGAGCGCCCACATGAGCGCGGGCTCCACACTCGTGCGAAAGACGCCATATCCCGGTTTCAGCTCCGTACCCATGTAGTCCATGTTTTCTAAAAGCAGGGGGCACGTTAGATGGTCCCGCAAAAACCGGCAGAGGGCGCTCAGCTGCGCGACCATCGCGCGAGCCTCGGCGCTGCTCTGAACCCTTAAATCCGCGCCGCGCTGCCAGTTGTGTGTTGAGATCTCGAGGTGCATAGCGATGTGGGGCGAACCGGAACGCTGCACAAGGCTGTTGAACCATCCCCAGTCAAGCTCAGCGTACGAGGCGACGCTGTCTGCAATGCCGAACCCCACGTGGATGAGGGCGGGGCGGTAAACCAGAGCCGCCTGGACCTCCTCCTCGAGCTTGTCCAGGCTCGTGATTTTAAGAAAATCGAGTTCAACCCTACCCTGATCGAGAAGAAAACGGAGCGGGGGGTGATCGTTACAGGCGAGTTTCAAGGGCTAACTATACTGCTGAATAATACCTGACTGTCTAAAGTAGCAGGCAAGGAAAGCCAGCTAAAATTCGTCCGGGAACCCCAGCTCCCCCTGACGGGGCGCTTCGGTTTCCGGATTACGGGGTATCTCAGCGCGCTCACGTCCCCGTTCGCGCGGCTCCGACTGCGCGGCGTGTTGGGACCGTTCCCGCTCCACCTGCTCACGCCAAGCGCGTTCCTGAACGCGGCTCACGCCCGCGCTCGCCAGCTGTTTGGTGGGAACGATGCTCTGATTTAAGGGCGAGACTTTGTAGCGGTCGTTCCACGGCTCGAGCGCGAACGTTGTTCCCAAGCGGTAGACGCGTTTGCTGCCCGCCGTATAGAAGTAGAGGTTGAGGCGGCCCTCCTCACCGACGATTTCAGGAAGCGGTTCACTCAGCACTACCGACCCCTCCGGCGGCACGACTACCGCAACTTCAGCGGTCGCCGGTACGTCCATCTCCGGCGTTTTGAGGGCGAGTTCCAAAACCTGCACCGCGTAGGTGTTGAGGTTGCTGACCGTCATCCGGAGCGAGAAGCGGTGCGGCCTCAGCACCGCCCCGCCCGCGTCGGCACCTTCGGCGGCGCTGATAGACCCGAGTGAGATGAGCACCTCCGGGCGGTTGCGGTTTTTGCCGGGTTCGCGGCGGCGTAGCAAAAGCCAGAGCAGAAAAATCAGGAGCAGCGCGCCCCCGGCGATAGCCCACGCCAGCGGGTCGAGCCCTCCGGCAACCCCTAGCGCCGCCTCGTAAAGTCCGGTTAAAAAAGAGAGGGCGGCTCCCCACGCCTCTCTAAACGTCTGCGTCATACGGTCAGCTTAGCCCAAGAGGGCGGCGAAACAGGGTTGAGCGGTACGGTAGCATGGTGAGGTGAACGCTTCCACGGTCCGCCGCATCGTGACCGCCGACGGCAGCGCGACCCTATTTAGCGAGCGCTACGCGCAGGCTTTCGCGTCACAGCGGGGCGCGCTCGCCGAGTCCCAGGAGGTTTTTTTGGGAGGCTCGGGTATCGTGGGCCGGTTGGCCGAGGGGCGGCCTGTACGCGTTTTAGAGGTCGGTTTTGGGACCGGGCTCAACTTTTTCGTCACCGCGGGGGCGTGTCTGGCGCATCCGGAAGCGAAGCTCGCGTATACAGCGCTCGAGCACCACCTCCTCCCCGCTGAGGCCGTGTCCGCGCTCGGCTACGGGGCACTTTTAAGTGCGGATATGGTGACGCACTACCTCGAGTGGCGCGCCGATCTCCGCGAAGCTTCCGGCACACACACCTTTAAACGGGACAGGGTGAGGCTCGAGCTGTTGCTAGGCGACGCCCCCAAACAGGTGCTGCCCGCGAACACGTTCGATACGGTCTATCACGACGGCTTCAGCCCGGACGTCAACCCAGAGCTGTGGACCGAGGCGTTTTTAGGGCGGCTGGTCTCGGCGCTCGCGGAGGGTGGCACGCTGGTGAGCTACTGCGTGCAGGGCGCGGTGCGCCGCCGCCTCGCCGCGCTCGGGCTCGTGGTCTCCAAGCGCCCCGGCCCGGTCGGCGGCAAACGCGAGGTGCTCTTCTCTAGAAAACCCGCGTCTCGAAAGGCCGGTCCGTGATCTGCGTCGTCGGGGGTGGGGTGATGGGCTGTACCCTCACCTACCGGCTCGCCGGGCGCGGCCTGCCCGTAACGCTTGTGGAGGTGGGGTGGATCGGGCAGAGCGGCGCGTCGTCGGTACCAGTCGCGCTGCTCAACCCGTACCGGGGCCGGAGCGCCCGCGCGAGCCCCTTTGATCGCGAGGCGCTTGCAAGCACCTGGAGGCTGGTCGAAGAGGTCAAAAGTTTGGGTTATGAAACCGGCGTCACCCGGAGCGGGGTGCTGCGGATCGCCTCCAGCCCCAAGCAGGCTAAAACCTGGAGAAAACGGGACACGAAAGATGACGAGGTGCGGTGGCTGGAGCCGGACGCGGTGCCAAGCGGCTTTCACGTCCCGTTCGGAGGATTTCTGGCCTTGCAAGGCGGGTGGCTGGAACCGCGCCGCTGGCTCCGCGCGCTGGCCGAGGCTGCGCAGCAGGAGGGTGCGACCGTGCTCGAGGGGTGCGACGCCCAGCGTCTTGAGGCGGGAATGGTCCACACTTCCAGGGGCACGGTGCAGGCGTCTCAGGTGGTGCTCTGTAGTGGCCCCAGCTTGACGCTCGGTCAGGGTGAGCTGGCGCTCACTCACGTTGCCGGGGAGGTCATCGGCTTAGAGAGCAGCGCCCCCCTTCCCTATCCGCTCGCCGGAGCCGTGTACGGCGCGCGGGTGGGCGGGACGTTCTATCTGGGCGGCAATCACCGTCCGGCGGACCAAGCCGATGCGAGCGCCCCCACGCAGCTGCAACGGGCGGGCAGCTGGTTCGTTCCCAGTCTTCGAGACGCGCGGCTTGAAAGCGTCTGGCACGGCGTCCGGGCTAAAACAGCCGACAACCTGCCCATCGTCCGAGAACTGAGGCCGGGTCTGTGGTTTGCCGGTGGGCTCGCCGGACGTGGCTTTCTCTGCGCGGCGCAGGTCGCCGAAACCCTTGCCGAGAAACTCACCGCTCAAAGGATGCTGGTAGAGTCTTCGAGCACCATTCTTAGGTTCTGAACTGCCATCTTCCGACACTTGGAATCTACACGGCTGCCGCACATTACAGACGGTTTAGCTGGCGGCGGTCGTAGGGGCTATGACTGTGACGGGAAGAGATAGTCCATCTCTATATTCATCCTCTGTAAAGCCTATTATTGTCGTCTTACCAGGAGCTACGCCAGTAAGGACACCGGTGTCATTATCAACCAAAGCGATGTCCAGATCTTCTGAAGCCCAGTCCCCAACGTTGACTGTGCGCCACGGCTCGAAGCACCCTTGGTGTTGTAACTGCGGTGGGGGCGCGGTCTCGCCCACTGTAAGGGTCAGCATGTTCGGGTGAAGGCGGGTATTGAGTATCGCTGGGCAACCACAACCCGAAACGCTCGGCACAAGAAGCAGAATGCTTAAGAGCCAAACAAACCTTTTCATCTCTACCTCCAGCGTTCGCTCTAAAGAGTTAGCGACCTAACACTTACCACTTGTGCGTCATATTCCCAACGTCCCCTCGGTACCTATAGGCCAACAGCAGTCCTCTCAAGGCGTGAGCACACCCGAACGGCTGGCGAACAGCGCACCGTCCTCCGTCCGGCGGCTAAACGACACGTCCCAAAAGATGTCCTCGCCGCTGACGAGTTCCCACGCCGAACTCCACTCCGGCAGGGCGCTAAAGTCCGGGAGGGTGTAGCTAAAGGGACGATCCAAAAGCCACGCCGAACTCTGGCTGAGCCGGTAGCTGACGCTGCGCCCACCCCGAATCTGCGAGTAGAACTGCGTGTAGGTGCCCCTAGCGGGGAGGACACGCCAGCGAGCTTGAGGGCGCACGCCGTCCTCTGCGCTCAGCGTCAGCAGCGGCTCGGCGATGGATGGGGGCAGCGTCAAGGGTGCCCCCGCCCTATCCAAAGGCGTCACGCCCACAAAGGTGCGGGTGACGCTGCGGCTCGAACCCGCCTTGGTGCGCTCGTCGTAAGAGAAGCTCTGCGCTTCGGCGCGCAGGCGCGCACCACGCAAAAAGCCTTCGGGCGGGCGGGCGTAGGTGAGTACGTCGCCCCCTAGGTACTCACCTAGGAGCGCCGCCGTACCCGCTTCGGTCACCACTTCGACCGAGCCTGAGAGCAGTTCGCCGGGGCGGATGCCTGCGAGCGGAAGGGTCGCCGCTTCGGGGGTGGAGGCGTAGGGACCGCTGAAATCGACGTCCAAAGCCGCGCCGTCCACGACGCTCAACCCCGGCAAGAAGACCAGCCGACTCGGTACCCGGGCGTTTTGTTCGTATTTGGTGGCGATCAGATCGTAGCGGGCGGCGGGCAGCTCGAGCCGGTGCTGCGGCGCGGAGCTGTCGACCAGGGCCGACGCGCCGCCCATATAGACGTTGCTGTATTCGCCGTCCGAGAGACCGCTCAGCCGTCCAGATACGCTCACGACCGCCGCCGGAGGGTCCGCTTCAGTAGGGCAGCTCGCGCTCACGACCGGAACTTCCCCCAGGACGCCCTGCTGTACGTTGACCGTCAGGCTGCCGGTCGCCTCAACGAGGCAGAGGTTCATGACGCCGTAACGTCCCTTGGGATCGGTTAGGGTCAGCTTCTGAAGCGCCTTACCACCGGGACCGAGCGGCTGCCACGCGCCTAAACCGTCCTGGTAAGCGAGATAGCTCACGCCGCGTCCGTCCAGCGTCAGGGTAGCCACCGCGTCCGTCTCCCCCTGAACGTCGCTGCACCCGGCGAACAGCACTAGACACGTAAGTGTCCAGACGAGAGTGGAGACGCGCCGACGTAAGCGGACAAGGGGGAATGGTTGGGGCGGCGCGCGCATGAGACTTATATGAGTATAGCAGAAAATAAGTGAGTTGGTGACGCAAAAGACCGCATAAGCTTTCAGGAAACGTTTACACACTTCTTAGAAAGACCGGGGTAGGTGGCTTTCTAAGAAGTGCGTCCGGGGTTGATGTAGGGGTTCGGTGTGCGTAAGCGGACGCGCTTTGTTCGGACCCGGGGGACCTTAGCATGGGCGCATATGACCGACTCCTTAGAGACGTTTTTAGTGACCGGAGCAAGTTCCGGTATCGGGTTGGGGACGGTGCGGGTGCTCGCGGGCCAAGGCAAGGCGGTCGTGATGATTTCTCGAGGTTCGGGACCTGGTGCTGAGGTTGCCGAGACGTTGCGGCGCGAAACCGGCAACCCCAACCTTCACCACCTGCCCGCCGACCTGTCGTCTCTAAGCGAGGTTCGCCGCGCCGCCGCCGAATTTAACGAACGCTTCGGGCGCTTGGACGTGTTGGTCAACAACGCGGGCGCATTTTTTGGGGAGCGTAAAACCACCGCCGACGGTTTCGAGATGACGTTTGCGCTAAACCACCTCAGCTACTTTTTGCTGACACACCTCGTCTTGGAAAAACTTTTACAGAGCCCCGCGCCCCGCATCGTCAACGTCGCCTCGCGCGCCGAGAGTTTCGGACGAATCCACCTAGATGACCCCATGCTGAGCCGTGGCTACAGCGGCTGGAAAGCCTACGGGCAGTCAAAGCTCGCCAACGTGATGTTTACCTACCAGCTCGCGCGTCTTCTAGCCGAGACGCCGGTAACGGTTAACGCGCTGCACCCCGGCACGGTCGCTACCGGTTTCGGGAGCGGCGAGGGCGTCGCGAGCAGGGTTCTCAAGCTTGCGCGGCCCTTTTTCAAAACCCCGGCGCAGGGCGCGCAGACCGTCGTCTACCTCGCCGCCTCACCCTCGGTCGCCGGGGTTTCAGGGCGCTACTTTATAGATCAGAAACCCGCAAGCTCGTCCGCACGCTCACACGACCGTGCGGCGCAGGGACGGTTGTGGCGCACCACGAGCGAACTCGTCGGTTTGGGCGAAACCGAAGCCGCACCCCTGCGGCTGGTCGTGCCCGAGCAGGAACGGGTAAACCTGTGAAGCTTGACAAACCGGCCCCCACCGACCACCCCGTTCACGAACTGATAAGCCGCCGCTGGAGCCCGCGGGCGTTTGCCGCGACCCCGGTAGAAAAGGAGAAAATGCAGCGGCTCTTTGAGGCGGCGCGCTGGGCGGCGTCCTCGAGCAACGTTCAGCCCTGGCGCTTTCTGCTGACCCACCAGGGTACGGATGCCTTTAGAGCGCTGCACAGCTGCTTGTCAAATGGCAACAAGCCCTGGACGCAGAACGTCCCGATCCTAATGCTGAGCGTGACCGACACCATCTTTCCGGCTAAGAACGACAAGCCCGCTCGCGACAACCCCACCGCCAAGCACGACCTCGGTCTGGCTCTAGCCAACTTGTCCTTGCAGGCGACCGACATGGGGCTCCACGTTCACCCGATGGCCGGGTTCGACAACGGTAGGGTAAAAGAGATTTTCGGGCTGCCCACGCCCTACGAGCCTGTTACCGTCACTGCCATCGGCTACGCCGCCGACAGCAGCACGCTGCCGGACGACCTACGTGGACGTGAGGAAGCGCCGCGCAGTCGCAAAGCGCTCAGTGACTTCGTCTTTGAAAGTAGTTGGGGTGAACCTGCCAGCTTTACCTAAAAAGACGGGCTGAGACGCGCCTAGTAGCCTTTGGGCAAGATGACCCATAGCGCTATGTAGACGAGCAGGCTGGGGCCGGGGATAAAGGCGAACACGACGAAAAGCACCCGGATGATGGCGGCGTCGATGCCGAAGTAGTCGGCCAGACCACCGCAGACTCCGGCGATCATGCGGTTACGGCTCGAGCGGGTCAGTCTTCTGTTATTCATACGTCACTTTAGAAGCGTCGCAGAAAAAAAGCAACCACCGGCACAAAGATAAAAATTCCGACCAGCCGCACAAGATGAACTAGAGCCACCGAGAAACCGCTGCCCCCGGCGTCTTTCGCCAAAACCGCCATATTCGCCATGCCACCGGGCGCGGCGGCGAAAAGCGCCGTGATGGGGTCGAACCCGAAAAAGCGTTGTAACGCAAGGGCCAACACGATGCCGACACCCGAGAGCACGACCAGGATCAGCAGCGACGGCACAATCAGGTTCGCCGCCCCCGCCAACTCCTCACGGGTGATGGACGCCCCCACCGACACCCCGACGAGCACCAGCGCCGCGAAATCCAGACCTTTCGGAACCGTAGCGGAACGGTCACCGAGGTAAACGTTGACGGCGGCAACTGCGACCATCGCCCCGAGCGCCGCGCCTCCCGGCAGCTTGAGGAGCTGCGCCAGATAGCCCCCGGCAGCCCCCGCCAACAGCAGGGAGAGCAGCGCCACTAAAACTGGTCCCCGGCCTGGATGAACTCGAGCCGGTTGCCGAAGGGGTCGTCGGCGTAGAAACGCCGAACGTGTGGAACCCGCGTGTCGGGCCTGACCTCTATCCCAGAGGCGGCAAAACGTGCCTGAGCCACCTCCAGGTCGGAAACCAAAAAGGCCGGGTGCGCCTTTTTCGCGGGCACGAAGTTCTCGTCGGGTCCCAGATGCAAGGTGAGGTCCCCCAGCTTGAACCAGCAACCGCCGTAAATCATAAGCGTCTGGGCTTTGGTGACCTCCTCGAGCCCCAGCAGCCCACCGTAGAATGCCCGCGCCTCCGCCTCCGCACCTTTGGGCATTGAAAGGTTGAGGTGCTCGAGCCCCACGACACCGATCCCTACATGACTTGTCATCTGCGCCTCCGTCTTCTAGTCTGACCCGCAGCAAGGTGAAAGGCGGCGCACCGCATCACCTAGAGCTACCTAGAACAAGAACACGCGAAGATAAAATCAGAGGGCGCTCGTGGTCTCTCTCGCCGCACCCTTAACCGCCCCGTGCGCGATCAAGTACTCGCCGATCTGCACCGCGTTCAGGGCCGCCCCCTTGCGAATCTGATCACCGGAGACAAAAAGGGCCAAGGCTCCGGTCAAGGAGGCGTCTTCGCGGACGCGGCCCACAAGCACGTTGTCCTGACCGCTCGCCTCTATCGGCATTGGAAAGTGGTTTCCAGCGCGGTCGTCAACCACTCTGACTCCAGCTGCGCTCGAGAGCACCCGCCGGGCTTCGTCGGCCGTAATCGGGCGCGCGAACTCCGCGTGAATGGCCTCGCTGTGGGCGCGAAACACCGGCACCCGCACGCAGGTCGCGCTGACCGCAAGCTCGGGCACGGCTAAAATCTTGCGCGACTCCAAGGTCAGCTTCCGCTCCTCGACGTTGTAGCCGTCGTCGCCCACTTCCGAATCGTGGCTGAAGAGGTTGAAGGCGACCGGATGAACGAACTTTTCTGTAACCAACGTTTCACCGGCCAGCGCAGCCTGCGTCTGGGTTTGCAGCTCGGCGATTCCGGCTGCGCCCGCGCCCGAAACCGCCTGATACGTCGCCACCGTCGCCCGTTTAAGGCCGAACGCACGGTGCAGCGGCGCAAGCGCCATCAGCGCAACGATGGTCGAGCAGTTGGGGTTGGCAACAACGCCTCGGTGGTTGAGCGCGGCCTCACCGTTTATTTCGGGGATGACCAAGGGTACGCGTTCGTCCATACGCCACGCCGAGGTGTTGTCGATGACGACCGCACCGTGCTCGGCCCACCCCCACGCGTGCGCCTTAGAGATGCCGCCGCCCGCCGACGAGAAGACGATGTCGGACTCTAGGTTGCCGTCACCGGGAAGCGCCTTAAGCGTGTACGTCCTCCCGGCAAACGGCACCACCTTACCGGCGGAGCGCGCCGACGCGAAGAGCGTCAGCTCCGTCAAGGGAAAGTTGCGCTCCGTAAAGAGTTCTAACAACTCCTGCCCGACCGCTCCGGTGGCTCCGACGATGGCTACCCGCATGACAACACCTCTCCGCTCGTTGACCTTCGGGGCACCCTGCCCCGGTAAAGTTTAGCATCAGCTGGGGCGTCGTTCAGCCCTGGCCGAGTAACATGGGAGGATGGACTGGATAGATTGGCCCCGGCTCGAGTCCCGCATCCCACTAGACGAACTGCCCGCGTTTCACCGCGCCTTTCTAGAAAAGGTGCGTCCGGGCGAGGCGGACTGGAGCGCGGCGTTTTTGCGGCAGGTACAGGGCAAGGTGCAGGCGACGCTGAAGGGGCTCGAGCGCACTGGGCGGGCCAAGCGCGAGGACGGCGTGCTCTTTGTCGACAGAACGGTCGTCCCCGAGGCGTTCTTGCGCTACACCGATGGGTGAGGCCGAACGCCCCCTCTTCATCGTCAACGTCGAGGGCGTGGTCAGGCGCGGTGGGACGTACTTGTTGAGCGTGCGCAGCGAGCGCGAAAGCCACGCGCCCGGAACGCTCTCGCTACCCGGCGGCAAGGTTGAAGTCGGCGACGCGGCTCAGGACACGCTCGAGCACACCCTGAAGCGTGAAACCTTGGAGGAAACCGGCGTAGAGGTCGTCAACCCGGTTTATCTCGAGAGCAAATGGTTTCGGGCCGACGACGGCGAACCGGTCGTAGACATCGTTTTTCTCTGTGAGTACGCGGGTGGCGTCGCTGAGACTGGCGATTCAAACGAGATCAGCGCGGTTATGTGGCTCACTGCCGCCGAGGTCGCCGTCCATTCTAAAGCGCCCGCTTGGACGCGGCAGAGTATCGAGAAAGCGGAGCAAATAGGCCGTGGCGCAGCGTAACGGGCGTGGTTGGCAGCGTGTCGTCGTCAAGGTCGGGACGAGCAGTCTGACCGACGCGCTCGGGCGCATCTACCCGCCGCTCCTGTGGGCGCTCGCGCGCGGTTTAGGAACCTTGCAGAGCACGCTTGGCTGCAAAGTCGTGCTCGTCTCGTCGGGCGCGGGCGCGGCGGGCCGCGAACGGCTCGGTGTGTCGCTGCCGCTGACGCTGCCCGAAAAGCAGGCTGCCGCCGCCGTCGGCCAGACGCTACTGATGCTCGAGTGGGCGCGCGCGGTTGCCCCAACGCCGGTCGCGCAGCTTCTGCTGACCGCCGCCGACATTCAGGACCGCGAACGGTATGTCAACGCAAAAAACGCGCTCGAGGCGTCCTTAAAGCTGGGCGCGCTCCCGATCATTAACGAAAACGACTCGGTAGCGACCAGCGAGATCAAGTTCGGTGACAACGACAGCCTCTCGGCGTGGACAGCGCACCTCGTCGGGGCCGACGCGCTTCTTATCCTGACCGATGTGGACGGACTCTACGACAGCGACCCGCGTGGGAACCCGGGGGCGAAGCCGCTGGCGGTCGTTGAAGATGTGGCGCAGGTGCAGCACCTAGCGGGAAGCGCCGGAACAGCGCGCGGGACGGGCGGGATGGTTACCAAACTCCGCGCCGCCGCGCTGGCGACGGCTGCCGGGACGGAAACCCTCATCATTGGCGGGGGTGGGGCGGGGCTCGAGGCGCTTGCGGCAGGTGTAGTACGCGGAACCCGTTTTCTCGCCAAAGCGCACCCACCTTCGCGCAAAAGCTGGTTGGCGCAGCAGCGGACGCGCGGCACCGTTGAGGTCGATGCGGGCGCGCTGCGGGCGCTTCAGACCGGGCGCAGCCTCCTGCCCAAAGGTATCACCGGCGTAAGCGGCACGTTTTCATTCGGGGACGCCGTGGCGGTAATGAACAACGGTGCGCAGGTGGCGCAAGGACTCTGTAATTACTCGAGCACTGCTTTAGCTAAGATTCAGGGGCAGCATACCCGCAACATCGCCGACCTACTTGGGGCGAAGGATTACGACGAGGTGATTCACCGTGACAATTTGGTTTTGGTAAACCACGGAAAAAGCCCCGGCACGTAGCCAGGGCTTGTATGTTTCAAAGTGTTTCGCCTACCGTGTCCAGACCGTATTACCACTGCTGCTGAGCTTCCTTAAGTAGCCGTCCCGCCCACCAATGTTGGGGTGCGCCAGCGAGCCTTGTGTCTCACCCGTGACGTACACTTCGCTGCCGCTAATCGTAGCGATACCACGTGCATCGTCGTAAGCCGGTGTGCCATAGGTTTTGGTAAAGACTACTGTGCCACTCGAGTTGAGCTTGCGCGTCATGGCGTTGAAGTTGCCCCCGCCCGAGTCATACTTGCCCGATAGGTAGACATTGCCACTAGCGTCACCATCCATGTTTTGCAACACGATGGTGTTGAGCCCACCTTGCGTCCTGAGCCAGAGCTGCCTGCCGGTGCCGTCATACTTGCGGACGTCCTTGCGGTAGCGGGTGTAAAGGTTCGAGCCGGAGACGACGACCTCTTCGAAGTTCCCAGGCTTGGTCCAGGTCAGCTTGCCGCTATTGGTGTAGCGGGCGAATCCCTTATCGCCTACGACGTAAACACTGCCGCTGCTTGAGACGGTAATGTCTTTAGGAACCCCAACTGTCGAGCTCTGTTGCCACAACATAACGCCGTTGGTCGAGTACTTGGCAACGGAGCTGATGATGAGATACTCGCCGATTTCCCAGTTAAAGTCGTACCTAGTCTGCCCAACGTAGATATTGCCACCAGTATCGACCGCCGCACTTACTGCTAGGTCGGGATGGCAATGTTCGAGATATACCTCTTCGACAATGTTTCCTGCTGCGTCGATCTTTCGGACCTGGCAACCATAGCCGCTGCTTGCAAAGAGGACGTAAGTATAGCCGTTGCCGTCAGCGTATAAACCACGAGGTTGGACTATATCGTCTGGGCATTCGTAATCGAACCCATCACACCGATCCTCGAGCACAGCGCTCGAGCGGATAAGCGTTCCACTCTTGCTGTAACGAGATAAGACCAAGTCCTCCTCCATATGGAGTTCCGCTTCACTATCCTCGTACTCAGGGTCGTAAGTGTAATACCTATTCTCCGTTTCCGAGAGCATGTAAACGTCTCCTGTCGGGGACTGCATTACGTTGAAGCCGATATCGGCTTCGGCAGTACCGAATTGCGGCTCGAGCGTCGGTCCGCTGAAGTCTTC
>CADCWP010000226.1 GCA_902806425.1 uncultured Truepera sp.
GGCAAAGGGGCTAAGCCGCTCCCCTTACTTCTGACCCACGGCTGGCCTGATTCCTTCTGGCGTTTTCATAAGCTCATCCCCATGCTTACCGACCCGGAAAGCTATGGCGGGCAGGCGGAAGACGCCTTCGACGTGGTAGTACCGAGCATCCCCGGCTTTGGCTTCTCGGATAAACCTACCCAGCGCGGCATGACCAACGTCAAGGTCGCGGAACTCTTCGCCGAGCTCATGGCCGATCTAGGGTATGACCGCTACGCGGCACACGGCGGCGACTGGGGCCGCGGTATCACAGCATCTTTAGGCACCACGCAAGCGGCCAGGACCGTAGGGATTCACCTTACCGATGTACCGTACCGGCACCTTCTCACGCGGCCACCCGAGGAGCTATCCGAAGCCGAACAAGCCTATCTCGAGGCGGGTCAGGCGTGGTCAAGGACCGAAGGTGCCTACGCGGCGATCCAGGGCACCAAACCCCAAACCCTAGCCTACGGCCTGAATGATTCACCCATAGGTCTTGCCAGTTGGCTGCTCGAGAAGTTTCGTTCCTGGAGCGACTGTGACGGAAACGTCGAGAACAGCTTTTCCAAAGACGAGTTGCTGACGAACATCACCTTGTACTGGTTCACCGAGACCATCAACTCGGCTAACCGGCTCTACTACGAAACGCAGCACGGCGAGCAAGAACCTTTGCAGGCGCGCGTCGAGGTTCCTACTGGCCTCGCCATCTTCCCCAAAGACCTTGTGGCTGCTCCCCGTGAGGTTGCCGAGCGTCTTTACAACGTGCAGCGGTGGACTGAGATGCCGCGTGGTGGGCACTTCGCGGCGTTAGAAGAACCCGAGTTGCTGGTGTACGAGTTGCGAGAGTTTTTCCGTCCTCTTCGCTAAGCTAACTAGGTCAGCGCGGCCATCATCCTTTTACGTCGGGTTGCAACACCCCTACAGATTCGGTTGCAGGAACCGTCTGGGCCAGGGCCGATCCGAGGGCGTGCGGCCCTCTTCTTGTGCGAAATTGCAACAGGAGTGCTACGTTGTGCCGCATCTTTTATGCGGTGATTGAGCGCGAAGATCGCACATGGTCCATCCCTCTTTGGGTTAGAGCTTGCCTGCCTGACGCAATAACTTATGGCGCTTCCTTCTTGAACCCAGAAAACGCGCGCACACGTGCATAAAAAGGTTCGAGAGGGGACCACATGCTCAAGGACTTCGTTCCACGCGAACCGGTAGAAACGACCCTGTACGAGCTAGTGTTCAAACTCGAGGACGGCCAAGGCTCAGCCTTCGCCTTCGAGTGCGACGCGCACGGCAACGTCTACCGGGACCGGCTACCCAGGCTAGCCCTGCACAACCTCGACCTCTGCTTGAAAGGCGAGGTGGACGGTTACACGGTACGGCGTGGCGTCGTCAGGTCTCACCTACAGAGCTACATCGCCGACGGCGGCGGAAGGTGCGTCTGCGGCCAGAGCGTCACTATCCACAGCTCCTGGGCTGACAGCTGCGAGGGCTGCGGGCGCGAGTACAACAACTCCGGCCAACTCCTAGCAGACCGGGCGTTCTGGGGTGAGGAGACCGGCGAGAGTGTAACCGACATGGAGCTCGAGCACGACCCTGAAGCGCTCGGGGACTGGTAGGAGAAGATCATGGTTGAATCGACGCCGATCCCAAGCTACAAGCGTCCGGACGCTCCCAGAGTCGCTACCCCGCACAGAGCCGAACGGGGCGTGACGCTCGAACGCCGCGCGCCGAACGGCAAGGCACTCAAAGACGACCGTTACCTCCTGCCCGGCTTCGAGGAGTACGACTTAATAGCCGTGCAGCACCTGAGCAGGCGCAAAAGACCACCGCCGACCGCCTGGGCCGTCTACGAGCGCTACAGCGGGCGGCTCGTCGCCCAGGGGGAGACCGATCAGGCCGCGCTCGCCGCGTGCCTCCGGCTCCTCGAGCACCACCCCAAGGCGTCACTCGACAACGCTATCGAAGCGCACCTCGAGCGCCGAACGAAAGTACCTGCTGAGAAGACGTCGTGCACCGCGACCATGAGCGTGTGCGCTGCCTAGACTGTTGCTATAACCATCCGCGTTTGTGCGTGTACGCGAAGGTGAGGGAAAAAGAAAAGGGCAACACTGTCTCTGAAGACGGCTGGCACGGTTGCCGCGACTTCAGCCCCGGCGGGCCGCCAGAACCCGACAATCCTCCCAGCCGCTGAGGCATCCCCCTGAACGCTCTGAGCATCCTGGAGACGCGCTCGCACGCGAGCAACGGAGTGGGCAAGGAGGCTGTGATGGTCACACTCGAGGTCGTTATCCACACCCCGCACTGCTTGAAGGTCGTCGAGCTTCTAGGAGGACTTACGGTTACCGGCGGCGACTTCACCCGCAAGAACGGACGCGACGAGTTCTTGCTCGAGGGCGATGAGGCGACGCTCAGCGAGGCGCAGTGCAGGCTCGAGCAGCTCGAGTCGGCGATATGCGTGCGGCAGGAGATCGTCGAGGACTAACGACGCGCCTTCAGCGCAGGGTAGCGGCAGGAGGCCCTTATGAAGCTCGCCCAGGGTGATATGTGGTCGGTTTACGATCAAGCCGACTTGTTTCTGGTCACCACCAACAGCGTCGTGACCAGAAACGGCAAGCTGGTGATGGGCGCGGGCATCGCACGTCGAACTAAGGAGCGTTTCCCCGGCCTCGACGCGGCACTAGGTAGCGCCGTTGTGCAAGCAGGCGACACCTACGGCCTGCTCGTCTCCCCAAGATGGTTTATGCCGACCGACGGGTCGGGACCCACCGCCAAGCTCGGAGCGTTCCAGACCAAGATCCACTGGCACGACCCCGCGAGCGTGGAGCTGATCAACTTCTCCACCAGCAAGCTTTTAGCCTGGTGTAAGGCGCACCCCACCGCGAGGGTGCATCTCAACATGCCCGGTGTTGGCTTGGGGGGACTCTCCCGTGAACAGGTGTTGCCGATCCTCGAGACGCTGCCCAACACGGTGACTGT
>CADCWP010000227.1:0-339 GCA_902806425.1 uncultured Truepera sp.
TGGTGGCTATCAGGGTCGCCGGAGGGCAAGTAGCTGATCAATCTTCGGTAGCCGAGCCGTGGCGTGCAGCGGAATTGTTAAATGGGGGAAGCAGCTCACCATACCCTCGCGGCCCCCAGTTCCGCCAGGACACCGTCATTGCTGACCACGGGAACGCTTTCCAGAATGGCCTGCGCCGCTAACATCCGGTCGAACGGGTCGCGGTGAGGGTGCTCCAAGCGACCAGCCAACAGCGCGTGCTCTAGGTCGATAGGTAGTGTGCCCATACGCTCGAGCCGCAGGAGCTCAGCGAGGTTAGGCGCGACGGCCTCCCCGCCGGGGAGCTTGCCGATGCGGTGC
>CADCWP010000227.1:349-2960 GCA_902806425.1 uncultured Truepera sp.
CCCTGGCCCTTGGCGAGAGGTTCGGGTCGTCGGTCAGCCACCACAGTAGCGCGTGGGTGTCTAAGAGCACGGTTATTCCCACGCACTCAGTTCGTCCTCTGGTAGAGGATCGAAGAAGCTCTCCGGCAGCCGCCAGTCGAGGCGGCCGGGTTTGCGCTCCGGGACGGGCTCAAAAGGCAGCAAACGAGCGACAGGCACCCCAGCCCGGGCGATGACGATCTCTTCGCCCGCTTGGATTCGTTCGAGAAGCTTCGATAGCTGTGTTTTGGCCTCGTGTACGTTGACTACTGCCATGCTCACCTCGTTAGCTAAGCATAGCAGACTAACAGCGTTAGGGTTGATAAGGTGGCCGAGTCTAGAACCACGGGGATCATGCCCGCGACCTGGGTGTAGGCGGGGTCGCTCCGCTTGCAGTGTTGCTCCGACTTCGGTTTGTCATCAGGCGTATCTGGCACATCTTACCATCATGGGTTCATGAACGCCCGCGTGTCAACGTCACCCTCCGCGTTGGATAAGCCGTTCTACTGGACCTCGCTCACGGGCGATATGAGCAGCCTGACGCGGTGCTGGTTGCCCTCGCATCCTATCACCCCCGGGGTTCCACCCTAAGGGGCAGGTGCTGGCACTGGCGCACGTACCGGGCTACCCTCACCCCGGCAAGCCCGACACCGATCTGGTTGCCAGTAAAATGTTCCCGGGCGGACGTGGCATAACAACCGTTATCACTCTTTTAGTCACGTGTGGGTCATGCCGCCAGTACTACTCTCGGCTAAAGAAAGACCACCGTATCTGTGGGACGAATAACAGAGCCGGTGGGCTAGAGGAGACCCGCATGACTGTTGCGTTCAAGCGCCTTACCGAGGTCGATAAAGCCGACCTCGTCGACCTCATGAACCATCCGCTGGTGCGCCGCCAGATGCCGCTGACCAGCGACAACTTCACTGAGGAAGACGCACAGAACTTCGTCGCGGGCAAAGAGCGGCTGTGGGACGAACACGGCTACGGACCCTGGGCGTTCTTCGTGGACGACAGGTTCTCGGGCTGGGGCGGGTTGCAGCCCGAAGGGGGCGACGCCGACCTGGGGCTTGTCCTGCACCCGAACTACTGGGGCCGGGGTAAAGCCATCTACGACGAGATCATGCGGCAGGCTTTCGGGGAGATGGGCTTATCTTCGGTCATTGTTCTGTTGCCGCCGAGCCGCACGCGGGTGTGAGGGATGGCACGACTCGGGTTCGAGCAAGACGGTGAGCTGGAGATCGGCGGGGAGAGGTTCATCCGCTACCGCCGCTACGCCGATTGAACCTAGGCGCTAAGGTACATTATCAACACTCAGCGTCAAAGGAAATGGAGGGCGCACAAAGCCCTCCGGACGAAAAACGGAATTAATTAATTTAGCTTTATCTATCTATCCAGCCCTGCTGCACGGTACCTGTGGCGTCGGCGGGAGGCTCGAGCCCAACCGCCTCCATAGCCGTGGGCGTCAGCACAGTGCTGCGGGCGCGCTCGACCACCCGGCCATCGGTAAAGCCGTCGCCTCCTAGCACCGCGTACCCCTGCATGGCGTCGTTGCCCACGACCGGCACCCCGTGGATGCCGGTCGTGAAGGGCTCTGACGCTTCGACGACGGGTCCACTTTCGGCGTCGCTGTCCCAGTAGTAGCCGGGCGCGAGCTCCAAATACAGGTCTGCCCCGTGCGGTCCGCCCAGGCCGTTCTCCACCTGCTCATCGGCGCGGTAGACCACGGTGATAACCGGCTCGCCCGTCTCGGGGTCGCGCGCCCCGAGGAGGGCGTCGCGCACCCTCTGCACGACATCGTCGTACTCGGCCTGGGTCACGGTGCCCTCACGCTGCCCGTTCTGGTTCGGTAGGGCTGCAACGGTGTTGATGTGGACGCCGCCCGCACTCTCGAGCCCGTAGAGGGCTTGCGTCTCGCCCGGTACGGGCACGCCTTCTTCGTCGAGTGTCAGGAGCCCTGCTTCGGCCAGGATGCGGTTGGGGTAGACGACTTTAGAGGCGGCGTTGAAGCCGTGGTCGGTGAACATCACCACGTTCCAGGGGCGGCCAGAAGCCTCAAGGGCGGCCATAACCCGGCCTAGGTGCGTGTCCAGGTCCCCGAGGATGGCCTCGGCGTACGACCAAGCTTTACGAGTCAGTGCGTCGCTCGAGCCCGGCACCTCCCCGACCAGATAGCCGTAGAAGTTGTGGAACCACTCGTCGGGGTAGGGCGAGTACGAGGCGTAGACGTCGGCCATGTCCCGCTCGATGGCCCACACCAGCCCATCCATGAACCACTCGTTGACCACGAACGACATCTCGCCGTAGCCGTTGGGCAGCGGCGGCGCGTCGGGGAAGGGCGGCAGGTAGACGCCGTTGCCGGCGACCGAGCCCGCGGCCCGCCGGAGAGGTTCCTCGAGCGAAGGGTCGGTAAGGTTGCCCCCTAAGTCGCTGAGGGCGGAGTGCCACAGCTCGAAGTCGCTGCCGTCAGCCGCAACGCTCCCGAGACGAAGCCGGGTGAAACCCGAATCCTCGCCCAGCGTCAGAGGCACGGGCGCGCTCACGTGCTCGGTTGAGTTGGCGAAGGGGGCTGCTTCTAAGACCGTCGCGGTCTCAT
>CADCWP010000228.1 GCA_902806425.1 uncultured Truepera sp.
GTTTTAGTGATGTGCAGCGCGTCTCGGTTTAGAACACCCACTCCCCTGCGCGCATCACCGGCTCCTCACGTCCGTCTTCACGCACGCCCGCGATCTCCACCTCACCGGAACCAATCATGAAGTCTACGTGCGTTAGCGAGTCGTTGAGACCCACCGCCTTCGCCTCGTCGTCGCTCATGGTGGTGCCGCCCTCAGCGCAGAAGCGGTAGGCGCGTCCCAGTGCCAGGTGCGACGCCGCGTTCTCGTCAAAGAGCGTGTTGTAAAAGAGCAGGCCGCTCTGCGAAATAGGGCTGCTGTGGGGGACAAGCGCCACCTCACCCAAGCGGGCCGCGCCCTCGTCGGTCTCCAAAAGGCGCTTGAGGGCGTCCTCCCCCTGCGCGGCTCTGACCTCGACCACGCGCCCGTCCCTAAAGGTGAAGGAAAAATCTTCGATGAGTTGCCCCCCGTACGAGAGCGGCTTGCTGCTGCTGACTGTACCCTCGACGCGCCCCCTATGCGGCGCAGTAAAGACCTCTTCGGTAGGTAGGTTGGCGACGAACGTCGTACCGGCGTCGTTGCGCGTCGCGCCACCCTTCCAAATGTGACCGTCGGCCAAACCCAGCAACAGGTCGGTGCCGGGGGCGCGATAGTGCAGCGCGCTGTAGCGGCAACCGTTCAGGTGCGTGCGGCGCGCCTCTAGTTCCGCCAGGTGCTCCTGCCAAGCTGCTACAGCGTCGTCTCTATCGGCTCGCACCGCCTTAAAGATGGCGTCCCAAAGCTTCCCAACGCGCTCCTCTTCGGGGGCGTCCGGGAACACCTTGGCGGCCCACGCCGGGGTTGCGGTCGCCACCACGCACCAGTTCACGGCGTCTTTCATGATCTTGCCCATAAAGGGTTTGAGGGCCATCTGAGCACCCTTCTGCGAGGCGGCGATAGCGTCGCTGTCCTGGCCTTTAAGCAGATCGGGATCATTGCCAGTAATCGACAGGCGCGCGCCGTTACCCTCGAGCATCTCGAGCATCCCGCGCGCGAGCCAGTCGGGGTAGAAGTCGAAGGAGTCGCGGGGCGCGTACCGAAAGCGCGCGAGCGTTACAGCGTCGTCGTTGTAAAAGGGATGGACGTAGCGCACACCGCGTTTGTAGGCAGCTTCGGTAACTTTGGCAAGTAGGGGCGACGCTTCCAGGGGTGCGGTTGCCATCAGCTGCTGTCCGGCCTGCACGTTGAGGCCGACCTCTACAATCAGGTCAGCGTAGTTACTAAGTTTATCGTCCAAGGTCATAGGTCAAGCATACCGCCTTGCCGTGTTTGCCCGAAGGGGCACAGCTCTAGCACCGGGCAGCGCGCACAAGCTGGGTTTTTATAAAAGCAGCACCGCTGCCCGTGAAACATCAGCGCTTCATGGTGGTCATAGAGCGTCTGCGCGTCCCAGTGGTCTGGTAAAAGTGCTCGCAAGAGCCTGTGGGCTGGCCCCGGCCCGACATTCGCCGGAACTAGTTCCAGACGCTGCGCGACGCGGTGGTGATGCGAGTCGACGGGCAGCGCGGGAAGGTGCAGGGTGCTAAACAGCAGCACCGCCGCGCTCGTCTTCGGGCCGACACCGGGAATCTTTTCGAGCCACGCCTGCGCTTCAGCTGGGGACAAGCTCTCCAAAAAGTCCAGCGACAACTCCCCCCGAGCCGCCTCGATGTAGCGTAAGGCTCCTTGGACACGCGGCGCTTTCTGCTCCGGCCACGTAGCTGCCGCGATGGCCTCTCGCACCTCCTCGGTAGGCGCGTTCATCACCTCCCGCCAACTTTGAAAGCGCCCCCTAAGGCCCGCCAGAGCGCGGCTCGAGTCGGCGTTTTTGGTGCGGTGCGAGAGCAGCGAGCCGATGAGTTCGGTCAAGGGGTCTACGTCACGGAAAAAAGGAAAAGGTGCGCCGTAGGCTGCGCAGAGCTGTGTGTGAACTTGGAGGACCTTCTGTCTGAGCACATCCTCTAGTAGATAGCGGTACCCAATATAGCGCTGTAAGCGCCCGCCACTTTAGGGCGTGTATGCTGCTTAAAGGCGTGCCTTATGAGCTGCCCCTCCCTACACTGTCGACTATGCATAATCTGACAAAGTCCACCAATGATGGCCCTAATCGCGTTACAGGGTTCTCAAAAGTATACTAGCGTTCTTTACAATCTCATTCCCTTTGCCGAAGTTCCGTGTTATTACTTCACACGAATTTATGTTTCAAGTAATATCGCTAGCATATGGTTGATGGCGTCGGCATACCTCCCCGAACGGTTCGCAGGGCTTTCTGCCGCACAACGTCTTGTGTGGTTCTACGTCCGCGACTCAGGAACGGCGGAGTACAGCTCGAGGTCGCTCGCTCACGCCCTAGAACTCAATCCGCACACCGCAGCAGCGACCCTAAGAGTACTCAAGGCGCGCGGCTTGCTCTGGGAGCTTACACCCGCAAGCGGTCAGCGCGGCGCTACGCTCGAGGCCCTCTAGAGTTGAAAAACTCCAGCTACTGCGTCTCTCAAAAAAGCTTTCATGAAATAGAATGCGTGATTTTTGTTCGAGATGTACCTACCGAAATGCGCCGAGTAAATGGGGTGGTAAGGCTTGCTGTCTTTCGAGCGAACCTGAAGGTACGTGTTGACGCCGTTTGTCGTATGGATAAAGCCGTCCGCACTTGTACTAAGGTGACGGACCAAACCGGTACGAACAGTGTCGTAATCCGTTTTAAGTCGCTCAAAAACCACCGAGCCGGGTTCTGCCTGTATATGAACGCAGTGGGTAAAGTACCAATCTCCGGCGTTCGCCGAGTCTTTAACGACGGGCAGATAAACCAGATTCCTGATTTTGGTATAAAGGTTAGACGCTTCAAATGTGCTGGCGTCGGGACCAATCAAGCTGTCAATAGTTCTCGAGATTTGCGTGATGAATACCGTTTCTTTGGGCAGACAGGAGGGGAAAGCCTTGTTTGTTTTTAGTTCA
>CADCWP010000229.1 GCA_902806425.1 uncultured Truepera sp.
AAGGGGGAGACATACATTTCAAGGTCGAGGTAACGCCCCGCGAACAGCTCCGTTTCGCCGACGTGGTGCTCGTTGTCGACGTGCTTCGGGCGACAACGACAGCCACAGCGCTGTTTGAGTGTGGACTTCGTACCCTGATCTTAGCTGAGGGCTTAGAGGCTGCACAAAAACTGCGGCAGGCTGATGAAATTTTGGTCGGGGAGGCGGGCGGTTCGCAACTCGAAGCGTTTGACTTCAGCAACAGCCCGCTCGGGGTGCGCGGCGGGGACTTCAGCGGCAAAACAGCCGTACTTACAACCAGCAACGGTACCAGGGCAGCCCAGCTGGCGGCGCGAGGCAGCGATAAGGTCTTGTTGGCTTGTTTGAACAACGCTACGGCTGCATGTCGGCTGGCCGCAGGACTGGCTGACAAGGAAATCGCCATCTTGTGTGCAGGCAGCGCGGGTAACGCAGGTTTGGACGATACGTACACTGCCGGAGCACTCGCGGCTCGGCTCGTCAGCTTAGGTCTGACCCCGGAGGGCGACGACGCCGCCTCGGCCTTGAGGCTGTATCACGCCAACTCCGACCCGCTGCCTCTTCTGGCAGAGGCCGGTGCTTATCTGGAGCGCATCGGTTTTGGCGACGACATCGCCGCCTGCGCTCAGCTTGACGTATCACAAAAAGTGGGGGTGATGGCTTCAAGACGTGGGACTGGGCTGGTTTTTAGCTCACCCTGAAGGTTCAGCTCGAGCTACCATGACGCGTGGATGACCATCCCCTCTGGCAGTATTTTCGGGACGTAAACACAGCCGTCAACACGGCGAACCGAAGCGGCGGCGCGCAGCCCTATGTGCGCGGCTCCTACATGGTCGCGGCCTTCGCCGACGACGTAGAGCTGAGCGTAACGGATGTGAGCGAAGAGGACGCGGTGCTGATCGCCGCTGAGCTTAAGGCGATGGGCGTGCGGGCGGTGATTCGGCACGCTTTTATATGCCCGCACTGCGGCCTGCGGGTGCCGGAGCAAGACTTCTGTGTCAACTGCCGTAAGAGGCTGCCAGAACGCGGTGATGAAACACCCTAATGTTCCTCCAAACACCCCGGCTCATCTGGGTTTCTACACCCCTGAACGTCGTCCGGTTGACGCTCGAGCGCAGAGCCTTCACTGCCGAAGTGCCGCTGGCAGAGGGCGTGAAAAATGTGTACTTTCCCACTGAATGGCCCGGCGACGCGCTCGTTATCTTTCCTCACATAGCAACAGAGTTAGAGAAAAATCCGGAACACGAACGTCGGGATGGAGCTCTTATCGAGAAGGCTACAAACACGGCTATCGGCCAGCTCGGCTGCAAAGGTTTAGTGGACGAGAACGGCAGCGTCGATATCGGTTACGGCCTGAGTCCGGTATTCCAGGGGCATGGTTACGCGACCGAGATGGTCGGCGCGTTGACCGCGTGGCTTTTAGAACAGCCTAGCGTGTCGCTGGTGAAGGCGGCGTGCTTGGAGACGAACATCGCCTCTGTCGCGTGCTCGAGAAAACCGGGTTGTAAATCTGTCGGCAAGAAGGCTAGCAACGAAGGCCCATTACTCTTATGGGCGAAGGGAACTTAAACTTCTGTACTCAGCGAGTTGTTAGGGTGACCGCGACGAACTTTACAATGCCAATACAGCTTCAGCAGTTGACAAAAATGCCTGGTCAAAATCTTCGCGGAACCATCGCTACAGGCATTTGCAGCGACGCTGCCCCTAGTCCCCTCGATACCCTTACAGCCCACCACAAGCGGTGCTGGCTTCTACAAGTGAAAGGGTAGAGGCGTGTCATGGGGCCCTAAACTACGTTTTAGGGTATCGTGTCAGCACCTAATACCTGCTCCACAGGGACCCTAAGGAGGGGCCATGCTTGCCATCATCACCGACTCGACCTGCGACCTGCCTGCGGATGAGCTAAGAGCCCTCAACATCCGCCGGGTGCCGCTCTACGTCCATTTCAAGGGAGAGGTCTATAAAGACTGGCTCGAGATCACGCCCAAAGATATCGTCGCCGGGGTTTCCGCCGGGGCGGCTATCCCCAGCACCAGCCAACCCAGCCCGCAGGACTTTATCAACGCCTACGCCGCAGCGAGCACCCAGGGCGCGACCGAAATCTTGTGCGTAACGATCTCGAGCGGGCTTTCGGGTACTTACCAGTCTGCTTCCGTCGCCGCTGAAGACGCCGACCTCCCCGTTCACGTCTTCGATTCGCGGGCCGCGAGCTTGGGAATCGCCATGATGCTTAAACGGGCCGCCGCCATGCGCGACCAGGACGCTCCCATCGACGCTATCTTGACGGAACTGGAACGCATCCGCGCCGGGGCCATGCTGCGCTTTACCGTCGGCAGCCTCGACTATCTGAAGAAAAATGGTCGCATCGGCGGGGCGGGTGCGCTGTTAGGAAGTCTGCTCAACATCAAGCCCATCTTATCGGTCGTCGACGGGCGCGTTGAGCCGGTTGGGCGCGTGCGTGGCGGCAAAAAGGCGCTGCAAACGATGATGACGGACTTTAGAGAACTCGCCAAACAGGGGACGCCCGTGGTGCATTTTCTGCATATCCGGGACGTACCCGCCGCCGAGACGCTGCGCGAGGCGTTCCAGGGGAGCGGCGTCGCCTTTACCGATGGGGGCGTCTATGAGATCGGTCCGGTGATCGCTACGCACGTCGGTCCCGGCACCTACGGCTTTTATGCCTACCCGACCTGATTTACCCTGCCTAGTTTTTCATCTCGCAGCGGAGCAGCCCCCCATACACTGACGGGGTGTTTGCCAAACTTTCCGCCGCGGCCCTTTTAGGCGTAGACGCCTACGCCGTCGAGATCGAGGTCGACGTCGCAGGTGGGCTGCCGGGGATGATGATCGTCGGGCTGCCCGACGCCGCCGTGCAGGAGTCGCGCGAGCGGGTGCGCTCGGCGATTCGCAACGCCGGGTTGCCGTATCCCGCAACCCGTATCGTCGTCAACCTGGCCCCGGCCGACGTACGCAAAGAAGGCCCCGCCTTCGACCTGCCGATAGCCTTGGCCCTGCTGCTCGCGCAGGGCGTCGTGCAGCAGCGGGCGCCGGAGCACACCCTGATCGTCGGCGAACTCGCGCTCGACGGAGCCCTCCGGCCCGTGCGCGGCGTGATCAACGTGGCGCTCTACGTGGTGCAGGCGGGTTTCACGCGGCTGATCGTCGCGCCCGACAACGCGCAAGAAGCCGCTGCCATAGAGGGTCTCGAGGTTTACGCGCCCACCACGCTCGCCCAAACGGTCGGCTTTTTACAGGGGCGAGAGGTGCTCGCGCCCACCCACCCCGAACCCGTCGCGGCCCTTGCTACGCCGCTCGACCTACGTGACGTCAAGGGTCAGAGCGCCGCCAAACGAGCCTTAGAGATCGCCGCCGCGGGCGCGCACAATCTGCTTATGACCGGCCCGCCCGGTTCGGGCAAGACGATGCTGGCAAGGCGGCTGCCGGGGGTCATGCCGCTTCTGACCCGGGGCGAGGCGACCGAGGTGACGCGTATACACTCGAGCGCCGGGACGCTTTCAGGCGGCCTCATCCAGAGACCCCCCTTTCGCAGCCCACACCACACCGTCTCGGACGCCGGACTGATCGGCGGCGGGGGCATCCCGAGACCGGGCGAAGTTTCACTCGCGCACCGGGGCGTGCTCTTTATGGACGAGTTTCCGGAGTTCTCCAGGCGCGCTTTGGAGGTCTTGCGACAACCCTTGGAGGACGGCGTCGTCACCATCAGTCGGGCTCGAGCCGCGCTGACGTTCCCGGCCCGCTTTATGCTCGTCGCGTCGCAAAATCCGTGTCCTTGCGGCTACTACGGTGACTCGCAACGGGCCTGCACGTGTCCCGCCGGACTCCGCCAGCGCTACCGCGAACGGCTCAGCGGGCCGCTTTTAGACCGCATCGATCTGCACCTAAACGTCCCGCGCCTGAGCCCCGATGAACTCCTCTACGCGGCCCCCGGCGAGGCGAGCGAAACCGTGCAGCGCCGTGTGGACGCCGCTAGGGCGCACGCGCTCAGTCGGCAGGGCGCGCCTAATGCCGAGCTGGCCGGTCAGGCGCTCCGCGAACACGCGGCCCTCAGCGGCGGCGCGGCCTCCTTTGCCCAGGCGGTCGCCAAACAGCTCGCGCTCTCCGGGCGCGGTTTCGACCGGCTTTTGCGGGTCGCTCGCACGGTCGCCGACCTCGCGGGCGACGAACAGCTCAGTGAAGCGCACCTCGCGGAGGCGGTCAGCTACCGAGGGGCGTAAGGGCTCGCGCAGGGAACTCAAGTGGTAGATCGTACTCGCCTTTTTTGCCTCAACCCGGCACGGTGCGGACAAACCGCTTACTCTACTTCCGAGCGGGTGAGCACCTCCAAGAAGTGTCGGCTCGCGTCCAAAAAATAGACGCCGCGGCCCCCGGAGTTGGTGTTGATCTGGCCCGGAAGGCTCATTTTGGGGTCAGCCCAGTGCTCAACCTCGAGCCGTTGCGGTCGCTCGTAAACCGCATCAAAACGGTCCTCGTCTACCCTAAACGCATAGTGCTACCTCTGAATTTCGGAGACGCCGGGCAATTCCGCGAAGTGCAGATGCGCACTGTCACCGAGCAAGATCGTTGCAAAAGGCCCCCAACACGTCGGTTCCGGAAGACCGAAAACTTGCGCGAAAAACCCTGCGGCAGCTTGTTTGTCGCCTGCCCCAATGATGGCGTGATTGATTTGTACAGACAACGTGATCTTCCCCTACAGCTAGTTGCAGAATTACTGAAGGTTATAGCCGCAGTGCCTGAACCAGCCTGCGGCATCCGTTGAGCTGACAGTGCGGCAGGCTTTAGCAACAGCGGTGGTGAGTGTCTGCTTGGACCGAGCAGCAAGCGATTTGAGCTGGCCCTTGATCTTCGAGAAGGCAAGCTCTATAGGCGAGAAGTCGGGCGAATAAGGCGGCAGGTAGAGCAAACTGCAACCGTGCGCTTCGATAAGTGACCGCACCTCCTTGCGGTAGTGCGCCCTGAGGTTATCCATAACGACGGTGTGACCTGGGGTAAGGGTGGGGAGTAAAACACACTCCAGCCAGGTAACAAAGACGTCACCGTCAACTGCGCCTTCGATGACCCATTCAGCCTGAAGTTGCTCCTTCGAGAGTGCTGCTAGAAGTGTGAGGTTGCCGCCACGGTTTCTGGGCACGCTGCCGTAAGCACGTTGGCCCTTGGGCGCACGCGCATGAGTGCGCGTCATCGCGGTATGGGTTCCGGCTTCGTCGATAAAGACGAGCTTCGCCGACTCTAGCTCCTTAACCGCTTGCCACCATGCTGCCCTGACTCCAGGGTCCTGTTCGCTCGCCGCTAGCGTCTTTTTTTCCTTGGCAACTCAGCCCGCTGCAATGCCCGACACATGGCGTACACGCTGACGCTCGTCCCCTGCTTTTTCCGCCACAGCTCACAGTGCTCTTTCAAAGAAGCGTCGTTGTGCTCGGCAACCTGTTCAGCCAACGCTCTGTACGCCTCAGCCGAAATGGACGCGGGTCGGCCAGGAGGCGGCTTGGCTCGTAACGTGCCTTGACGCTCCAGCCGCACGTAGCGCTCCACCGACGATAGGCTTACCCTGAAGCGCTCGGCGACCTCTGACTGCTTAACACCCTCTTTGACGGTGGCTACGATTCTCTCTCGTAAGTCCAGTGAATAAGCCATGCTCTAGCTTCTTATGCCTTCACTGCTTTTGCAACTGGCTGTAGGTCGTTGTGGTACATAAAGAAATATAACTCTAGTTGAGACCTCAATAACATTTAGGTCTCAACTAGCTAGATACGGAGGCACCTAGTTATTAGGGTTTGGCCTCTTTTTGGAATTTTTAACTCGTTTCGCCATCACCGCACCCACGCCAGGGACGCCCGCAACCGCTGTAAGCGCCGACATGATGTCTAGTAGCCTAGCGCTATCTTTACGCTCAGCGTAGAACGCGGCCAGCTCGTCGATGTACTCCAAATCTTTAGGCGTGAGTCCTCTAGCCATGTAGGTAGCCCGAGGTATACAAGTTCCTTAGCAGTCCGCCCGCTACACGAGCACCCGCTTAAACTCGGTTCACCCGCCGAGCTGCGCTAGCAGACGCACACCCGCGTCCCGCTCGGTCTCACCGTAGACAAGGTGCACGTAGTAGCCTCCCCGAGGGTCCGCTGAGCGCCGAAGTTCGCGCAAATGCGATTCGGCGCGGCGATAGGTGTCGGCTTCGGTCAGCGGCGCGGCGATAAAGACGTGGAGCAGCTCGAGCCGGTGCGTGGCGCGCCACACTTTAAAGATAAAAAAGGGCATCCGGAGGACCATCTTACTGTACTTGCAGGGGTTGCAAGACGCCCTGTGTGAGCCCCGGACACCCGACACCGCCGCCCAAAACCGCGTTATACACTAGCGTAATGCGTCCTGTTTTAGCCACCCTTGCTCTCAGAGACCTGTGGGGTCGAGCCCGTGTCTGAACCTGCCCTCGAGCCCGGACCCGCACGCAACGGCCACAAGATCGTCGTGATCGACGGTCATGCGCTCGCATTCCGCTCCTACTACGCCATCCGCGACCTGAGCAACAGCAAGGGTGAGACCACAAACGCGGTCTTCGGATTTTTGCGCTCATTACTGCGAATTTTGGACGAAGAGGGCGAGTTCGACGCGACGGTGGTGACCTTCGACGCGCCCGCCAAGACCTTTCGACACGAACAGTTTGAAGGCTATAAGGCGGGTCGGCGCGACACGCCCGACGACCTACCCCGGCAGATTCGGACCATCAAGCAGCTCGTCGAGCTTTTGGGGCTATACCAGATCGAGTTCGCGGGCCTCGAGGCCGACGACCTCATCGGTACTATCGCCACGCGCTGCGCCGACCTCGGATACGCCGTCGAGATCGTCACCTCCGACCGCGACGCGTATCAGCTCGTGGGCGAACACGTCACCGTGCGCGGACTCGCCAAAAGCGACCGTTTTGGTCCGGACGAAGTCTACGAGAAGTTCGGGGTGACGGTGGCGCAGTGGGTGGACTTCCGAGCGCTCACCGGCGACCCGTCGGACAACATCCCCGGCGCAAAGGGCATCGGCCCCAAGACGGCGGCCAAGCTGTTACAAGATTACGGCAGCCTAGACGCCATTTTAGACAATCTGGAGAGCGTCAAACCCGAGAGCGCGGCCAAGAAAGTCGCGGCCAGCATTGACGACGTGCGCTTTTCACGCGACCTCTCTCGCATCGTCACGGACGCCGACATAGAGATTTCCCCGGACGTGTGGGCCAAACGCGAGCCTCAGCGGGACGCGCTCGCCGAACTTTTAGGAACGTTGGAGTTCGGCTCCATGCTGCGCGAGTTGGGGCTCGCAGACAACGCACAACCCGCCGCGCGCGGGGGCTACCGCAGAATTCCTTCCGCCGACATCTTTTTCGGCGGGGCGCTCGGGTTCGTGTTGTCGAGCGCCTCACCGATGACCGGCGAGTTGGTCGGTCTGGCGGTCGCGGGAGCCGGAACGGTCGCTGAGATCGAACCGGAGTGGGCGCAGACGATTCTGAGTACCGAAGGTGAACTCAACGCCTGCGACGTGAAAGCCTTGGCGGTTTTCGCCTCACGCGGCGCGGACACGCTGACGGTGACGCCCGGCGACGACCCGCTGCTGATGGCCTACGTTTTAGATCCCAACACCGCCGACCCCGAGACGGTCGCGCGGCGCTACGGCGCACCGGAATGGGGCGCGACGGCCTCCTCAAGAGCCGTCACGACCGCCGAACTGCTAAAGATTTTGCCGCCGAAGCTAGAGGGTCGGCTTAAAGCCCTCTACGAAAAGATCGAACGCCCACTCGCGCGCGTGCTCGGCGAGATGGAGCGGACCGGCGTAAAGATCGACGTCGCCTTCCTAAGCGAGCAGTCCGGGGCGATGAACGTGCGGCTTTTGGATCTCGAGGGACGGGTCCGCGACATCGCTGGAAACCCGACCCTAAACCTCAACTCGCGCGATCAGGTTGCCGAACTGTTGTTTGAAAAGCTCGAGCTGCAAGCCGGACGCAAGACCACTACCGGCAAACGCTCGACGGCGGTGAGCGCCCTCGAGCCGCTGCGGGACGCGCACCCGGTCGTCCCTCTGATCCTCGACTACCGCGAGTTGTCGAAACTCAAGAGTACATATCTAGACCCGCTCCCGCGCCTGGTGAACCCCGAGACCGGACGGCTTCACACCACCTTCAACCAGGCCGCTACCGCGACCGGGCGGTTGTCATCGACCAATCCCAACCTGCAAAACATTCCCATACGCACCGACATCGGGCGCGAAATCCGGCGTGGCTTCGTAGCCGACGCAGGCATGACGCTCCTCGTCGCCGACTACTCGCAGATCGAGCTGCGAATTCTTGCGCATATCACCGGCGAGGCGGCGCTTTTAGAAACCTTCAGGCAGGGCGAGGACATCCACCGCCGCACCGCCGCGCAGATTTATAGCGCAGAGCCCAGTGAGGTAACCTCGGCCATGCGCCGGGTCGCCAAGATCATCAATTTCGGCGTCTTGTACGGCATGTCGGCGCACCGCCTGACCCGTGAGCTAAATATCGAGTACGCCGAAGCGGACCGCTTTATCAAGACCTACTTCGAGCGTTACCCCAAGGTGCAGGAGTACATTGAGGGGACGCTCGCCTTCGCCCGCGACAAGGGTTACGTCGAGACCCTTCTGGGCCGCCGCCGGATCGTTCCCGACATCACCAGTTCAAACCGCAACGCGCGCGAGTACGCCGAGCGCACCGCCTACAACATGCCGATTCAGGGAACGCAGGCCGACATCGTCAAGCTCGCCATGCTCGAGCTGTGGCCCCGCTTGAAGGGCGTGGGCGCGAAGCTGCTCCTGCAAGTTCACGACGAGCTGGTGATCGAAGCGCCGCAAAGCGCTGCCGAAGGGGTTGCTGCTACCGTAAAACGGATTATGGAGGAGGCCTACGCGCTCGACGTACCGCTCGTCGCCGAGGTCGGGCTGGGGGGAAATTGGCTCGAGGCCAAATAACGCACGTGCGGAGGGGCGCACAAACGAAAAACTTCACAGCCGCCGAACGGGTGCTTTTTAAGGTTAGGTTAAGGTTGGCAACGTTAAGATAAGGGCTATGTCACGACGTTATTTCGGTACTGACGGTATCCGTGGGGTCGCAGGCAGCTCCCCGATGACCGCCGAGTTTGCTTTTTTGGTCGGGGTAGCGGCGGCGGAGGCGCTTAAAGGCGCGGGCCGCGCCGCGCCAACTGTCCTTATCGGCCGCGACACCCGCCGCTCGGGGGGGATGCTTACACACGCGCTGACCGCCGGGCTCACCTCGAGGGGCGCACACGCCCTTGAGTTAGGCGTGCTGCCGACCCCCGGCGTGTCGTTTCTCTGCCGCTCGTTAAACGCCGCGGCGGGCGTCGTTATCAGCGCCTCGCACAACCCGTTTGAAGACAACGGCATCAAGTTTTTTAGCGCCGATGGGGAGAAGCTCTCGGACACTCTCGAGCTCGAGATCGAAAGCTACTTGGAGCGCGCTGGTATGCTGAGCGCCGTTACAGGGGCGGACATCGGCCTCAGCGAGCGCTACAACCGTCAAGAGGGGCACGACTACCGCGACTTCTTGGTCGCCAGCGGTCCCGACCTGACGGGCCTGAAGATCGGGATTGACTGCGCGAACGGGGCCAGCTACGAACTCGCGCCCGAGGTCTTTACCGCGCTCGGGGCCGACGTTCACGTCATCCACGCCGACCCAGACGGCATCAACATCAATACCGGCTGCGGCTCGACCCATCCGGAGGCCATCCAGAGGTTTGTACAGAGAGAAAATCTCGACTTGGGCGTGACCTTCGACGGCGACGCCGACCGGGCGCTCCTGGTCGACCGTTCGGGTCGTCTAATTACCGGCGACCACATGTTGGCGATCTGCGCGCTGTACCGCCATGAGCAGGCTGTCGTCTCGACCGTAATGGGCAACTTGGGCGTAGAGCACTACCTCGAGAAGCGCGGCGTGAGTTTTTACCGCGCCGCTGTCGGTGACCGTTACGTCCACGAGATGCTGCGCGCCAAAGGGTTGTCTTTGGGCGGCGAACAGTCGGGGCACGTGCTTTTTCTGGACAAAGCGCCCACCGGCGACGGCATCTTGAGCGCGTTGCAGACACTTTCGGCGGTTCGGGGCTCGAGCAGGCCGCTCGAGGCTTGGTTCGACGAGATCATCATGTATCCGCAGACGCTTCTAAACGTCCGGGTCGCGCCGGAGGTCAAGGCGAGGCTCGCCGAGCACACGCAGGTGATGGCGGCCCTTGCCCAGGCGTCCGAACGCCTCAACGGTGAGGGTCGCGTCAACGTCCGCCCCTCAGGCACCGAACCGCTGGTACGCGTGATGGTCGAGGGACGCGATCAGCTCATGATCGAACAGGTTGCCAGGGACATCGCCGCGGTCGTTGAACAAGCTACCCTTTAGCAAGCAGACACCAACCAGGTAAGCACGCCACAGTTTGATCGGTGTCCACGTCTGAGACCGGCGTCCATAACTTTCGGGCCGGATATAAGAAACGGATGCATTTACACCCCGGTGGTTTCTGCCGAGATGGCCTGCTGTAGAGTAAGGAATGGTTGACATCACCCGCGCGCTTACAAACGGTCATCCTAATTGGCCCGGAGACACGCCCTTTAAGCTGGACTTGACCGCCGACATCCGCTACGGGTCGGCAGTCAACATCATGGCATTTTCGACCTCAACGCATAGCGGTACCCATCTGGACGCGCCGTTTCACTACAGCGCTGAGGGGGGTTGTCTGGGGAGTGTTCCTCTAGACGTGCTCCTCGGTGACGCGCAGGTCATCGACGCCCGCTCAGGGGTGACGACGGAGTTGCTAGGGTTCTCCGAACTCCCCGAGAGGGTCCTTTTCTATACCGGCGAACCCGCGCATTGGGAGGGGTTTCCGGAAGACTTTACACCGCTCACCCCGGAGCTGATCCACGCCCTCGCCGACCGGGGCGTGAGGCTCGTCGGCACCGACGCGCCGAGCGTCGACGCGCTGACGAGTAAGGAGCTGGCCGCGCACAGGGCCTGCCTCGAGCGGAACGTCTATATCTTGGAAGGACTTAACCTACAGGATGTCGGCGAGGGCATGTTTGAACTTATCTGCCTGCCGCTAAGCCTCCCCGACGCCGACGCTTCACCCGTGCGGGCCATTTTACGGTGAAGCGGGGCGCGTTCTTGCTGCCACGCGGCATCTACTTGGACGGCAACTCGCTGGGGCCGCTTTCGTACGCCGCGCAGGCCGCGACGGAGCGCCGCCTCAAGCAGTGGCAGCACCTGGCGGTAAACGGTTGGGACGAATGGTTCGGTCTCTCCGAGCGCCTCTCCCCCGCGCTGGCGCGGCTTGTCGGCGCGAACCCGGCTGAGGTCATCGCTACCGGCAGCATCACGGCCAACCTGCACGCGCTGCTGGCGACGTTCTATCGGCCCGAAGGCGCACGCCGCAACCTCTTGGCGACCAGCTTGGACTTTCCCAGCGACCTCTACGCGCTCTCCGCTTGGGCACAGCGGCTGGGCGGGACGCTCAAGCTCATCCCCTCACGCGACGGTCACACCCTTCATGACGACGACGTTCGCGCCGCCTTGGGGCCGGATATCGCGCTCGCCGTACTGCCCACGGTGCTCTACCGCAGCGGCCAACTTTTAGACGTTCGGACGATCTCGGCGCAGGCCCACGAGACGGGCGCGCTCATCGGTTGGGACGCCGCGCACAGCGTCGGCGCGCTGCCACACGCTTTTCACGACGATGAGGTTGATTTTGCGGTGTGGTGTTCGTACAAATACCTGAACGCCGGACCGGGCGCACCGGGTGGTCTCTTCGTGCACGAGCGGCACTTCGACCTGACGCCGGGGCTGCCGGGGTGGTGGGGCCACGAGAAGAGCACCCAGTTCGAGATGGCGGGAGGCTTTCGCAAGGCGGCGGGAGCCGGAGCCTATCAGGTCGGGACGCCGAGCATCGTCGCGCTGGCGGGCCTCGAGGGTGCTCTAGGCATCTTTGAAGAGGTGGCTATAGGGGCGGTGCGGGCGAGGTCGCTAGAACTTACGGCGCACCTCATCGCGCTCGCCGACGCTCAACTGCCCGAATGCACGCTGAGGACGCCGCGCGAACCGGAGCGGCGGGGTGGACATGTGGTCTTGGAGCATCCCGACGCGAAGCTCCTGAGCCTCGCGCTGCGGCGGCGGGGGATCATCCCCGACTACCGCGCTCCCGACCTCCTCCGGCTCGCACCCGTTGCGCTCTACAACACCGAAGCCGAACTGGGCGAAGCCGTGCGCGTTTTGCGCGAGCTTCTAGACAGCGGTAGCTACAGGCAGGAGCAGGCCCATAAGAGTGAGGTCACCTGAGCGAGCAACCGGGCAGCAACAGGTGACGGTTTTAGGTGTTGTAGAGCAGGTCAGAGGCGGGTATCACCCATAACGTCACGTATTTAAACAGGTTTAGGAGTATGATGACGGCTTAAAATGGGCGCTATCCGCTACAGCTGCGCTGCCTACCTCGCGCTGCATACGGCCTCGGCTGAAGTTCCCCATTGGTACGCTTCGGTGCAGACGACGGCGACGCGGCGCACCATGATGGTGTTGAGCGCATTTGCCTCCGAGCCGTTTTGCGCCGACGCCACCACGCCCTGCCACCTTGGTCCCCAGACCGTGACCGTGTGGGGATAGGTGCTACTAAACCGTTTCTCGCCCCCGCTTGCCGAACCCGCCGCCGACACGACTTCATAGCGCCCCTCGAACGCCGTCCCAATCGGCCCACTCCACTGAATAAAATAGGGTATCGGCCCGCCCACGACGTAATAGATGCCGCCTAACACTAGAAGCGTAAAGAGGGCGATCACAAAGCGCGCAAACGGAACCTCCGGCGCACGTATACGTCTAACCTCAACCACAGTAAGCTCCTCGGATATTCACTGGAAGATAGTCGGGCACATGGCCCTGACATTTTATCTTACGGCTCAGAGGTTGATCTTAAAAGCGCGGTGAACCACAGCGAGTTTAGAATTCGTCTCAAAAATGCTTTTTTAGCCTGAGCGTGTCCAATCTCTCGGAACCCCGTCTCACTCCATTCGGAAGCTACTCGCTCAACCCTCGTGGTGCTTCGCAATCGCTTCGCGCTACGGGCATAGCCCGGCCCTAGTGGGCCTAGTACTTCGTCGGGCACAGGACCGTACAGTACAGAGGCTGCTAGGGGTTTTTGAGATGGCTTTTAGTTGCTGTATACGAGCCGTGCTCGTTTTTACCGGAGGATTTTAGGGTGTCTTCTCCTGCTAAACTAGCCGCATGTACCTGCTGCTCCGCTGGCTGTTAAACGCGGTCGCCCTCTGGCTGACCACCGAAATCGTCCCCGGCATAACATTCACCGAACCGGGCCTGTGGCCGATCCTTATCGCAGCGCTTGTGTTGGGGTTGGTCAACGCCGTCGTGCGGCCCGTGATGATCCTCCTGACGCTGCCGCTTACCATCCTTACGCTCGGACTATTTTTGCTGGTCGTCAACGGCTTGTCGCTGAGTATCGTCGTCGCGCTGACGCCGATGGCGGTTACCGGCTTTGGCACCACCATTCTGGCGGCCCTGGTGCTGACGCTTATCAGCACGGCGCTCAACGCCCTGATCGGCGTCGGACGCGAGCGGGAGCTGTAGCGCGACCAGGCGCGTCAAGACCAGATGGAAGCGCGGCGCATCTGAGCGCCGCGCTTCTCTGTCGTGTTATCAAGACTCAACAGATATACGTCTCAGGTTTTCGAGCTGCCGGGGATTTTGAAACGGTCGAAGGTGTACTTAATTTAGTCGCTTATCTACTGTGCCTGATAGCCGAGCGTGGAGGACTGGGTAAAAACCGAGTTGAGCTGTGTCTCGGCGTAGAGGACAAAGGTTTGCAAGGTTCTGTCGAAGGGGCAGGGGAGCGTTTGCCACTGCGTCTGCCAGGTTGTGATGAGAGACTCGAGTTCGGAGGGCTCGAGTTCTGCAACCTCGCACGGCAGCCCGAGGGCGCGCAGATGCGCCTCTAGCGCCTCTTCCTGCGTCTCACGCTGCGGCGACGCCTTGAGGACTTGGTCAGTGCCGTAAGCGCGGCGGTAGATGCCGCTCAACTCGTGCAGCAGCGCGAGCGCGACCACATGATCGTCGCTGAGCCGTCCGAAAACGAGGGTGCGCAGATAGATGGCCGCTTTGTTAAACCGCTGTTCTTCGGGGTCCGCCTCGAAGCTCGACAAAAACTTACTCATCTCCTTCATTTTAAGCTAATGTACGGCTCAGGAGATGAGTACGACGTAAAGCCTGGATTAACAGAAAGATAAGAAAGAGGCTACCGCTCGGGCAGCCTCTCCAGCTCTAAAAGGTTACATCTACTTGACGGCGGCACCCAACACGGCGTCCTCACGAAGTGCCAAGTTCTGAATGCGGGCGTCTTCAGCGGCGGTCGTGTCGGCACTTGTAAAGGCGCCGATCTCACCCAGGTAGGCGGCCAGGGCTTCTTGTTCGCCAAGCTCGAGGTCCTCGCGCTGCGCGTCCGCCGGGAACGGATAGCCGTCGCCGCCGTCGGCTAAAAAGCCGAGCGTCACCACGCGAATGGGGCGCTCCGGGTCGCCGACGAGCTGACCGTTCTTGACGAGCACCTCGGCGACAGCGCCATTGTCGTCAAGGATGGCCGCGCTGCGGACGCGTTCGCCCGCTGTAACGAGTTCCCCCTCTTCGCTGTAGACGCTCCCCGGTAGGCTCGGGTTAAAGGAAAAGCTGACGCCTCCGACCTGCGGAAATTGTCCTGGGGTCGCGCCGGGTTCAGACGCCGCGACGCCGTGCTCGAGCACGTCTTTAAGCTGCGCCGCCGTGAGCGTGACGATGCTCAGCGAGTTGTCGAAGCGCAGGGCGTTCTGCACGTCTAGAAGCGAAATCTGGCCCGCCTCTTTGCCGGTGAGCGGGTTTGCCAAGGGCGGCACGGGCGTTCCGTCGGGCGCGGTAGCCCCGATGGGCGCGCGGATGCCGCCGCCGTTTTTAAGCGACACCGCTACCGTCGGGTCGACCTCGCGGGCGACGACCAGCTGAGCGTCAGCCGAAAGGTTGCCCAAATTGGTTTCCTCAGTGCGGACGGATTCGCGCTCACCGTTTAAGTAGACTTCGGTCGCGCCGAAAATCTGGCTGTCGAGTTCGGTGATGATGGCCTGCACCTCGCCTGTGGCGGCGACGACTTCGGGCGCGGGCGCAGCGCTCCCGGTCGCGGCGACGCCCTCAGCGTCGGCGGCGTAGGCCCCGCTCTCCTCGCGGACCTCGGACAGGACGCCCGCCGCGTCGAACCCAGCGACGAGCCGCCCGACGTACCTGTACTCGCTGGTCGTGTTGATGACCGCGACGGGTTCACCTGTAGCCGACGCGCGCAGCAGCGGGTAGTCGCCTGCCCGGACGTCCCCGGCGCGCAGCCGGTCGTCGTCGTCGGCGATAAGCGTGTGCGACCCGCCCGCGATGATGATGTCGACGTCGCGCAACAACGTTGCCAAGGTAAGCTCGTAGGTGAGCTGCTGCATGTGGGCGAGCACGACGATCTTGTTTATTCCCTGGGCGCTCAGGTTGTCGATGACGGGTTGCACAATCGCTGCGAGCGCCTCCATGTCTTCGGGGTTACGGGGCGAGACGATGATGCCGCCCGGTGACGAGATGCTCGGCAACAGCGGCGTGGTAATGCCGACGACGCCGAACGTCTCACCTTCGCTGGTGACGACGGCGCTCTTGGCGACGCTGTTGGGTATCGTGCTCGCGTCTTGGCCGTCCGGGACCACGAAGTCGGCCAAATCGCTCCCCGAGAAGTCCAGGTTGCTGCTCAGGTACGGGTAGGTCGTGCCGGGGTAGAGGTCGGCGGTGGGCTCTTCACCCTCGTCGGGTTCCTCGGCGGCGATAAGGTCGGCGACAGTGCTCGTACCCAGGTCGAACTCGTGGTTGCCGAAGGCGGTGGCCTGCACGCCGAGCGCGTTCATGATGCGGACATCAGCCTGGCCGGTAGTCGTGCTAAAAAATGGGCCGGGGATGTAGAGGTCGCCGGAGAAAAGCGTCAGGGTCATCCCGTAGTCGTCACGGAGGCCGTTTAGAACAGCTGAAAAGCGCGGGGCGTCCTCCAAGGCGGCGATGCCCGCCTCGGAATCCGAAGCGTGCAAAATCTGTACGACGCTCTGCGTGTCGCCCGAGAGCGTCACCTCCGGATCGGTCGTAAAGGCCAGGTCAGAAGCAACAGGGGCAGGGGCGGTCGGGTTGCCCCCGGTGTCTTCGCTTCCCGGCGCGCAGGCCGCGAGCAGAAGTGCGAGTAAAAGAAGATGGCGTTTCACCAAAAAACCTCCCATAGGCCGGATGCCTAGCTCAGTTTAAGGTATGGGGGGGTTCCTTTCACCAGGGCTAGGTCAGGCGTAAGGATAAGGCTAGGGGTACACCACCCCGCGACTCGAGCCCGTAGACTTGTGAACGGGGGCGAGGCACGCTGCCCCTAGGGAGCACCGCAAGGGGAGAACCATGCAGTTAGTCAGCGTCAACATCGGTAAAGCACGGGCCGTGCCGGTCAAGTCGGGTCAGACGGGCATCTTTAAACTGCCCGCTGAGAACCCGGTTCGCGTCACCCGCAACGGCCTTCTCGGCGACACAGTCTGCGACACCGAAAACCACGGCGGCGTCGATCAGGCGGTGTACGTCTACGGCACGCCCGACTACGCGTGGTGGTCCCGCACGCTGGGAAAAGAGATGCACCCCGGCACCTTCGGCGAAAACCTCACGGTATCCGAACTCGAGAGCACCGTCCTACAAATTGGCGACCGCTTGCAGGTAGGCACCGTCACGCTCGAGGTCACCGCGCCGCGCATCCCGTGCGTCACCCTAGGGGTGCGGATGGAGGACCCAACTTTCGTCAAGCGCTTTCGACAGGCCGAGCGTCCGGGCGTGTACTGCCGGGTCATCGATGAAGGGCATGTTGGGGTCGGCGACGTGGTGACGCTGCACCCATACGCGGGTGAAACGCTGTCGGCACTCGAGATGTTCCGGAACTTTTTCAGGCCGCAGCTCGATGAGGCGACGCTACGCCGCCATTTGGCCGCGCCCATCGCGGTGCGCGACCGGGTAGAGAAAGAGGCGGAGTTGGAAAAGCTGATACAAGCACGCGAAACTTCGCATCCGTAGCAGGGTCGGCTTACCGAACCGGACGGCCGTGGCCGTACGCGACTTGTTGATGATGCACCGCAAAACCGAGCGTGGTGTAAAGGGTGATGGTCTCCGGCGCGTCACCCCAAGACTGAAGTTCGGCCCGGACGACGTTCCGCCCCTTCAGATAGGCGACGCCTGAAAGCAGCAAAGCTCGGTAAAGTTCCGGCGAGCGGTGTTCCGGTACAAGACCGGGGCTATCTACCAGACCTGTCAAAACGCCGTTACGTTCGGTGCGGTCGGGAGCAAGTTGCGCGCCAACGGTTCCGACGACCTTACCGTCCGGGGCGAAGAGGAGAAAGAGACCGTCCCAATCGAGTTCGGCGAGGTGGGGAGCAAAGCCAACTTCGCTCGAGCGGTGATGACCGTGAAGCCCCTCAAAGCCACGGTCGACCGCCTCGACAAGCGTCGGCAGATGGTCGACATCCCGGTAAGAACGCAGTGTAAAGCCTTCCGGCAACACAGGCTGGGCCGTTACGTCGGCTAGAACGGCGTGCATCTCGGTATAGGTATCAGCGGGGTTGGCTCTAAACTGTCGCGCTGAGGCAAAGGTAACCGCCCCTTCGTGACGCGGGTCGAGGTAGACGCGCAGTTCGTTTACGTCGGTAGTCCCCTCGAGCGGTCCTTCGATGAGCGAAAAAAGCGTGCGTGCAATTCCTTGACGCCGCCACTGTGGATGAACGACCAGCGTAGCGTCGGCTACCCGGCAGTCGTCTGCTTCGCTCGGTAGGTGCAGCTTGGCGTGAGCAATGAGCACAGCCGCGTCGTCGGGATGCTCTACGACCCAACGGTCAGTTTCGGGATTGTGATTCGGCAGCGAAAGGTAGAGGCGCACCTGCTCCTCTGAGAGCAGCTCACCCGTATCAACGGCTTCAGCCTCGGCTGAAAGGTGTAAAAGCGGCGGTACATCGGTGTCTATCCTGAAAGGGCGAACCTTCGGGCTAAACGGTAAAGCGGTCATACGAACTTTCTCGGGCCTGCCGTGAGGCAGCTACAACCGGGGAATGTTACAGGTTGTAGTGAGCCGAGTTTACACCAATCCCAACTGAAGCTAAAAGAGTCCAGGGTTGCTGCAAGGTTTAATCCTGAGATTAGGTTCCATAGGTTTTGTCAACAGGCAACAGCGCCACCATGCACAGGTAGCCTTGCTCCGTCTTCGAGCTGCCCACGTGTACGTCCAGCTTCAAGGCGCGTTCAAACAACGCTCTCAGGTCTTGGCCCAGCGCCCGCGCGTCGTCCTCACGCAGCCGCACCGTCATATCCGAGTAGACGACGGGCTGTCCCGTAGGAGTCAGGTCGGGCAAGAGGTCGCTCGTCCACACCGCGCCGTTCTCGCCGATAAAGATATGGTGCCCGTAGCGTTCGTTCTGTCTAAGCGCCGCTGCGTAGGCCCGGATAAGGCCCGCGAAGATGGGCTCGGCTTGCACCTCCAACCGCTCCTCGAGGGTCGCGTAAGGCGTCACGCTAAACGGGATGAAGTAGGCGTCGTGCAGCGAGCGGTAGACCTTGACGGAGCGTCCTTTACGCGGCCTTTCCCTGACAACTTCGACGAGACCCGCGCGCAGCAGCGTCTTGATGCGGTAGAGGATGGTGTTGAGGCTGCACCGCAGCATGGCAGCAGCTTCTGAGGCGCTCCGCTCGTGGTCCAGAAAAGGTTTGAAAAACTCCTTGCTCACGGGTTCTGTCAGCAGGCGAGCTTGCCTGGGGTCCGTAACCGTATGGAAGCTACCTGAATCCGGCTCTGTCATTTGCACAAGCCTAGCACCCATCCTTTAGGCATGACCGAACGACCGCTGGTGTACCTCCTTCGCAACCCTAACTTCATGCTGATGTGGTGGGCCGGACTCGTTTCGTGGGTCGGCAACTACATGCTCTTTATCGCGCTGCCGGTCTACGTCTACAACAAGACGGGCTCAACCCTGGCGACGAGCTTCAGCGTGATGGCGAACGCCTTGCCGATGGTCGTGGTGGGGCAGCTTGCGGGCGTTTTTGTCGACCGCTGGGACTACCGGCGCACGCTGATCGCTGCCAACTTGGCGCTGGTCGGGACCACGCTGCTCTTTCTGACGGTGCTGAGCGCGCCGTGGTGGCTCGTCATTCCTATAGCCTTTGTGCAGTCGTCGGTGGGACAGTTCATTGGTCCAGCTGAGAACGCGCTCTTGCCGACGCTGGTAGACGAAGCGCGGCTGGGGGCGGCCAACAGCTTAAACGCGCTCAACAACAACTTGGCGCGGCTCGTGGGGCCTGCGCTGGGCGGGCTTCTAGTCGCGTCAGTCGGGTTGGGCGGGGTTGTCTTAGCCAATGCGGCGACCTATCTGCTGGCGGCGCTGCTCGTCCTCGGGGTGCGCGCGCCGCAGATTGTCAGAGAACAAGCAGCTGCTGCCAGCCCGCTCCGGCGGCTGGTGAGCGAGTGGCGTGCGGGGCTGGGGGCGGTGAGGCGGAACCGCCTCCTCTCGCTTAGCTTCGCTGTTGCCGCGCTCGTCGGGCTGGGGGAGGGCACCATCTCGACCCTGATGGCTCCTTTCGTCAAGGTCATGCTCGGGGGTGGTGGGCTCGAGCTGGGGCTCATCATGTCGGCGCAAGCCGTGGGTGGGATTACGGGTGGGCTGCTGCTGACAGGTTTTGCCGACCGCGTTCCGTCAGTGAAGCTTCTGGGCTGGGGGGCGCTGCTGAGCGGTACGCTATGCCTACCCCTCCTTAACTACCCGCTCGTCTACCCGGCCCTCTGGCCCAGCCTCGTGCTCGTTGCTGTGGCCGGATTGCCCTTTGCGATGTTCGGCACCGCGCAGATGACGCTGTTACAGACCGAAGCCGAGCCGCAGGTGCGGGGACGGGTGTTCAGCGCCTACTTCGCGGTGTTCGGCCTCGCGCAGCTCGTCGGGATGCTCGGTGCGGGCCTTCTCGGGGACACGGTCGGCGTCATGCTCATCAACACCCAGACGGTGATGTATCTGCTCGCTGGGGTTATCGTTCTAACCGTTACAGCCCGATTTCCGGGCAACGCGTCAGCTTCTCAAACTAACTCTACATACTTGTAGAAAGGGCCACTATGATTGCTAAAGCTTTCATGCACCTCGTCGATACAGCTCGGGAGAAGTCAGCAGCTCAGCAGTGGGGTGAGGCGGCAGACCTGTGGACGCAAATCGTAGCCGAGAATCCTACCAGCGGAGCATTCTAGACCCAGTTAGGGCTAGCCAATTTCTACGCTGAACGCTACCGCGAGGCTATCCCGGCTTTCGAGCAGGCGCTCAGACTTGGCGGCGGCTTCCCCGCACCAGACTTCGAGTATGGCTTCCCTTGGCGTCTGGTTTATGACCTTGCTCGTTGTCACGCCCGGCTCGGCGAGAACGACCGGGCGCTCGAGGAGCTAGAGCGAGCGCTAAAGCTGGGCTACCGCGACAGGGCGGGAATACGCACCGACGAAAGCTTTGAGGCGTTAAGCGATAACCCGGCGTTCAGCGACCTTTTGGGCCTACCTGGCGTGTTGGCAATGACGCGCGACGAGGGCTGGCGTGCTGACCTTGCATTCCTTTTAGGTGAGGTACGGCGGTTGCACTACGACCCATACCGAGCTTACTCATCTCAGGCGTTCGACGCATATGTGAGGGAACTGCACGAGGAAGTCCCAATCCTGACCGATGCTCAGGTCGTCCTTGGAGTCATGCGACTTATGCAATTTCTGGGAGACGGTCACTCCCTGGTTGATGGCTGGGACAGTCCGGAGTTTGGGGACGTGTCCTTAGACCTTTACTTATTTGAGGAGGGGCTATTCGTCACCGCCGCCGCGCCCGAGCACGCCGATCTGGTGGGCACTCAGGTAGTGAGCATTGGCGAGCACGAGGTCTATGAGGTTATGACCGTGCTCGAGCCTTTCATCAGCCGCGACAACGACATGTGGCTCAAGCTCATCGCGCCGCACCTCATAAGGAAACCCCACCTCCTTCATGCACTCGGCCTGATCCCAGAGCCCGACCGCCTGCTCCTCACGCTCCAAAACGCTAAGGGAGAAGTCCGCGGCGTACAAGTGGCGTGCGCTGGAGCAATACCCTTTCCATTTCCGGAAGATTGGCCCACGGTCCCCGAACGAGCAGGCGACCCGCCGCTGTACCTGCGCGACGACGGTCCCTACTGGTTCAAACATCTGTACGAGGAAAAAACCGTTTATGTCCAGCACAGAAGCGTGTCTAGCAAAGAGGACGAATCCTTCGAGCAGTTTTGCGAACGCCTGTTCCGCTTGACCAACCAAGAGGATGTCGCCAAGCTTGTTCTCGACCTGCGCCGCAACGGCGGTGGCAACACCCTCTTGCTCGAGCCGCTCATCAAGGGGCTTATGCGTTCGGAGAAGATCAACCGGCGGGGCCATCTCTTTGTCATCATCGGTCGCAACACTTTCTCTGCTGCTATGAACGAGACCACCTGGCTAGAGCAGTTTACGGAAGCAACCTTTGTGGGTGAACCGACCGGATCAAGCCCTAACTTCGTCGGCGAGACGGTGCATGTGACGCTGCCCTACTCAAAGCTGAAGGTGAGCATCTCTGACCTCTACTGGCAGACTTCCTGGCCGAGCGACCAGCGGACCTGGATGGCGCCGCTTATCTACACTCCTCCGACCTTTGCTGCCTACAGAGAAAACCGAGACACCGCACTCGAGACCATTCTCGCTTACTGAGACGGTGACAATCGCCCCGTAACCGCTAGCAGTCGACGGAACGATGTATCGGCGGGTTACGACCCAAACTGCGACACGGTGCTCTAACTCGACGACGCACGCCGACACAGCTTTAAACTCATCAGCACACAGCCGCTCATGTGTCTGCTTGCGGGCCTTATCATCCTGAGCGCGTCGGCTCGGCGCTTAAGCCGCGCGTCACCGCGCCCAAAAACGCTCTGAGGTACCCGCGCAGTTCGCCTTCGTGCGTTGCCCAGACCAGGTGCGCGGCCCCCTCGATGCGCTCGAAGCGCCCTTGTGGTAGCAACTACGCGAGCTGTTCGGTCGGCCAGCTCGGGCGGATGTCCGCGCTCCCGTAGATGAACAGTGACGGCACCTCTAGCTCGGCTATCTGTCTGAGGAGCCCCGGCTTTTTGATGGTGGCGCGCCACGAGGCGTTGAGCTGGTGGTTCACCTCGTCGTTAGGTGGGTAGGCCATTTCGGGCAGCGCTTCGCCTACGTGGTCGCGTCCGTAAACGTAGGCCCTATGCCACTCGCGGTCATTGACGATCCTGCCCCGGCAATTCCGACGAGGCCGAGGACGCGCTCCGGGTGCCCCAGCGCGTAGGCCAGGGCAAGGTCGGCACCCCACGAGTGACCCCCGACCATCCAATGCTTAAACCCGTAGTGCTCCCGGACGACCTCGAGGTCCTCTACGGCACTCTCTAGGTTGTAGAGAGCGGCGGGGTCGGAGCGCCCGCAGCCCCGCCGCTCGAAGCGGATGACCGAGGCGAGGTCACCCACCATAGCAGCGACCGGCCCCAAGTAGTCGCAGCATCCCGGCCCGCCGCTACAGAGGAGCACAGGTAGTCCTGCGCCCTGCCGGGTGCTCCAGAGCCTTCCCCCACCAGCGTGTATAAACTCGGCCACAACTCAGCGTAACCTGGGGCGTGTGAGCGCGCCGCAGTAGGCTCACGAACGCGCTTAGAGGTCGGCGCGACCAAGTAGCTCGAGTAAGTGAGTGCCGTCCGGTCTCTCCCAACGGTATGGACCATCTCAGAGTAAAGCCTGCTCTTAGCTGTAAAGACCTCAACCTCTTGACCTTACGTTTTTAGCCTTAATCCGCCCCTTCCGGTGGTACCTGCTCGCTGCTTTTGCCAGGGAAGTGCGTACGCCGTCCTCTCGAGCCCTGCGTCAGCCTGTCGAGAATAACCGCCATGATCACGATAGCGAGGCCCGCCTCGAACCCGAGGCCGATGTCCAGGATGTTCATGCCGCGCATGACCTCCTGCCCGAGCCCACCCGCGCCGATAAGGGCGGCGATCACCACCATCGAGAGCGACAACATGATGGACTGATTTACGCCCGCCATCAGCGTGGGCAGCGCCAGCGGCAGTTCGACCTTGGTGAGGCGTTGTAGCCGCGTGCCGCCAAAGGCGTCGGAGGCTTCCACGATGTCTCGCGGCACCTGCTGGATGCCTAGATGCGTCAGCCGCACAAGCGGGGGCATGGCGAAGATAACCGTGGCGACGACGCCCGGTACCAAACCGAGGCCGAAAAAGGTGACGGCAGGAATCAGGTACACAAACGACGGCATCGTCTGCATAAAGTCGAGCACCGGCCTCAGCATGTGTTCGGCGGTGCGGCTAAAGGCCATGAGGATGCCGAGCGGCACGCCGAGCAGCACGATCACCAGCTCCGACGAAAGCACCAGCGTCAGCGTTAGGATAAACTCGTCCCATAGTCCCAGGTTGACGACCAGTAATAGGCTTAAAAGTGAAAAGACGGCGGTGCGGACGCCGCGCAGCCACCAGAGGGCCAGCGTGAGCGCGCCGATGAGCAACCCGTAGGGGAGCGCCCCCAGCCCGCCGCTCAAGGCTTCGATCAGCGCCAGCGCCGCCCCACTAAAGCTGTCGAAGCTGCCCGCGTACGTGCGCTCGAGGTAGCCGACGCCCGCGTCTACCCAGTCGCCAAGCGGGATGGGGTGCTCGGTCAGCCAGTGCCCGTTCATAAGCTGCGCTTGAGCTGCGTGTTAGGAGGGTTTGCCGCAAGCGCCGCCAAGACGTTTTGCGGCGTGATGGTGCCGAGCAGCTGCCCTTCGGCGCTGAGGACGGACAGCGTGGCGGTATTTTGCGAGGTGATGCGAAGGACGTCCGCGAGGGACGTTTCGGGGCTGACCCAGTGCTCGTGCGCGGGGTGTTGGCGTGCAGGGTGCTCCGCAAGGGTCGGCGCGGCCATGATGCTGCTCGCGGTCAGCAGCGCCGCCCGGTCGACCCCGGCTACAAAGGCCGCTACGTAGGCGTTCGCGGGCCGGGAGACGATCTCCTCCGGCGTGCCGACCTGCTGCACCCGACCCTCTTTAAGAAGCGCGATCTGATCGCCGAGTTTGAGCGCCTCCTCCATGTCGTGGGTGACAAGCACGATGGTTTTTTGAACCCGCTCTTGCAGGCGCAGGAGCTCGGCTTGCAACTCGCGGCGGGTGATCGGGTCGAGGGCGCTGAAGGGCTCGTCCATCAGCAAGATGTCGCCCTCCAAGGTGAGCGCCCGGGCCAAGCCCAGCCGCTGCTGCATCCCGCCGGACAGGTCGCGTGGGTACCTGTGTTCGTGCCCGCCGAGGCCGACGAGCTCGAGGGCCGTGTGGGCGCGCGCGAGCCGCTCACGCTTCTTGACCCGTTGTAATTCAAGCCCAAAGGCGACGTTGCCGAGCGCCGTGCGGTGTGGGAGTAGGGCGAAGCCCTGAAACACCATGCCGCTGAAGGTTTTCCGGCGCAAGCGGACCAGCTGTTGACGTTTTAGCGTTGACAGCTCGGTGCCGCCGACCCGGATGCTGCCCGCTGTCGGTTGGTGCAGCCCGTTGAGAAGGCGCAGCAGGGTGGACTTGCCCGAACCCGAAAGTCCCATCAGCACCGACGTTTTGCCCCGCGGAATGGTGAGCGACACCTCCCACACACCCATGCTGCTGCCCGGTCCCAACCTGCCGGTGGCCCGGTAGCGCTCGAGGGAGCGCGCAGCGTGCGGACCGTACAGTTTGCAGACGTTTTTCAGCTCGAGGGCCGTTTGGCTCATACCGGGCTCGCTGCGCTGGAAAACAGGTGAGAGGTTGGGGACACGAACCCTACCCTATCAAATTGCGGCGTGACTTCGGTATGGGGGTGCTCGAGGTTTCTTTTTCTAGGGTGCGTTATGATGCAGGGCTTAGGTGTTCGTGGGTTTTTCTGCTGGTTCGCTACTATCCTTGTGAGGAGAACGTATGTTTGGACGTGTTGTGGTGACGCTGCTCTGCGGCGCAGCCCTGTCTCTAGCGGCAGCTCAAGAGGTGCGGTTCGGTTACGTCGAATGGCCGGAAGCGGTGATGAAGACGCAGGTGGTGTCGGATGTGCTGGAGACGTTGGGGTTTGAAACCTCTCAGCAGTCTTTGAGCGTTCCGCTCGTGCTCAAAGGGGTTTCTACGGGTGACCTGGACGTGTTTTTGGAGACCTGGATGCCGAGCATGGGGAGCATGGTGCAGCCGTATCTGGACGACGGCTCGGTGACGATGAGCGTTCACAACCTCGAGGGCACGCTCTACGGGGCGGCGGTTCCGACGTATGTCTACGACGCGGGCGTCCGCTCTCTTGCCGACTTGGCTCCGAACGCAGACAAGTTTAGCGGCGACTACTACGGTATCG
>CADCWP010000230.1 GCA_902806425.1 uncultured Truepera sp.
ACAGGCCTCGTTCTATGACATAGTTGAACGCCATCCCAAAGCGCAAGCCATAAACCCTGTTTGATACGCTGAGCGTGCCTTAAACCAGCTTCGAGCGCAGTGATTTGGTCTTAGTGACGCCAAGGCACCGCTGGACCTCAGCGCTCGCCCTAATGACGGCTTGGGCAACTCTTCGCGCCTCGAGCATGACGACGAAGATTCGACGCCGGAGCGAATTTCATAGTCACCTCGGCGTTGACCGCGTCCCTCGCCACCTCGAGAACCTTCCCTCGAGCGTGCGTTCACTTTCATCGGCCTCCTAATTCACCTCGCGTCTTGCCGAAAGGCCGTACGAAAAACCAAAAACAGGCCGAGCGCCGCCACCGTGAGCACGCCGGAAAGCGCGAGCGCGGCGTCCAAGTTACGCTCCAAGGCCGCGTAGGTGGCGAGTGGTAGGGTGCGCGTGCGGCCCTCCAGGCTTCCGGCAAAGACAATCGTCGCGCCAAACTCACCGAGCGCGCGTGCCCAAGCCAGCACCAACCCTTCGGTAAAGGCGGGCACTGTCAGCGGCCAGGTGACGCGCCAGAACACCCCCCAGCGGTCGGCCCCGTCGATAAGCGCGGCGGCCTCGAGGTCTTCGGGAACGGCCCTAAACCCGACCTTGAGCGCGCGGATATAAAACGGACTGGCGACGAAAAGCTGCGCCATGACGACCGCCGTGGTCGTAAACGCCAGGTTGACGCCGAGGTCGCTTAGTGGTCCACCGAGGACGCCCCGCCGCCCAAACACGAGCAGCAACCCTACTCCGGCCACGACCGGTGGCAGCACCACCGGCAGGTCGACAAGCACGTCGAGCAGCCTCCGACCCCTGAAGGCGTAGCGGGCCAGGAGGTAGGCGACGGGCGTTCCCAAGAGCACCGTCAGCGTCATGCTTATTGTGGTTGTCAGCAGGCTCAGGCGCAGCGCTTCGGCGGCGGCGGGCTCGAGCAGCGTGGCAAGTGCCGAGGGTGCCAACGCCCGCGCCAGCAGCGCGCCCACCGGGAGCACCAGCAGGATGAGCAGCGCGATGCTGGCGGCGACCGGCAGGGGGGGCGGCGTGCGCCGTAGGGCAGCAGGACCACGGGGCGAGGGCTGCCGCTTAGAGTTCACTCAGGTACTTGAAAACCGCGCTCGGTCAAGATGGTCCGACCTTCGTCGGAAAGCACCAAATCCACAAACGCTTGAGCTAACTTGGGCTGAGCGCTCCCTCTAAGCGTCGTAATCGGATAGGTGCCGAGCACGTTGAGGTCGTCGGGGATGTCTATGGCGTGGACCCCTTCGGCGACTGTGGCGTCGGTGGCGTAGACGATGGCTGCGTCCGCCTCGCCGAGTTCGACCTTGAGCGATACCTGCCGCACGTTCGACTCTTCCGAAACGAGGTTTTCTAAAACACGTTTAGAGAAATCTGCGCCGTACGCCGCGTTCATCTTCTCAAGCGCTTCACGGGCGTAGTTGCCGACCGGGACGTCAGGGGCAGCCAGGACGAGCAGGACACCCGGTTCGGCGAGCTGCTCGAGGCGAGTGATGTCGCTGTCCTCAGGCGTGATCAAAACCAGCCGGTTGCCGGTAAATATCTGCGGCTCGCTCGCCGTTAGGCCCTCGTCCACCACGACCCGCATCTGGTTTTCGTCGGCGCTGGCGAAAACGTCGGCGGGCGCACCCTGAACGATCTGGGTTGCCAGCGTGGAGGAACCGTCGAAACTCAGCAAGACCTCAACGCCTTCGTTTTGCCCCTCGAACACTGACGCGATTTCCCCAAACGCTTCGGTGAGGCTCGAGGCGGCGAATACGGTGAGGTCTTGAGCTACGGCGAGCGGGCCGAGCAGCAGAGCCGTGAGGGGGAGCGAAAAACGTTTCATAAGGATCTCCTGTTTGTGCAGCACAGTGCTTAGTCACTTCCGAGATGTCCGGCGCGGGCAAGTCTCAGAGGTCGGCTTCACATAGGTCAGCCAAACCGACTTTGCCCTCGTGGATGAGGAACGCTTTACACGCTTCACCATAAAGAACATCGTAACCACCAGGGGATAATAAACCGAGCGGTTCGCGGGTGAAGTAACGATCAGTGGGGGTCTAATACGGGACAGGCTATTCGTGAAGTCTGCGCTCGAGACCCCGACGCGCGAGTTTCGCCTGGTTAGCCTTACACTTCTAAAAAGTGGTGACGCTGGCGTTTGGTGAAGATGACGCTTAAGCCGCTCGCTGCAACTGTCCCTGAGGTGCCCGATGTCCCGGTAGACCTGCGGACGCTGGAGCGTCCAAACCGAACCCAGCTCACCGCCCTTAGCGAAAACCGCAGCCAACTTAAAGCCGGGTGCCGGTCTCTCACCCAAACAGGCGAGAACAGCCCAGTGGTCCGTCGAGAGTGACCTGACGTGAGCGGGCATGGTCCAAGTTTAGCAGCGTCCAAGCGCAATGAGGCTTAGGGCTTATCGCACCAGCCGAACTCACTGGGTGGTGACGTGCGTCCGGGTCTCCAGCCTCCGCCCTCTGCCTCTGTAACCCTTCCGAAAAACGTTCGCTGCACAGCTTGGTCCTAGGGGCTCACACCCGGCCCCTTCACCGTATGTTCCTTTGGGGTGGCGCGCTAGGGTCCTCACACCAGACGATAGCGCCGCCCGGACAGGCGGCCATCGCCTCAAGCGTGTCGCCTATGACTGGAATTCGGTCCGGATTTTTACGGATGACGGGCGCTATAGAGTAG
>CADCWP010000231.1:0-505 GCA_902806425.1 uncultured Truepera sp.
TGACGATTCTCTTGGTCGGGGCGTCGTCGTGGTTTTTCGTCCACCATCGGCGACTGTTCGTGCAGCTTCGTTCCGTTGCGCCCTCAGCAACGGTTGACCCACCAACATCCCTTACGACCGTGCTCGACACCTCCGCGCTCATAGACGGCCGGGTGAGCGCCGTAGTCGAAACGCACTTTCTGAGCGGACGGTTGCTACTACCGCAGATAGTGGTGCGCGAACTGCAAGGGATTGCCGACTCGGGTGAGCCCACCCGACGACGCCGCGGCAGGCGCGGGCTCGAGGTTGTAAGGCAGCTCGAGAAATTGGGCGCTGAACTCGAGCTTGTCTATGACAGCTATGGTGACGAACCCGTCGACAGCAAGCTCGTCAAACTCTGTGCGGCGCGTGGCGCGCGGCTGCTCACCACCGACTACAACCTCGCGCGCGTCGCGGCTATCGGCGGGACCGCAGTCCTCAACCTCAACGAATTGGCGAGCGCCCTGAAACCAGGTTTTGCCGCCGG
>CADCWP010000231.1:515-2688 GCA_902806425.1 uncultured Truepera sp.
ACTAGAGATTACTAAGCCCGGACGCGAGCCCGGGCAAGGCTTGGCTTACCTCGACGACGGTACGCTCGTCGTCGTCGAAGGGGCCGCCGACCGGGTGGGGCAACGGGTCACCGCCGCCGTCACAAGTCATTTGCAGACGAACGTCGGGCGTATGGTGTTCGCGCAGCTTGAGGTGTAGCAACTTGGCCGGTATAGCAGGTACATCTGGTTCAGGCCAAAACCAGTGTTGCTATGCGCGTTCAGGACAAATATTGTGCGATGAAACTCAGCTGTTCGCGCGGAATGAGACCTGCGCGAAACCAGCTCCGTATTGACGAAAGCCGCTATGGACGCAGCACGCACACTTTCTCCATACAGGGTAGCTGGGCCGCTCAACAACCGCAGCGTTCAAAAGTGCTGCCCATAGGTGCCGCCGTGGTGCTGCTTCTTGAGTGCGGACGGCCCTCCTTACAGCGAGAACGGCCCCGGAGCCGAATCGGTACCCGCCTCGCCCACCACGCGTTCCCCCACCTACACCGGGTTCTGTTCCGACGCGTTGCGCTCCCCCGGGTCGTTCGAGCCTCGTCTCCCGCAGCCGGTACAGGTCACGGAGATGATCGGCGCGTCCCCGCCCGTCGCTACCGGATCGCTCGCCAGCTCGAGTTCTAAAACTGCCTCGCAGTACGGGCACAGCGCGCCCCCTTGGGTCTGATACGCGACCCAAATCGCGTCTAGCTGATCGGCGGTGTAGTCGTTTTGCCCGGTCATTATCGTCCCCCTATGCTTGACGGGAGCCTACCCTGAGACGCCGCCCGCGACTTGGCTTTAGGCCCATATGCCGCGAAATTATGTGTGGGACGACCCTTAAGGGTCAAGCGTGCGTCACCTGTCCCCTACGCCGTGGTGCATCTTCTCGTTTCAGGGTGTAGCGGCCCTCACCGTAAGCGCTCAGGGTGGCCTCGCCCGCCCTTTGAAGCTGACTGTAAAGCTCGAATATCTGGCCCGGCGTCAGACTGTTGGCTTTGGCAAACGCGCTCAGGCTGCCGCGCCATGAAAAACGGTCGTGCTGCGATTCCAGCCGGACATGAAGCTCGTAGGTGTGCATAAGCGCAGGGTAGTGGAACACTCTTGCGGGACTGTTGCGGCTTACTTGCCGGGAGGACCGGGCCATTTCACGTCCCGTCCGGGGTGATAGGCACGTGAGGCGCGAACCAACCGTTTAGCGTTTACCGACCGGCGGCGGCGTTATACTGGCCGGTGATGAAGGTCTATAAGGCTTGGAACGGCACCCTCGACAAGTACGGCAAAGGTCTGTACGTCTTTGTCGTTGCTGAGAACGACGAGCAGGCGCTGAGCATGGCAAAAGAGGCGTTTAGCAGCCGTAGGAGCACAACCCGGTCGAACAGCGAGGCGTTTATCCGGATGCACGCCATCATCGACGACGTCAGTCGGCCCGGTACGAGTGGCGTGTGGGAGCTACCCGGCGAGCCTTACCCCTAACTGCCCGTCGGTTTACGCCCCTACCTCTTCGGCGTGGACTCGAGACGCTCCGCTTTTCTGGGGGCTCTATTTAGACCCCGCCTCGCCTCCTTTTCCGTGCGGCCGAACTCGGTATGGATGGTAAAATCACCCGCGTTCTCGAGCCCCATGTACCGGGCCTGCTTCAGCTTGGCTTCAGTAAAGTCGTCCGCAGTGTCGATACACGTCCAACCCGAGTCTCTATCCGGCTGCTGCCATTTTCTAAAAAAGAAGTAGGGCATACCCGCACTATAGACATCCGTGAGCAGCCTCGCCTTAAGCAATTCGCAAAAGCGCTTATGGAACCCCCAGGGGCGGGCAGCACTACCCCTAAACGCTCAGGAGTCTCCCGACCGTCTCCCAACGTATCGCCCGCCGCGATCACCAGGTAACGCTCGGCGAACCTCCAGGCGAAGTCCAAATACTGCTCGACGAGTGGGACGGATACACCCAGTTCCGCGCGACCCGGTGGAGCGCCCCTTCGATCTGCTGCACGATGGACGGTTGGACGCCTTCAGTCGGTTCGTCTAGGGGTAGGAGTTTGGGTCCGGCCGCCTAAGGCCCGCCCGAGAGGTCGCCGCCCTTGCTCGCGCCGTTTGCGGGCGACCTCACCGGCCATAAAGACGTAGAGCTTGTCCATCTCGCGTTCGGTCAGGTACATTCAGTCTCCTACAAG
>CADCWP010000232.1 GCA_902806425.1 uncultured Truepera sp.
CGACTTGCGCCGTCCAAGACGCAACTCGGTGGAGGGAGGTCACAACCGAAGGGTGATTGCGCCTGAAGCAGCAGCTTCTGGAGTCTGCTCCAAGGACTATGTAGACTTTCGTCCGACCAACAGCGCATAACCTTGACGAATGGTGCATACGGGTGTAAACTAAAAGAATCAAAGCGCCCGGGATGGCGCGATTTTTTTGCCTTCTCTCCTACAACGAGCAGCTAACCCCTACGGCAGAGGATCGACCAGGTCAGTGTCCGGACTGCCGGGGTGTGGATGCCCAAGCACCCGGGCTAGAGCCAGTGCCTGCCCCTTGTGGTGGAACTCGTGAGTGATCGTGTGTAGGAACGGCGATGTGGGCGTAGATGGCTCTCAGACTGCCATAGGCGAAGTCGTCACGATCGTGGGTGAGTACCTCCGAAGGTAGGCTCTCGAGCCAGTCCAGTACGCCTGCGCGCGTCCGTCGAGCAAGGTCGTAGAACGTCCTGAGGTCCTGGTTGTGTTGCGGAGCTGGCATCATGTGCAAGGGTAGCACTTCGCCCCAGAATGGCTCTGGTCACCCGATCGCCCTACTCGAGAACGCCTGAGGCGGCTGCTAAAGACGCTTGTCAAACGGTCTACAGCGTTTGTTGTCTGCCGTTTTTCGGTGTTATCGCGCTCGAAACCGCATGCCTTTGTCTGTTGCTGTCAAAGATCATTGATCTATGTAAGGAAGACCATTACGCTGATCCTACAGCTATAACAGGCTCCGGCAGCTTGAAGAGTTTGAACAAGCGCTGAGCAGAGGCTTCATCGCCCGTCATCGTTAGCGCACCCGCCTCAAGCGCCTCGTGCAGCGACCAACCTCCGAAGGCCAAGGCTTTCAAGGTTCCCGTGTCGCTCTCGATAATGGCATCAGGCTGGTTCACACGTCCTTGGACGATCTCGAGCCGACCGTCCTCCACCCGGACCGAGAAGCGCTCGTCCCCGAGCCGCAGTTCAAAACTCGCGTCGAAGCCCTCGGCGGAGTGAGGGTCGAACATCGTCTGGAAGGCGATGATGAGCGAGGTGACGCTCGTGGGCGAGGCGAAGGGCATGCTCGGCGAGCGTGCCGCCCAGCGGCCCAAGGCCATGATGACCGGCTCGAGCTGCGTTCCCCAGTCGGTCAGCTCGTAAACCTGCGAGGCGGCGGGCGGCGGGAGTTTATGGTGCCTCACAACACCTATAGCCTCGAGGTCGCGCAGGCGCTGGGACAGCACGTTCGGGCTGACGTGGGGCAAGCTCGCCCTGAGGTCGGTGAAGCGCTTTGGGCCGAGCAGCAGCTCACGCACGACCAAAAGCGCCCAGCGCTCGCCGATGAGGTCGAGGCCGTGGGCTGCCGCGCAGCCCTCGTCATAGCTCCGTTTCTTGTCCATAACACCAGGTTAGCATATTCTAGTACGAAATATGTAGTTAGGAGTTGCAATTTAGGAGTAGATAGGGTAGACTGATCTCACCTCAAAAAGGTGCATATCAGGAGGAGCCTATGCAAGCAGCCGTTCGCACCGTCCCCACCCACAAAGCCGCGTCCTGGGCAGGCCATCTCGTGAGCGCTCCGGCGGCGCTTTTTCTCCTCATCGACGGCGCGATGAAGCTTGCCGCGCCTGCGCCCGTGGTCGAAGCCAGCGCTGCCCTCGGCCTCAGCGCTGAGGTCCTTCCCGGCCTCGGCGTGCTGCTGCTGGCCTGTCTGTTCGTGTATCTGGTGCCGCGCACTGCCGCCCTCGGCGCGGTGCTGCTGACGGGCTACCTCGGCGGGGCGATAGCGACGCACGTGCGGGTGGGGCTTGAGCCCGTTTCCCTCGCCCTCCCGCTGGTCCTCGGGGCGCTCCTCTGGGGCGGGCTCTACTTGCGCGACGCTCGGCTGCGGGCGCTCGTCACCCGGTAAAACCCGCGTCGGCCAAAGTTTAAGAAAAGCTTCCACACATCTGCCACACCTACCGTTGAGTAGAGGACCTAAACCCGAGCGAAGAGGAGCCCACGACCATGACGAACGAGACCCTCACCGATACGCCCCGCACTCAGAGTGTTTTCCGCCCCTTTCGCTCGGAAGCAGGTCCGCTTATCGGCCTGGCAGTTCCACTAATCGCCGGTTCCGCCAGCTTCACCCTCTTCGGCCTCATCAACAGCATCTTCTTGGGGCCGCTCGGTGAGGTGCCGCTGGCCGCCGTGTCCCTCACCATGAGCGTGTCGATCATCCTCTACGGCGCGCTCTTCGGCCTCATCGGGCCGGTCGGCTACCTCATCGGGACGGCCTTCGGCGCGGGCGACGACCGCAAGATCGCGGAGGTCATCAAGCACGGGGCTGTGCTCGGGTTCGGCGCGGGCGTCGTCGGCCTCCTCCTCATGACGCTCGCGCTCTTCGCCCTGCCCTATTTTGGGCAACCGGCGGCGGTCCTGGAGGTCATCACCCCCTACTGGCTACTCTCAGGACTGTCGATGGTGCCGTTTTTTACCAGCATGGTCTTTAAGCAGTTTTACGACGCGGTGAACCGGCCCTGGACGGGTACGGCCCTGTCGCTCGTGTCGGTGGGGGTGAACATCCCGCTCACCTGGATTTTCGTCAGCGGGCAATTCGGACTTCCCGCTTTGGGCTTGACCGGGGCCGGAATGTCGGCGGTCATTTCGGGAACCGTCGGGGCGCTCGTCATGGCCGCGCACTT
>CADCWP010000233.1 GCA_902806425.1 uncultured Truepera sp.
AGATTACGGCCAGGGTAAGCCCGTTGTGCTCATTCACGGCTAGCCGCTCAGTCACCGAATGTGGGAGCCGCAGGTCCCGGCGCTTGTCGAGGCAGGTTACCGCGCCATCGCTTACGACCGGCGCGGCTTCGGCGATTCAGATAAACCGTGGAACGGCTACGACTACGACACCTTCGCCGCGGACCTGAACACCTTAATGACCACACTCGACCTGCGGGACGTTACCCTCGTCGGCTTTTCCATGGGCGGCGGCGAGGTCGCGCGTTATTTAGGACGGTACAGAAGCGAGCGGGTCGCTAAAGCCGTCCTCACCGGGGCCGTCACGCCTTTCCTGCTCAAAACCGACGACAACCCGACCGGTATCGATAAAAGCGTGTTCGACGGGTTTGTCGCAAGTATCAAAGAAGACCGTATCGCCTTTCTGGACGGTTTTACAAAGATGTTTTTCAACCGCAACCAAGGCGACACGGCTGTCAGCGACCCCGCTATCGCCTACAACCTGATGATCGCCGCGTTCGCCTCGCCACGGGGCACTGTAGAGTGCGTGACGGCGTTCGGGACGACCGACTTTCGCCCGGACATGGCGGCGTTCGACGTGCCAACGCTCGTGATTCATGGTGACGCCGACCAGATCGTGCCGTTCGAGGTCAGCGGTCAAGTGGCCCATAAGCTCATCGGGGGCAGCCGCCTCGAGGTCATTCCCGGTGCGCCTCACGGCTTCAACGCAAGCCACGCGGGGGAATTCAACCGGTTGTTGCTCGAGTTCATGCAGTCGTAGCTAGGACATGAACCGACGCGGGCACCTTAGCCGGGTGCCCGTTCTTTGGTTCTCTTACACCGTCCGGTGAGGTAACGCCAAGGTTGACGCAGTGCTAAAGGTGCATGGACCCCTTGGCTTGCGACACTTAGGAAGTCGCAAGGTACGGCCCCATACCCACCACGTAACCGCCGGGGCGTCCCGGTGCGGCTGTAGGTGATCCGTATTGATGCTCGCCATTCAACCAAGTGGTACAGCGGTTTTTGTTAGCTCCCAGCCCCAACCCTTACGCTCGAGCTGGAGGTGCTACTTGGAGAACCACGTCGTATAGAGTTTACTGGCCGATCCACCGTCGCCAATTCGTTTCGACATCCTCCACCTTCAAGCTGTTGATCCGGAAGGCAATGTGGGCGTCCGGTCTGAGCAAGAACACCTCGCCGGGTTGAGCGGAAAGTTTCTGCTCGAGCTCTCCCTTGTAATCTATAAGTACGTTGGCTTTAAGCTCGTGTTGGCTGGGTAGTCCGGCGTCCAGCACGACATGTGCCGACACCTCGTCTTGCGCCGCGAGTTCCAGCAGCCGCGTCAACTCTGCACCCCGGCCTCTTACCCTCTCCGGCGAGGTATACACGATGAGTGTGTAGCTTGGCGCGCGCAGCAGTTCGTAAAGCCGCACCGGGCGGAAGTCGGCATCTCTAAGTTCTATGTCCGGGACCCTGCTCCCTGCTAGCGCCCCGGCTTCCGGAGGGGCCGTGTAGCGGATGCCCACACCGGAAAGGTTATGACTGAGCGTGCGCTGCACGGAGGGCAGCGGTATAAACAGTTTGAAGAGGGTGTCACGAGCGAGCCGGAGCGGCTTACGGCGAACGAGCAAACTACGCAAGATCAGATCGCTCGCGCGCAGTGCCTGTTTCCCTACTGGGTGACGCTCGCTGTGGTAGCTGTCCAGCAACGCGTCGGGTGCCCTACCCTGCACCACCTGCGCCAGTTTCCAACCGAGGTTAAAAGCATCTTGAATCCCAGTGTTCATCCCCTGGCCGCCTGCCGGGCTGTGGGTGTGGGCGGCGTCACCTGCTAAAAATACCCTACCGACCCGGTAGCGCGGCACCTGTCTGAGTTCTGAACCCCAGCGAGACAGTCCGCGCGGGTCACGCAGCGTTACCGGCTGCTCCATGATGGCACATGCGGATTCTTGCAACTCGGCGAGGTCGAGGTCACGCCGCTGTAGTCCTTCTTGGTAAGCACGGTCAATCGTGATGATGCGTACGGAGCCGTCGGCGAAGGGCAGTACCAGGGCCAGACCGCGCTCGTTCGCGTACTGCTCGGTGCCTCCCGTAACGACGTGTCCGTCCATCACAACGTCCCCTAGAAAAGCGTTCCAGACGTACTTGGAACCCTCAAAAGGCAAGCCTAGAGTCTTACGGACAAGGCTGTTCGCGCCGTCCGCACCCACGAGGTAGCCCGCCCGAACCAGCTCCTCTCCATCACGTCCCTTTATATATGCCTCGATATGGTCTTCGCAGTCCTTAAAACCGATAAGCTCCGCGTCACGCTCTACCTGCACGCCGAGGTTGTTCAGGTGCGCTTCTAGCAGCGCCTCCGTCTCCGCTTGCGGCAAGATCAGGACGAAAGGGAAGACTGAGTCGAGTTGGTGCAGGTTAGCCCGCAGAGGCCGCCGGGTATGTGCGCTAAGGCTGAAGCCGGGTGACGTATACCCGCGCCGCACAAACTCGTCGGCTAAACCGAGCAGGTCGAGGAGCTCGAGGGTACGGGCGTGCACTGCTAGCGCCTTGCTACGGGTCGAGCGCGTGGGTCGTTTCTCAATGATGCGGCAAGAGACACCCCGGCGAGCGAGTTCGGTAGCTAGGACAAGGCCGGTAGGGC
>CADCWP010000234.1 GCA_902806425.1 uncultured Truepera sp.
GTAAAAATGCTGTAAATCTCTGAGCGCATAGCACCATTAAAGCACTTGAGGTACAACTTTTATGCCAAAACTGTTTTTAGCTGTCCCTTACTTCTTAAGCCTGAGTTAAGTTCCGTACGCTCTACTGCTGAGACTACGCCCTATAAAGGGGGCGAAAGGTGGTGAGCAAAGGTGGATTACAGAACGCAGTACTGGACGCCGCCGTCCACGCCGCCTAGGGGCCACCGCCTGCCCCGCCTTGCCCGCGCGCTCGGGGTCAGGCGGCGGGCGCTCAGCGCCGTACTCGGCAAAGCGCAGCACAACCTCCACAGCTTGCGCGAGCTGACCCTGACGGATTTGGTGGCGCTGGGTATCGGCGCACGCGACGCCGAGCGTATCTTTTATCTGGTGCAGTGGGAGCGGCTACAAGCGCACTTAGGGCACTATGGCGAACTGCCGCACAGCCACGAGTTGGTACCGCTGCTAGACACCCTCGGCCCTATTTTCGAGCGGCATTTCAGCCGCAACGCGCGTTTAAGCGAAGCGCTGATCGCGCTCTACCGCGCCGAGCTTACAGGGCAGGACGCGGAAACCTGCCTAAACCTGACGCTGCCAGGTCCGGCCAAGCGTTTGTTGCTACGGCTAAGTCTTCCGGTTGACACAGCCCCTTAAACTCTCTGCATTAGACCCACCATGTTAACTGCCTGACCAGCAAGCCCAACTCGTTTACATCGTAATGGCAGCGCCGCATCACATAGCGCTCCGGACGCCTTGCTCTGTGGTCTGGTGGTGAGCCTTGCCACGTCGTCTGTCGTCTTACACCGTCTGTTTAATCCTGTCCGGCACGACCGCCTTTTTCTTTACGGTCTTCGGTACTCTATCGTCGGTCTACCGCTTTCAAACGGCGGGGCCGAATCCGTTTCAGCTCGTGTTCATCGGCATGTTCATGAGGCCGCAATGTAGTACGAGGTTTTTGTGGCCAAACCTTGTTGTCCAAAGCCCTTGACGCCGAGGCGAAAACACCCTAGAGTTTGAAAAACATACCTACGGAGGGTGGGGATGGATAACCGCGTTTACCAGTATCAGAACATAGACGGACTAAACGAGCTAGCTTTTGGGGCAATGTGGCTTTGGCTCGGACTGACCATCTCGTTATACATGTTTTTCCCAGATGTCTACCCGCCGCTCATAGGTTTTGTAGGTTTCGGCGTTCCGCTTATCGGTCGAGGTATGTACGAGCTTAAAAAGCGCCTCACCTATCCGCGCACAGGGTACGCGATACCACGCGTTCCACGCTATCTCTTTTTCGTCTTTGCCGGTGGTCTTCTGCTCATCAACACGCTCGACGCGTTTTTTTGGGACTTGGCTTTCTCGTCCTTATGGACTCAGCCGCTTTCTCTCGGTCTTATCACCGCTTGCCTCCTGCTGTGGATGGGTGGTGGGCTGGTGCGGTTTTACTACCTGGCAGCGGCAGCGTTTGTCTTGGGTGCCGGGCTGACGTGGTACGGCGTTGACCTGTTCATGGGTGTGGTTCTCCACAGCAGTGCGCTCGGTCTCCTCCTGATGATACCGGGGGGCGTCACCCTGCGCCGCTATTTGAAAAAACACCAGCTGGAGCGGTGAACGCACGTGACCTCACCGACGTAGACCGCACCATCCACGCGCCCGCACGGCTCATGATCATGACGATTCTAAAGGGCGCAGACGTGGATTTTGTCTATCTGCTGCGCGAGACAGGGCTCAGCAAAGGCAACTTGGCAACGCACCTTGCCAAACTCGAGGCGAGTGGGTACGTCGGGGTTCATAAAGAAGGGCGCGGCACCCTCTCGAAGACGACCTACCGCATGACCGGTGCCGGGCAGGCTGCCTTCGCACGCTACCGTGAGCAGTTACAGCGCATCGTGGACAGCACCGCGCCGAGGGGGAGGCTCGAACCCGGTTAACGTTCGTAGCGTTCGACGTGTTTTGCACGCTGTTGTAAATACTCCGGATGTTCCCGCGCCTCGAGGTAGCGCGCATAAAAGATCGCTGCCGCTGCCGCCTTCACCGGGTCTTCCTGACGGGGCAATGCCTTACGTCCGTGTGCACCGCTCTGCCCCTTCTTGTCGTCCGGCACAGGGCCGTCGTACTTCTTGCCGCCTTTGTGGTTCGCGTAGCGCCGCGCGCGCGTCCAACCCATCTGCAAAAACTTGCGCGCCATGTCCGCGCCGGGAAAATCCTCGGCTTCCAGGTACGCCTCGAACATCTCAAAAAGTTTTTGGGACGACACTTCGGCGACTTCCGGCGTCTTAAAGCGCCAATGCGGCAGGAGTTCGCTCTTGTAGGGCTCGACGAGCAGCACGCCCTGCTCTCCCTTGCCGATGCGGTAGAGTTCCGGGTGCTCCTGAAAGTTGAGCGTCTTAAAATCCAGCTCGTAGTCAAACGCCGCCATGGGCGACTGTAGCCGACTTTAAGGACACAAACTTAGCGTTTACGCATAATCAAAAGCAGGAGGCAAATATGACAGCTCTATATGAATTTGTAGGCTTGGGTATACCAGCGCCCGACCTGCCTGCACCGACGGACCCGCAAGGCGTACCCGACGTGCCGCTCGAGCTCCCCGAAAACCCCGACCGCGACGCCCCGTTGGATTCGCCCAACCGTGACCAACCTT
>CADCWP010000235.1 GCA_902806425.1 uncultured Truepera sp.
GTAGCTGGCGTGCCCTCTTTTGTCTTGTTCTTCCTCGGGGTTTTTACCGTACGCAGAGTTGTTAATTCGACCATTTCAAGAGACAGGCGTAGAGCAGCAGCGAACTTGGTCCAGCACTACTTTACCCTGCGTGCGCCACACATTTCTTCTTACCTACCAACTCTTGGGCGCACACCTCGATTGGTAAAAAGTACACTTCAAGACCCGAAATCCCCAAGAAGAAATTATGAAGTAAGTTTTCCTAACGGCATCGTCTATTTCATCATAACGTTGAACTCGCTTCTGGCAGGGTTGTTTGTTGTTAGCGTTGCGTCATGGTTGTTTCAAGGCGCGGAGCTTTGGTTTCTATATATTTTCGTTGTATCTGCGGCATTTATTGAACGTTTAGACGCCTATATAGAACGCAAAGAGCAATACAAACAAAAAAGAAAGTAACGTCCCACCTTTACTTACAAGTACGAAGTAGAACGCTCATGGTAGCGTACCGCCCATGTCCCCGAGCATCTTTCTATCCCTCCTAGCCTTTTTAGCCTTTATCAGCCTTGGCCTCCCCGACGGTCTTCTGGGGGTGGCGTGGCCCTCTATCCGGGCGGGTTTCGGACTGCCGCTCGACGCGCTCGGGGTGCTTTTGGGCTTCACGACGGCGGGATATTTAACCTCGAGCTTTTTCGCAGGCCGCATCCTCCGGGTGCTCCCCATCGGCAGCGTGCTGGCGCTCTCGACGGCGGCGGCAGCGACCGCGCTCCTGGGCTACGCGCTCACACCCGTGTGGCCCCTCATGGTGATGTTGGGCTTTCTTGCCGGGCTCGGCGGCGGCGCGATTGACGCCGGGCTGAACGCCTACGGCGCGACGCACTTCAGCGCCCGTGTGCTCAACTGGCTGCACGCATTTTTCGGCCTCGGGACGACGCTGGGGCCGCTGATCGTGACGGCTGTGCTCGGCGCGGGGCTTATCTGGCGCTGGAGCTACGTCGTCGTGGGCAGCGCACAGGTGCTTTTGGCCGTGACCTTTTTCATGACGCGGGGGCGCTGGTTGCGGGTCGCCGAGACAACGGCGCTAGACGAACCGCCCCTCAAACCAGCCCGCACCCGCGACACCTTGAGACAACCGCTGGTGTGGCTTGGGATGCTGGTCTTTTTTATCTACACCGGCGTCGAGTTCGTCGCCGGACAGTGGAGTTATTCGCTTCTGACGCTCGAGCGGGGCGTGGCGGCGGGCGCGGCGGGGGTCTGGGTGAGCCTTTACTGGGGCGGCCTGATGGTCGGGCGGATACTGTTCGGCTTCGTCGCCGACCGGGTGCCGCTGGCCTCGACCTTGCGCGTCTGTATGCTGGGGGTGACGGTCGGGTCGCTGCTATTCTGGCTCGAGCCCACCCGCGCGCTGTCCTTAATCGGCTTGGTGATGATTGGCTTTTTCCTGGCTCCCATCTTCGCGTCTCTGATCAGCCTTACCCCGGCGCGGGTCGGCGCGTCGCACGCGGACAGCGCCATCGGTTTTCAGATCGCCGCAGCGGGGCTCGGCGGGGCCATCCTGGTGGCGCTTGTCGGGGTTCTGGCGCGCTCGCTGGGGCTCTGGGTGATCGGCGCGTCGCTGGTCTTTTTCGCGCTGCTGCTCTTGGGGCTCTACGAGGTGCTGCTGCGGACCAAACCCAAGGTTGTAACGGTTGAGCAGCGCTCGCTGAGCTGACGCGGGGTCAAGACGGGAGAGGAAAGGGTCTCATTGCCCTTTACCCACGCCCCACTGCCTTTACACTGAGCCATGTCGGTTGTGCCCGTCTCCGCGTCCAAAGTCTTGAAGCTGCCGTTTTCGGGTGGTTTGGGCACGCGTTACCTATACAGCTATCTGCCCCCTGGTTACGACGACCCGGACGCCCGCGCCACGCGCTATCCGGTTTTACATCTGCACGACGGACAAAACTGTTTCGAGACGTTCTCCGGGGACGCCTTCAGTGGAACCTGGCGGGCTGATGAGGCGGCGAACTGTTTGATCTTAAGCGGGCGGCTTCCGCCCTTTATCATCGTCGGCGTCAGCAACGGCGGCGAGGCGCGTTTGGCGGAATATCTACCCCCCTACAGCCGCCTCTGCCTCGACCCTAAAACCGGCCCCAAACGCCGCGGGCGGCGCGGACTCCGGCGCACGCACTACCTGCGCGGGCGGGCACACAAGTTATACGCGGACTACCTGGGGGTCGCGCGCTTCGTCGCCGCGACCTTCCGCGTTCTGCCGGGGCGCGAACACACCGCTACCTGTGGTTCGTCGATGGGCGGGCTTTTCTCGGCGTATCTGGCCTTCGAGCACCCCGAGTTCGCGCGGCACCACGGCGTCATGTCGGCGTCGTTTTGGACGACCCGGCGGGGTGGGGAGCTGCGGATGCTCGAGCGCCTGCGGAGGCTGCCCGTGCGCGACGTGCGACTCTGGCTCGATTCGGGCGAGGGTGAGGGCAGCTCGGACGACAACAAAGAGGTGACGCTGCTCGCTAGGCAAGCCCTGCTCGACGCGGGCTACCGCGAGGGTAAAGGTTTCGTCTACCACCTCGCCGAGGGTGCTACTCACAGCGAAGCGGCGCGC
>CADCWP010000236.1 GCA_902806425.1 uncultured Truepera sp.
AGGCGTCAGCAGCGCCTGTTCCTCTACGAAGAGGTTCTCATGCCCGGCATCGACGAGGACCATCCCAACCACCTCCTCCGGGTAGGCAGCCGCGAAGAGCCGCGCGAGAGGGCCACCGAGCGAATGCCCGACGAGGACATTCGGCCCGGGCACGCGCGCCGCGTGCAGGAGGGCGTGCAGGTCGGCGACCATATCCGACATCATTCGCGGCTGGGGGACCGGGTCACTGCGGCTGGGAACGAGGATATTGTCGAGCACGGCGCCCGCCCCAGGCCGCTCGTAGAGGCAGACGCGCGTAAAGGTGGCAACACCCTCAACGACCATCTGCCGTGGTGCGTCAGGCTGAACGAGGTCGTTGGTCCAGACGGTGGCCGGACTGCGGTAGCCTGCCTCGAGCACGACCGTAGGACTTCCCTCACCCTGGCACTCGAGGTAGAGACTGCGCCCGCCAATATCTACCAGCCCTGAAAAACTGTCGTCGGTTGGGTCCTCACTTTGACCAAGACAAATTGACAGAAGGAGCGCCAGTGCCAGGATGCTCGAGCGCCGCCTCATCGGTCCGCCTCAGCGAAACAGCAGGATTGTCGCTTGGACATCGGCAGGGGTATCAACATCCACCTTGGGCGGGACACGCAACAGTCAAAGAAGCTGCGACTCGTCACGGCGCTTCCTCCGTAGCCGACACGCGCGTAAACGTGCTTTGGTTCAAGCCCTCGATGACCACTTGTGTCGTCTGCTGGTCGGCAGCTACCGTAAAGTTCGCAACACCCGGAACAGTGGGCGATTCCGGAGAAGGGTAATACAGGAACACGTCGCGGTCATAGTGCGTAAGGGGAAAGGCTTGTTGCTGGGGACCCAAGAGTAGCGTGAGCTCACCGTTCTCATTCGCAACCTCAATATCACCGACGTAGTCGTTGGTGTACGTGCCCACGTAGCTCGCGTTCGGCAGCGCTGTTGAGGGCGTCGCGGGAGGCTGAGCATACTGAGCAGCTCCGGAGGTGAACCCTGCGGCCAATTGATCAAAAAGTTTGTTCCAGGTCGCCAACCAGTCCCGGGTAGGCTCGCCCTCGTGTACTAGGTCGAAGAAGGTGTCAGCGATTGCCTCGGGGACGCCGGTGGGGAAAGCGTTGCTGAGGACGACGATGCCGAGATCTTCCGACGGAATGAGGTTGACGACGGTGCGCGCACCGACCGAGAAGGCTCCTGCATGGCCTAAACGCAGCCGACCAGCGTCGTCATAGCCCACAGTCCACCCCAAGCCGTAGAACGTGGAATTGGCCGTTATCGGGTGCGTGCCGCTAAGAATGTTGGGCTGATGCGTCTGTGCCAGCGCGTCTTCGCTGATCACCTGCTCGCCCCCAAAGGTGCCGTTGCCGAGCTGGAGCCGTACCCACTGCGCCAAGTCCCGAGCGCTTGAACTCACGCCGCCTGCGGGCGACTGCGCGTCGGCGTCGCGGATGAGTTTGGGCGTCCACTCGCCGCCCACCAGGATATGCAGGTGCGCGCGGTTCTCTTGTGCGACGAAGTCCTCATAGCGTGAACTGGTGCTGCTCATACCCAGCGGTCCATACACCTGCTCTTCGGAAACCTCTTCCCACGTCTTACCTGCGGCCTTGGCAGCGGCCACCGCGCCTGCGGTCATGCCGAAATTGCTGTAGGCGTAGCTCGCGCGAAAGTCACCCCCGGGCTCGAGAAAGCGCAAGCGGCGCAGAATCTCGTCCCGTTCATAGCCGAGACCCTCGAGGTCATTGCCCGCATCGCTGGGAAGGCCGCTGCGGTGCGCGTAAAGGTCACGGACCGTGACATGATTCGTGACCCACGGGTCAAACATTTGGAACTCGGGGTTGAGGTCAACGATGCGGTCGTCCCAAGCGACCACGCCGTCGTCCACTAATGCCGCGATGACGGTGGAGCCAACCGGCTTGGACATCGAAGCAAGCTGAAAGACCGTGTTTTCCGTAACACGTTCGCTTTTACCCGCTTCACGCACGCCGAAGCCTTTGAGGTAGACCACCTCATCCTGATAAACCACGGCGATGGCTAAACCGGGGACGCCAGTTTTTTGCAGCGCCTCTTCTGTGAACCGCTCGAGTCTTGGCAAGGCAGCTTGCACCTGCTCGGGCGTTACCTCGTTTTGTGCGTAGACACATGGGGAAGCTAAGACCAACCCGAGAACCATAGGGATGATGTTGCACTGTAAAGTCGAGAGTTTCATACTATCTCCTTCTGAGCACAGGTATCTAAATACAACGTTGTCGAGGCTGCGAGGACGCCACCGAGCGCGACCGGTGCGCCGAGCGGTGCCACGCGTGACGGTTGTGTCCCGATTCATAAGCACCGGCGCTTCCCTTCCCGACGAGACGACCTGCAACGACCGCTCCAGCTCCCCGGAGCACTTCGTCTTCTTGAATCCGTTCCTGCGCCTAGCCTCCGTCATCTGGTGGGCGAGACGCGGGTGAAGGTCCACCGTCCGTCGCCCGTCAGGTCGTCGAGCGCGATCCGTTGCGCCTGACGGTCAGGGGCAATTGTGAAGGTCACGCCCTCCTGGGC
>CADCWP010000237.1:0-2169 GCA_902806425.1 uncultured Truepera sp.
CGCAACCGTCCCCATCGTCGCCAAACGACGCCTCGACAACAAGATCCTCGAGGGTCACCAGGGCAAAGTCGTTAGTCTCTACGGCTCCAAGCGTCTGACCATCGTCAAGGAAGGCACCAACGTCCCCAATGGCTTGGGCGGACGCATCAAGCTCACCTTCACCAACTTCAATCCAGCTGGAGCTACCCTCACGTCACTGACCCTGAGCAACCTGACCTCCAAGGGTGCGTTCCTAACCTTCTACTACGCCAACGGCACCTCATCACGGCAGAACCTGGGCACCACCGCTCGTGGGGGTAGCCTGGTCGTGCCGCTCGACATCAAAGAGCTAAGGGCAGTGGATATCTACGCGCCGAACGCCTACACCGTTGATGACGTGGCGTTCGAAGTACCCGTCTCGAGGTAGGACTGGCGTATCGCAAACCTAAGAGAGCCTTGACGCACACGTCCGGGCTCTCTCGAGGTGCTAAACCCTATTTCTTCTTTCAGGACACCGTCCAAATGTACGGTGCGTTCCGTGCCCCGGTACTTCTATACCTGGAGCGAAACAATCCAGCGACGATACAGCCCTAATGCGAAGGGCGTAGCGTTAGCCCACTTCATCCAAAGGAACACACTATGTCTCTTCGTCTGCCTACTCTCGGGTTTTCCCTGCTGCTTATTCTTCTTGCCGCCTGCAACCAGGCCGCACCGCCCGAATCTGCCCTGCCCGAACTCGCCTTGCCTCAGCTCGCGCCTCAGGCTGCTACCACCCTGACGTTCTCCTCCACTGGTGCTGAGCAGACTTTCACCGTCCCGGCGGGCGTTACGTCCGTCACGGTCGAGGCGCGGGGCGCACCGGGGGGGAGCGGCCTGCTTGCCTGGCCCGGCGGTCGCGGGGCGACGGTGAGCGCCGAGCTGGCGGTCACGCCCGGCCAGACCCTGTACCTCAACGTGGGCGGCGCACCCACAGGCGGCGCCTGCTACGCGTACACGGCCTGCATCGGCGGCTTCAACAGCGGCGGCATGAGCTACTACGGCGGTGGCGGTGGCGGCGCGTCGGACGTGCGCACGGTCTCACGCACCGCTCCGGGCTCGCTCGAGTCGCGCCTGCTAGTCGCGGCGGGTGGTGGGGGCGGGGCTTATAATGGTGACTGTTCCAGCGGCGGCACGGGCGGGGATGCCGGTAGCGCCGGAAAAACCAGCGACATGTGCGACGGGGCCGGCAGCGGCGGTGGGGCGGGAACCCAGAGCGCGGGCGGGGCGGGGGGCAGCGTTGACGGCGCAAGCGGCTCGCTCGGTCAGGGAGGTAACGGCGGGCGTAACGACGGTGGCGGTGGCGGCGGCGGCCTCTACGGCGGCGGTGGCGGTGGGACTTTTCTTGGCATCTCGGTTAATGCGGGCGCGGGCGGTGGCGGGGGCGGCTCGAGCCTGGACCCTGACGGGGGCACCAACACCCTTGACGACGCTCGCACACCCAAAATCACCGTGTCCTACACCAAGCAGGACCAGACTATAAGCTTCACCAGCACCGCACCTACCGACGCGAAAGTAGGCGGCTCCTACACGCCGAGCGCTAATGCCACATCCGGCTTGAGCGTTACCTTCGGAACGAGCACCCCCGAGGTCTGCACCCTCTCTGAGGGTACCGTGTCGTTCGTCGCAGCCGGTGAGTGCACGGTCACAGCGAACCAAGCGGGGGACGCCTCCTACAGCCCAGCACCTCAGGCGACCCAGACCTTCACCATCGCTCCCAAGCAGTCTCAGACCCTGAGCTTCACCAGCACCGCACCCTCAGACGCCACCGTAGGCGGCACCTACACTGTGAGTGCCGAGGCCACCTCCGGCTTGAGTGTTACCTTCGGGACCACCATACCCGGCGTCTGCACCCTCTCGGGCAGCACCGTGTCGTTCGTCGGGGCTGGAGAATGTACGGTGACTGCCGACCAGGCAGGCGACACCACCTACAGCCCAGCCACCCAGGTCAGCCAGAGCTTCACCATCTCCTTACCCCCCGCAACAGGCACCTACACCATCGACTTCGAGCGCACACCCCTCAACCAGCTCATCAACACCGTCAAGCTAGGCACCGGCATCGTCTACCAGGGGAGCGGTACGCCCTCCAACGCAACCGTCCCCATCGTCGCTAAACGACGCCTCGACAACAAGATCCTCGAGGGTCACCAGGGC
>CADCWP010000237.1:2179-2546 GCA_902806425.1 uncultured Truepera sp.
ACCGTCTCTTGTGGGAAGTATCCACCAGTAGAGGGATCAGCGGCCCCAGCAACCCTGGCAAAGTTCTGCTCTACACTCAGCGCAGCGGCTACGGCGTCGGCAACACCGCCTTCGTGGTCGGCAGTAGCAAAAGCATGATTATTGGTAAAAACAACAATACGCCGCAGCCTTACCTCAAGGGCGGGCAGATGGACTTCGTGTTCAACAAGTTTGCACCCGCGGGCGTGACGGTCAAGACCATCAAGGTTTCAGGAGTCACCACGACCAGGGGCAGGATAGATGTGTGGCGAGGTAACACCAAGGCTAAGAGCGTAGCGATCCCGGTGACAGGTGCGAACGGCTCAGCTGTCCTTAGCTTTGACGAGTC
>CADCWP010000238.1:0-15650 GCA_902806425.1 uncultured Truepera sp.
CGCAACCGGGGGCTAAGAGACTTTGTGGAGGGGTAAAAGCAGCATCAGGCGCTAACTGATTTGAAGAGTGGGGCGCGTCTAAGTGTCCCACTCTCCTTTTGTAAAGATAGAACGCGTGGGACAACCTTACCGCTAACGTTAGTGCCTCTAGTATTCACACGATCCGTCGCCGCAACTCAAGACGGTTTACAAAGTCTTAACATCCTATCCTGTACCGCGGTGCGGTCGTATACTGCGTGGCGATACCGACAACTGCGTCTAACCGGACATCTTCTAGAGCGGCTTTGGCACCTGCACAACCCACTCAGCCTGGGTCACGTCATCAGTGTATCACCAAGAGGTACGAAGTTTAAGCTGGCCTGGGCCGTAATAGGACCGAAGCCGCTGCTGGCAACACCCTCACTCAACTCTGGCTTTCGGGTACGGCTTGGGAACCTCGACCTCAGCGTCCCCGAAGTTATCTTTAACCCCGCGTCATACTCTGCTTCGCTTTCTGACGGGCAGCTCTAGTTTCACAAACTCATAACTCCGCCCCTGAGTGTGATATAACCCCAACACGGTTACAATTAGAGAGAGGTGCGTCGTGGACAGAGCAGCATCAGAGGCGCTTAGCCTGGAGGAGCAGGTTTCGCTGCTCGCGGGAGCGTCGTTTTGGCTCACCGCTCCGGTAGAACGCGCGGGCGTCCCGGCAGTCAAGGTCTCGGACGGTCCCAACGGGGCGCGGGGCGGTGGGGCGCTCGTCGGCGGCGTCAGCGCAGCGTGTTTTCCAGCGGGGATCGCGCTCGCCGCAAGTTGGGACACGGCGCTCGTTGAAGGGGTGGGCCGAGCGCTCGCTGAGGAGGCGCACTCAAAGGGCGCGCGCGTGCTGCTCGCTCCGACCGTCAACCTGCACCGGGGTGTGCTAAACGGGCGCAACTTCGAGTGCTACTCCGAAGACCCGTACCTGAGCGCGTGCCTCGGCGTGGCCTATATTGAGGGCTTGCAGAGCCGGGGCGTGAGCGCGACCATAAAGCACTTTGTCGGTAACGAATTCGAGTTCGAGCGGATGACCATAAGTTCGGAAATCTCCGAACGGGCGCTCCGCGAACTGTACCTGCTGCCCTTTGAGGCGGCGGTCAAGGCGGGCGTGTGGGCGGTGATGTGCGCGTACAACAAGCTGGGCGGTCTCTACGCGAGCGAGCACAAACGCCTGCTGACTGAGATTTTGCGGGATGAATGGGGTTTTGACGGCGTCGTGATGTCCGACTGGTTTGCGACGCACAGCACCGCGCCGTCTGTTAACGCTGGGCTCGACCTCGAGATGCCCGGCCCGACCCGCTTTAGGGGCGAAAAGCTCTTAGAGGCCGTCGAGAACGGGTCTGCGGCTAAAGACGCCGTGAAAACGAGCGCCGAACGGCTGCTCAAACTTTTTGCGCGCGTTGGGGCGTTTGAGAACCCCGATATTCCCGAAGAGCGCGCCGACGACAACCCCGAACATCGAGCGCTCATCCGGCGAGCGGGCGCGGAGGGAGCGGTGCTCCTTAAAAATCAGAACGTGCTACCACTCGACAAAAACGCGCTTCAAAAGGTCGCTATAATCGGGCCGAACGCTAAAACTGCACAGATCATGGGGGGCGGCAGCGCGCAGGTCAACGCACACTACCGCGTCTCACCGTTTGACGGGCTCGCGGCGCAGTTCGGCGGCGTAGAACTTGGTTATGAGCTCGGCTGCACGAATCATAAGCTGTTGCCGCTTCTGGGTGAGCATCTTCACGGCACCCTGATCGTCGAATATTTCAACTCCCCTGACCTCTCCGGCGAGGTGGTCTACCGCACCACCAACCCGACGGGCGAAATGATGTGGATGGACGCAGTCGGGCACGGCGTTGAGCCGGAGTTTTCGGCGCGCTTTAGCGGCACCTTGAGCGTGGACCAGGTGGGCCAATACGCGCTCGACTTAATCAGCGCGGGACTGAGCCGGTTGCTCGTCGGCGGGAAAGTGGTCGTCGACAACTGGGACGCTTGGACGCAAGGGGACACCTATTTTGGGACGGGCAGCGAACAGAAGCTGGGCCAGATAAAGTTAGAGGCTGGAAACCACGAGGTGAAGCTCGAGTTCGCTTCCCGCGTCACGGGCGAAATAGGGTTCTCGGCGGTGCGCTCGGGGATGTTCAGGTTGCTCGGTGACGACGCTGTGGAGCGCGCCGCCGCCTTAGCCGCCGACTCGGACGTTGCTATCGTCTGCGTCGGCCTAAACGGCGAGTGGGAAACCGAAGGCAACGACCGCGCGGATATGGAGTTGGTCGGACGGCAAAACGAGCTGGTCTCCCGCGTAGCCAGTGTCAATCCGAGGACAGTGGTGCTCTTGCAGACTGGCTCCCCGGTGACGATGCCGTGGCTTGATGAAGTTGCCGCCGTCGTGCAGCTCTGGTATCCCGGTCAGGAGTGCGGGAACGCCGCCGCCGACGTGATCCTGGGCACCGTCAACCCGTCGGGCAAGTTACCTCAGACCTTCCCGGCGCAAGTATCCGACTCCCCGGTGATGGACGGTCAAGCGTCGACGTATCCCGGCGAGGACGGGCAGGTCTTCTACCGCGAGGATATCTTTGTTGGTTACCGGCATTTCGAGCGTGCGGAGGTTAAACCGCTCTTTACCTTCGGTTTTGGTTTGTCGTACACCACCCTCAAGTACGGCGACCCCACTCTCTCGGCGGACGCCGTTACGCCGGGGGGGACGCTCAAAGTCAGCGTCCCGGTAACCAACAGCGGCGCTCGAGCGGGTAAGGAGATCGTACAGCTTTACGTGCGTGACGCTGAGGCTAGTGTCGAGCGACCTGAAAAAGAACTCAAGGGCTTTGTCAAGATGGCCCTCGAGCCGGGTGAGACTAAAGTCGCTGAACTGAACCTAAATATGCGCTCGCTCGCTTACTTCGATGAACAGCAGGACGCCTGGGTTGCCGAAGCAGGCGCGTTCGAGGTGCTCGTCGGGGCGTCGTCGGACGATATCCGGGGTCGGGCGACGTTCACTTTGAGCGAGACCTGGACGGAGCCGGTTCGCCCAAGTTGGCGCTTAGGGCCGTCTACTATTTAGGAAGGGTGCGCTCGGAGCTCCTAAAGCAACAGTGCTCCTACTGGGTCCACGATGCTGCGGCAGGGCGTGCCGCTTGGCGAAGTGCGCCGAGCTGATCTGAAAGAGTTATTCACGCCGTAAGGACGTAGCGACGCCTAGAACAGTTACGGTGGTGTGGCCTTCATGAGGCTGACGCGGCAGCTTATAAGACCCCGTGAGACTTTTTTGAAGCGTCAAACACCGCTCTGAAAGGTAGCCTTTCTTGTCTCTTAAAAAATCGTCTAAACCACGTGCTGAACGCGGTTTAGTAGCGGTTGAGAGTAGTCTGAAATGTCGTTTGTACCTTAACAATTAAGGTACAAACGTGTATACTTAGTTCATGGCACAGATCCTTCAAGACCACCCGCCTCACGGCCTCAAACAAGACCATTCGCACTACATCGGGCAGCTCCAAGCCATTCACGCGCTGCGCGACGAGCTAGAACTCACCCCCGTGCAGTACCAGAAGCTGCTCCACAAACTGACCGGCTCCCGCTCCGCCAAATACATGACCGAGGGCGAGCGCGAGCGCGTAATCTCGTTTTTCGCGCTTCACCGCGACCTGAGCGAAATGGTTGCAAAGGCGCAGACGGCTTTAGAGCAACTGAACGGCTCGTTCGGTCTTGCCCAACCCGAGCTGCTGATGGACAAAGAGGTCTACCTAAACGGCGACTTTTTGACCCGCACGCAGGCCCCGATTGAGAGCGTCGTGATGATGATGCGCTCGCGTTACGGCGCGGAGGCGCGGCTTATCTGCGCGTCGGAAGAGCGCGAGGTTGACGAGACGTCGTTAAAGCTCGAGTTCGTCGCCTAGACGGATGATTTGTACAAACTGATCCGTACAAACGCCTCACCGCAACCGGTGAGGCGTTCTCTTTTTCACCTTTATCTTTCAGACGATGACTGCTGCACCAAACTTAGAAAGCTGTGAACTGCCGTCACCCTCAGCTGAGGGTGACGGCAGTTTTGGGATGTGCGTACAGTCGGGAAGGCGACTCGAGCGGTTTCATAGGGCCAACACTCTGAAAAAGGGGTCTAGGAAGATGACGCGAAATGCAGGGAAGTATGTCGCTACGGCCGACCGCATCAGCGAACCTTGGGGGCGCGCACACCGTACGGGCAGGGTGAAACATGGCCTACTCGAGTAGACCAGTATTTGGCGGAAGGCGTTACCGAAGAGGACGTAGACGCCTGGGTGCAGTCCGCCGCCATCTTGCACTTGCACTCGAACGGGGACGGACTCGACATCGCTGTCAAGGACGGACGCATCGTGGGCGTACGGGGACGCGCGGAGGACTGCATCAACCACGGGCGCGTGAACCCGAGAGACCTCTTCGGCTGGCAGGCGAACCGTTCGCCCGACCGCCTGACGCGCCCACTGGTGCGCCGGGGCGGGCGGCTCGAGCTGGGACGAAGCGATGGGCCTTATCGTGGAACGTTCCCAACAGTTCTTGGAAGACAAGGGTCCCCTCAGTTTCGGCTTCTACACTTCCGGACAGCTCTTTTTAGAGGAGTACTACACCCTCGGGGTGATCGGTCCAGGGTGCCCGTTTCCTTTGCCGGAGAGGACGGGTAAACTCCTTTGGGAGCGTTTAGAGTCGGTCTCCGTACCTGTCCGTCGCGTAACTGCCCACTCCGGCTCCGAACGATTACGAAAGTACAAAACACAGCTACGTTGTCCGCTGCTCTCACCTCATGCTAAAGTAAGCTGTCTAACAGTTAAGGGGGAAAGATGACGCAACGGACGTTTGTAACATTCTCGACGGTCGCGCTCGCCTTGGCCTTGTCGGCGGGGACGGCACAGAACGAAGGTGAGCAGGTCTATCAGCAGTGTGCGGCCTGCCACGGAGCCGAAGGTGAGGGGATCGGGGCCGCCCCCGCCCTGGCCGGGAACCAGAACCTTCAGGAGGCGAGCTACCACATCAGCCGCATCTTAAACGGCGGCGCGGGAATGCCCGCGTTTCGTGACCAGCTCTCCGACGCGGAGATCGCGGCGGTCGCCACCTTTGAGCGCACGAGTTGGGGCAACGATTTTGGTGAGGTGACCGCCGAGCAGGTCGCGCAGGAGCGGGGCGGTCAGGCGACTGGCGGTAGCGAGGACACGACGGGCCAATCAGAAGCCGGCGCCGAAGCTGTCAGCGAGGAGCGGACCAACGTCGAAGAGACTGCGGGAACCGCCTCGGCCGCGCAGAGCCCTGTGACTATCAGCACCGAAGTGATCGCCGAAGGGCTCGTCTCCCCGGTTCAGCTCACCGCGCCGGAGGGTGACGACCGCCGCTTTGTCGTCGACCGTGTCGGCATGATCTACATTTTGAACGCTGACGATCAGCGGCTCGAGACACCGTTTTTAAACCTCAGTGACAAGCTCGTCGACTTGCAAGAAGACTTCGACGAGCGCGGGCTGCTCGGTCTGGCTTTTCACCCCAACTACGCCGAGAACGGCCACTTCTACGTCTATTACAGCTCGCCTCTGCGCGAGTCGGCTCCGGACAACTGGGACCACACCGCGCGCGTTTCGGAGTTTACGGTCTTGGCAGATAAACCCAACCGGGCCGATCCCAACTCCGAGCGTGTGCTCTTAGAGGTTGACCAGCCGCAGTTCAACCACAACGGAGGCGCGCTGGCCTTTAGTCCTGAGGACGGCTACCTCTACATCGCCCTCGGGGACGGTGGGGCTGCCGACGACGTGGCGCTCGGCCATCCGCCGATGGGTCACGGTCAGGACGTTACCTCGCTGCTCGGCAACGTCCTCCGCATTGATGTCGACCGTGGCTGGCCCGGCTACGCCGTGCCGCAGGACAACCCCTTGGTCGATAAAGAAGGACACGACGAAATCTACTCGTGGGGCTGGCGCAACCCTTGGCGCATGTCGTTCGACCGGGGCGGTGACCACGGGCTTTTCGTCGCTACCAACGGGCAGAACCTCTGGGAAGCGGTGTATGAGGCTAGCGAACCGGGCAACTACGGCTGGAACCTGCTCGAGGGCACCCACTGCTTCGACCCGAAGCTCCCGAACGAGTCACCAGAAAATTGCGCGCGCGTCGGCGCGAACGGTGAACCCCTCCAGTTGCCCGTTATTGAATACCCCCACCTCGCCAATCAGGGCGACAGTGTGGTCGCGGGCGCATCGGTTATCGGCGGCTACGTCTACCGCGGGGCGGCTATACCTGAACTCACCGGGCGCTACGTTTTCGGCGACTGGAGCAGCGACTTTGCCGAGCCCAAGGGGCAGCTGCTGATGGCGACCCTCACAAATACACCGGGGGCGTTGTGGGCCTTGGAGCAGATCGCCCAGCTTGACGCCTACGTGCTCGGTTTCGGTGAGGACTCGAGTGGTGAGCTGTACGCCCTGACGACCGAGAGCACCGGGCCGACCGGCACAACCGGCAAGGTGCACAGGATCGTCGCGGGTCAGTAACCTTTATAAAGTCGGCTTGCCGCTCCTCGAGACTCGAGGAGCGGCAAGCTGTTTTGGGTGAGGGTTGAGCGTCTTTTAGATCGCTGTGTTATGCAGAACTTTATTCCAAATTCGGCATTCGGCCCGGACATTCTAACTGGAGCAGTAGATATCAGCTGTTTTGGGACACACCCGGCGCGATGCGGGTTTCAGCGCGTTACATATGTGCTTCTGTAGCCCGAGGTTCATGGTTACCCCTGAACTTTTCACGTAGTAACTAACGTACCCAGAAGGCGATGCCGACGCCGCCCAACACGCCGGGCATGACCCACACGGTCCACTCGAGCGCCTCCGGCAGGAGCGGCGAGACGTTACCAAGAATGCCGTGAACGCCGCCAGGTACGAGCCGACCATCCGCTCTCAGTGGTACTTCCACCATAGCGGGTCCGGGTTCGGACGCCTGAAGTTTTTAAGATCGTCCAGCGCGTCTTTAGAGAGCGCCACCCCGAAGCGGTGCAGGTACTCGCCACACTCGTTGCTATGACGGCGGTTCCCAACGGGATCGGTAGCGTGCTCCTGGTGATCACCGCGTCGCAGTTTGCGTGGCTTGCGCCGCTGCGGGTAACGGTGCTGCTCGTTGTGGTGCAGACGGCGGCGGCCATGCTGATCGGTGGGTGGCGTGGCGGCTGGCCCTTGCTGGAGCTGCTTTTTAACGCAGGCATTGACTTGGGATGCTGTTGTCGAAGTCTTAGACCACCATGAGAGACAATAGTTCTCCACATCGAACTTAATTTTTTGGCGGTAAGCAGATTCCGAACTACGATGGCGCATTTGCGCTGTGCCTGCGCTTCCATAACCACATAAGGCGAGATGAAATAGAACATAACGTCTATAGTGCATTTCGGAAGCGAAAAGCAGGCCGAATCGCCATATATCGCTTGCCTCACCTTTTTTGATGATAGTCGAGGTTCAGCGCTCCAGTTGCGCCTCCTTTAGGTCCAGGTCGCGTTCGACGCTGCGAAGCGCCGCATCCGAGATGTGGTTATCGTTCCGCAGCCGGATCAGCGCGACGCGCTGGGCTTGTACCAGTTCACGCACCAGGCGTTGGTAATCGCGCGAACGCGCCTCTATCGCCCTCCCGACCTCGTCCTCGCCGGTTCCGTCGGGACCCCATGTTCGAGCCAGGAAACGGCTGCGGCGGTAGCTGTAAAGCCCGCGAACTCGCTCGGCGGTGTCTCCACGTACCCACACCTCTGGTTCCAACTCGCCTAGGCGCGTGAGCGCGGCCTCCGCCGCTTCGATCCGGGCGCGCACCTCTTCACGATCAACCAGTCCATCGTCCTCCAAACCGAGCATTCGGATAATGGGCGGGAGACTCAAGCCTTGGATGACAAGGGTTATCAGAATAACGCTGAAGGTAAGGAACAGTATGAGATCACGGCCGGGAAAAGGGCCTCCGTCCGACGCCGTGAGCGGCAGGGCGAGGGCGGCGGCAAGCGAGATCACGCCGCGCATCCCGGCCCAAGCGATGACCACAACGTTACGCCATGACGGGGAAGGGTCCCGCTCGCACAGGCGGCAGCTCAGGAAGCGGGGCAGGTAGATTGCTGGAAATACCCACAAGACGCGCACGAGTACGACCGCGAAGCTTACCAAAGCGGCGGAAAGGGCAAGTTCGGTGAGCGTGTAGTTTGCTAGACCAGCCGCGATCTCGGGCAGTTGGAGCCCGATCAGAATGAAGGCTAGGCCGTTGAGCAAAAAGATGAGGACGTCCCAGACTGCGCTCCCCACGATGCGTGTGCTGCCCGATACGACTAAGTGACTATTCCGACCCACATAGAAACCCGCCGCCACCGCCGCCAAGACCCCAGAGAAAAACGGCTCGCCGGGAAACCCGAACAGGTCGTGCCACAAAATGTGGGGGCCTTTCTCAGCCAAGATGTAGGCCAGAAAAGGGACCAGCAGCGATGCCACGACCTGGACTTGGACGTCGCCGAGCGCTCTAAACGCCTGTATCGTCAGCCAGCCGACCCCTACGCCGACGAGGGTGCCACCGACGGCTCCGAGTACGAGCTGCACGCTGGCGTCTAGGGGCGAAAAGACCACGGTGCCCGCCGCGACCGCCGCCGCAATCCGGTAGGCGACGATGCCAGTCGCGTCGTTGACTAAGCTTTCGCCCTCGAGCACGGTCACAATCCGGCGGGGTACGCCGAGGCGCTGCGCGATGGTGGTTGCTGAGATGGCGTCGGTGGGTGAGACCACAGCCCCGAGCACGAACGCCGCCGCCCAAGACAACCCTGCGACCATGTGGGCAACGACTGCTACGGCAACTGTCGTGATCAGCACGAGCCCGACGGCGAGTAACCCGATAGTCCTAGCGTTCGCTCGGAAGTCACGCCACGAAGCTGCATAAGCAGCACCGAAAAGGAGCGGTGGCAAGAAGAGCAGAAAGATGATGTCCGGGTCGAGCGCCACACGCGGTAGCCCCGGAATGAAGGCGAGCCCGAGTCCACCGAGTACGAGCAGGATCGGGTAGGGGATGCCGATGCGGTTGGCTATCGTTGCTAGGGCCGCCACCGCCGCCATCAGTGCGAAAACAATCGCAATCTCACTCACGGTTGGCTCCTTTCTGGATCACCAGAGGACTCAGACCAGGTAAGAACACCCCGGCGGCTCCGGCGCGGCTCGTTAGGCCAAGCCAGCGCCACCGGGACCTTCGTCGCTCCTCTTCGGCCTGTCACCTGTATAGGTCAGGGTCGGACTCTTCAGCGTCGATGAACTGCACCCCGCACAGGACGATCAGCAATAAGCGCATGCGTGCCGCGCCCTGCCCAGCGGTAGGCGGCCGACAGCCGTCTTGGTTCTCGGTCATAGATGTGCTTCGGTTCTCGGTCATAGACGTGCCTCCGTCAGTTCGAGTGATGAACAGTAACTGTTATTGGTCTGTAACAGGGTGATGTCACTTTGTGACATAAGCTCAGGGGTCGCCCGTCGGCAACTCGGTGCCGGCGAGCGCGGCGAGCGCGGCGAGCAAGTCGTCCTGGAAAGCCTTGGTGGTCACCGCGGGGTGAAGCGCCCGGGCCCCTCCACCGCCGGTCCGGAGGATCGGCTCCTGATGGTAGAACATCGCCCCGCTGCGCAGCGCCGCCTCGTCGTCGGAGACGGCCAGCCACGCCTGGGTCAGCGAGGCGGCGTCGAGGTCGTCCGGGGCGCCGGCGCCGCCCATCTTCGTCTCGACCCACCCGGGGGAGACGGACGTGGAGACGACCCCGGGCCAGCGGCGCGCGACCGCCGCCGCAAGGGTCGCGTCGAACAGCTTGGCGTCCGAGTACGCCTGCACACCGTCCCATGGCCGGCTCAGCCAGTCCAGGTCGGATAGGTCCGTACTGCCGCCCCCCTGCATCCCGCTCGTCAGGTAGACAATGCGCCCGGGCCGGTGCATCCACGCGGTGAGCAGGTAGGGCGCGAGCACATTGATCGCGAGCAGGTGCGCGTGCCCGTCCGCGGTTTCGACACGTCGGCGCTCTCGGTACCCGACGCCGGCGTTCTGGATGACCGCGTCGAAGGTGCCGAAGGCGTTCGCGTCGTCGGCCAGCCGGCGCACCTCTCCCGCGCTCGACAGGTCGGCGACGAGCACTCCGGAGAGGCCGGGCAGTTCCTGCTGTAGCCGGTCGGCCTTCTCGCGGCTGCGCGTGTGCCCGACTACCGTGTGACCGTCGTCCACGAGCCGGTGGGCGGCGTCGCGGCCCAGGCCGTCGTTGGATCCCGTGATAAAGATAGTTGCCATCGTCTTTCCTCCTCGTTCAGCGATTGATGATCGGCAGGACCAGCTGGCTCGGGTGTTGGGTGCCGTGCAGCACCCGGTTAGTGGCCACAACCGCTTGGTCCAGGGAATCCTCAGCGATGGTGCCGCCGGTGTTAGTTTGCGGTCGTAGTGGGGGAAGTTGCTGCTGGAGACCTTGAGCCTTATGCGGTGGCCGGGCGGGAACACGTTGGAGGTGACCGACAGGTCGAGAGTGACCTGGTAGACCCGTTCGGGCTCGAGCAGCTCGGGAGCGCTCAGCGAGTTGCGGTAGCGGGTACGCAGGATGCCGTCGGTCAGGTAGATCGCTCGCCCGTCGGGGAAGACGTCGACAAGCTTCCCGGTGAAGTCGGTGTCGACCGCCGAGGAGGCCACATGCAGCACCAGCGACACGTGGCCGGTGACGTCGAGCGGCGGGGTGGTGAAGCACAGGATGTCGTCGCGCCTCTCGACCGGGCGCTGATCGACCGGCCCGACGGCGTTCAGCACCGTGGACTCGATCAGGCGACCGCCCATGCTGGGCACCGGGTCCGCCGGGTCGTAGGTGAACGTGTCGCTAGCATCGGGTCCGGGCATCCCAAGAGTCAGGACGCCGTCGCCCTCGGCGGTGTTGGCCCGGCCCGAACCGCCGAGGAAGAGGTCGGTGTACTGCGTGTCAGGCAGCGGCCAGTCCTCTTCGTCGCGCCACTGGTTGATGGCCATCACGAAAATCTGCCCTGGGGAGGCACCCTCCATGGCCTCGGTGCGCCCGCGCACCCAGCGGTCGAAGAACTGGAGGTGCACGCCGATCAGGTCGGCGGCGAGCATGTCAGCGCTCAGTCCGAACTGCCGGTCGTGGTAGAGGCCGGTGTACGACAGGTGGTCCCAGGGGCCCATGATCAGCCGTTGCCCCTTCCTGGCCTCGGCGCTGCTGGCCTCCTTGCGCATCCGGGTGAAAGTGGAGGTCGTGGCACCGGCGAAGATGTCGAACCAGCCCCCGACGTTCAGTGCTGGCACCGCCACCTGGTCGAGATGCTCGGCAACCGACAGGTCCTGCCAGAACCCGTCCCGGTCGGGGTGGCTAAGCCACTGCGAAAACCACGGGGCGTGCGTGGCCAGCGCCGGCTGGTCGCCCAGGGCACCGGCCAGCTGCATGAGCGCCTCAACGCTTCCGGTGCTGGCCCCCAGCGCGCACTGGGCGTTGAGCAGCCCCATGAGCGTGGACCACCACAGTGACATGTGCAGCGAGAAGGCACCGCCGTCGGTGTACCAGGGAGATGTGTAGTAATCGCTGGTCGTTACCGTCGGGGCGATTGCCTTGAGCCCGACCAGAGCCAGTGACGCCGTCGCCCACTGCGCGAAGCCGAGGAGGAAGCCCCGAACGTGCCGACGTTCCCGTCGCACCACGGCTGCTGGCGGAGCCAGTCCACCGTGTCGGCACCGTCGCCCGACTCGTGTAGCAACGGGGTGAACTCGCCGTTCGAGCGGTATGTGCCCCGGCAGTCCTGGTGCGCCACGGCGTACCCGGCCTCGAGCAGTGCTTGGATACTGAGGGTGTTGCCCAGCAGGTTCGGGATGTCCTTCCCGTAGGGCGTCCGGACCAGAAGCGCCGGAGCGGGCCCGCCGTCGGGTATCCAGAGGTCCGTGGCGAGGGTCTGCCCATCTTGCATCGGCACCATAACGTCCTTCTCGACTTTGTAGCTCATGCTGATCTCTCTCTGTGGGCTTCTTGAGCCCGGTCGCTCATGCGGCTGGCGTGCGGAAGTAGTGGCCCTGCTCGAGGTCCTCGATGAGCCCCGGGTGCGTCGGCTCCCACCTGAATCGCTCGCGGGTCAGCGTGCTGGAGGCTGGGATGTCGGCCCCGAGCAGGCCAGCCAGCCAGCCGAAGTGCTCGCTGGCGTCCTCATCGGAGATGCTGGCCACGGGCACGTTCAGGTGTTGGCCGATGACTTCGGCAATCTCGCGGAGCGGCACGCCCTCTTCGGCGACGGCGTGAAGCACGGTGCCCGCCGGGGCCGTCTCCAGCGCTAGCCTGTAGAGATGCGCGGCGTCGAGCCGGTGCACCGCAGGCCAGCGGTTGGACCCGTCACCGATGTAGCCGGAGACGCCCTTGTCGCGGGCAATGCTGATCAAGGTGGCGGCGAAGCCTTGGTCGCCCTCGCCGTGAACCGACGGCGACGGTCGCACGACCGCTGAGCGCACTCCCCGCTCGGCCAGCGCCACTGCTGAGTTTTCCGAGGCGACTCGGGGGCCGACCTCCGGCAGGTCCTCCTCCGTCCCGAGGCGACCCGGCGCAAGCAGAGCCGTCCCCGAGGTGACCACGAACGGTTTGTCGGAACCCTCGAGCGCCGCCCCGAGCGTCTCGATGACGCGGCGGTCAGCGGCCGCGGCGGCCGGGAAGTCGCCTGAGAACGCCTCCTCGTGCTTGAACGCGGTGTGGATAACCCCGTCGGACGCCGCGGCGGCGGAGCGCAAGCTGCCCAAGTCGTCGAGTGACCCGCGGAACACTTCCGCCCCCATGGAAGCGAGCACCTCAGCCGAGGCGTCCGACCTGGCAAGCCCAATCACCTGATGGCCCGCGCCGATCAGCTCGGGGACGACGGCGGAGCCGATGAAGCCAGTGGCGCCTGTGACGAATACACGCATAGATAAATCCTCCAGTTGTCGACTGCTCGTCCCAACGCCTACCCGGGTATAGGACGATGGCAGCGACTGACATAAGGTAGCATGTAATGTCAGTCGCTGTTAACATTTGCGTTACAATAGGGTATGGCACGGTGGCATCCCAATGCGCGCGGCCGCCTCGAGCAGGCGGCGCTAGAGCTTTACAGCGAGCGAGGGTTCGAGCAGACCACGGTAGCGGAAATCGCCTCCCGTGCGGGGCTAACGGAGCGGACCTTCTTCCGGCACTTCGCCGATAAACGTGAGGTGCTTTTTGGGGGCGCGAGGGCTTTGCAGGAGTTTCTTGCCAAGAAGGTCGCCGAGGCACCTGATTCCTTGGCCCCAATCGACGCGGTCGCCACCGCCCTCGAGGCTGTAGAGTTTTTTTTCCCGGAACGCCGCGAATACTCTAGGCAGCGCCAGAGCATCATCTCCGCGAATGCAGAACTCCAAGAGCGCGACCTGATGAAACTCGCGTCGTTGTCCGTGGCGCTGGCCGAGGCGTTGCGGAACCGCGGTGTCGGAGACCCCGCCGCGGGTTTAACTGCCGAGGCGGGAATTGCAGTCTTTAAAGTTGCGTACGAGCGCTGGATCGACGAAACGAATCAGCGGGACTTTCGACAGCTTGTGCGAACAGCGCTCGACGAGCTGCGAGCCGTGATCACTCACCAGTGACGCGCCCGCGTCAGCCCAAACAGAATGGTAGGGACGGAATTCAGCTCATGGCGGCTTTCTACCACCCTGCTAGCCCTAAGCACCTAGCCGAGCTGCTGGAGGTGGAGATGCTGCGTTGCTGCTGGATCGGTCAATTCTGGCTCGGTGAAGGCAACCTCAAATGGCGTGAAAAAGGAAACCTATACCTATAGCCTGCCGCGGAACGGCTCGGTTCTCTTTATGACCCTGAAGCCCACTATGGTAAGAAGGGCGAACTCGTTGGGTAGGTTATAAGGTTCACTTTGCTGAAACCTGCGATGACGACTTTCCGCATCTTGTTACGCACGTTGACACCACCGCACCGGTTGTTTCAGATATTGCCAGACTCGAGCTCACCCCGAAGGGCATCCGGCTCACTGCCCGCGACGACGGTCAGGGTGCCGGGGCACTTAGCTTAGGTATGGAAACGGCCTCTCGAGCTGCACCCCAATCCGGGTCGCGGCTTCGCGCTCACCGCAACCTTCCCGGTATGAGCCGGACGCTGCTGGTTAATGACCAGACTTTGGTGCGGCAGGGGATTCGCAGCCTGCTCGAGCTGTCGCAAACGGTCACCGTCGTAGGTGAAGCCGCCGACGGGAAAGAGGCGCTCACCTGCGTTCATGAGCTGAAGCCCGACGCGATGCCCCTCGACCTGCGGATGCCTAAACTTGATGGCTTGGGCGTGCTGCGGGCTTTATCGGGCATTCTTCAGGTGCCGCCGACGCTGATCTTGACGACCTTTGACGATGACGAGCTGGTGTTAGAAGGGCTGCGCCTTGGCGTGAAGGAATACCTGCTCGAAGACGTGTCGCTGAGGCAGCTTTTAGACGCGGTTGAGACGCTGGCACAGGGCAAAACGCTCGTGCAACCCGCCGTGACCGAACGGCTCCTGCGCGGCCTTCAGCGGACGACCTATCCGAGCTTGGACGCGCCGAGGGGCTGACGCCGCGTGAACTCGAGGTCGTGCGCCTCATGGCGGGCGGTTACTCCAACAAGGAGATCGGCGGAGCCTTAGGCGTGAGCGAGGGGACGGTTAAAAATCACGTTTCGTCGGTTTTGTCCATCGGGATGCGCGACCGGACGCGAGCGGTGTTGCGGGCGCTCGAGCTGGGCTGGGGTACGTCTGAGGTAGTCATAAGGTGTGAATGTGACTGTCACAGTGACCCATCTGGCCGAGACGTTCCTGACGTTCTGGGAACTGGCGAAGGACAAACCACTTCCTGAGCAGATTTCGTTGTGGGAAACGCACTACGCCCGGATGTTCTCGACTTTTACGAGGAGCATTACAACGACCTTGATACACCCTCGGAAGAGGTATTTTCTCGTTACCCTGACGTTGCTTCGGCAATTCGCACCGTCTCTGCTGGGGCTGAGACTGCGATTGCGGAAGCTGTCAAAAGATGTGCCGCTACGCTCGGTGTTGCCGAACTTTCAGGCCGCCATATCGTGATGGTCGGGCGCTTCTCGTCAAACGCTTGGGCTGATCTGTTCAGGGGCGAACCGACCTGTTTCTACGCGCTCGAGCTTATCCCGAACGTCAACACGCTTGTCATCATGGCCGCACACGAAACCACCCACGTGCTGCACCACAGGGTCAGCGACGTACCCTTTGAAGGCGCAACGGTCGCGGAAAAGCTGATGCTCGAGGGGTTAGCCACCTTAGCTTCAGAGGCCACCGTACCGAGGCTTAAAGATGAGACGTACCTCTGGCCTGGGTATAGCACCACAACAGAGGGGCATGAGGTGACGGCGTGGTTAGCGGACTGCACGGCGCGGCGTCCAGAACTAAAGGGGCAACTCTTACGCGACCTAGATAGAGATGACCCGGCAACGCTCGGGCGCTACTTTGACGCAGGTTCGAAAAATAGACACGAACGCACTCCTACAAGAGCTGGCTACGCCGTGGGCTATTGGCTGCTGCGAAGCCTACACCGACGGTTTAGGTTAAGCGAACTAATTCGCTGGGAGCGAATGAGCCAAGAGATAGCTGAAGCGTTACGTTCACTGTGACATACAGATACGGCGAGTAG
>CADCWP010000238.1:15660-25028 GCA_902806425.1 uncultured Truepera sp.
GTAGCCGTTATCTAGATGCTTAGCGTAGGACTAGGTTGTGTTCCCAGCTCTTTCAATATTGCAGTTATGAAACCGTGTCCTGAACGTTCTCGAACGCCGGGCATAGCAAGGCTGTTCAGGCTCCGATGCCGAGGAGTCGGATTGTGGGTACCTGCGCCAACCTCTTGGTAACCAATAGCCGTGCTCGAAACCGACGATGACGACAATTCGCGCCCCCTATAGTCGCTGGCCGCCTGGACGCTTTAGTCCAAGAAGTGCTGGTTCCACGCCCCCAGAAGTCTCGCTCGTGCGGCCCCAAAATCTTTTCCTGAAACGCATGTTTTACCTTGCAGAGCGCGTCGAGGGTCGGTGAGTTGACCGCTTCGGCTGTGGCGCAGTGGTGCAGCACGTAATCGAGCAGGGTGTGAGCATACTGATAGAGCACGTCGTATTTACCCGGCTCATCCTCCAGGTCTTTTATAGCGCTCCGCTGAAGGTCTACAAGTTCGCTAAAGGTCGGTTCATCGGATTCAAGAGCTACGACCGGGTAGTCGTGTTGCTCGAGTAGTGGATAGATGCTGCGCTGATATTCCTGCTTGACCCCCTGCTCCCGGCGCTCCGCTACGTCGGCTACGTCGGCTTGCGCCAACTCGAGGGCGAGAACTCGGGTGAGAGCTTTTCCACGAGTTGTGCCAAATCGTCAAACGTGTAGGCGTCGGTCTAGGCGTGAAACTGGTGAAGCGTCGAGACAACGATCACCTCGCTGGGCTGGAAAGCTGCTGAAGACACCTTTGCCATAACATGAGTATAGTGTCGGATTTGACAGGACCGGCGAGGATGGCCGAAAAGGTTAGGGCTTCGGGTCGTAAGATGGAGCGTGGTCGTCAAGGTCATCCAATTGGCTGAGGTCTTGAACCTTTAGAGGCTAAGCTGCTGCCTGATCAGCTCTCGTTATGGGAGAGCATTACGCTCAGGTCCACCCTGACGTCCTCAATTTCTACATAACGGACTACAGCTCAGACGCGCCCCTTGAAACGTCCTTGGCTCAGTTTGCCGAGGCGCGTTAGGGTGGCGACCGTCTCGCCAGCGTCCTGCCAGAACGTCCGGTCGTTGAACACGAGCGGTGCCGACAACTGTACAGCTTGGAGCACGCAGCGTTCAGCAAGGTGATGACGGCTCGAGCTGATACTTTTTTACAGAGTGCAAATTGCGCTCTCAGGCAGCGGGACGGGCTTTTTTCCGCGGTTGCCTGCGGCGCAGCGGCGCGTAGCCTAGAGCTGCCGCCACTACAAGCACCCCGGTCACCACAAAGAGCGCGCTGTACGCTCCTAACGGTTTGCCGAGGGCTGTGTCGGGAAAAAGACCGAGGACGAGCCCGAGACCCCATTGCAATATCGCGCCGCCCCCGATGCCGAACAGGTTGACGGCGGTGGTGGCGCGTCCGGTCATGTGGGGAAAAAGCTCCTGGGCGTGGGTTAAAAAGAGGAGGCTCGAGGCCCCCGTCAGCCCGAACACCAAAAACAGCCCCCGCACGAACTGGAGCGACCATTCCGGCCCGCAAAACGCCAGCGTCAACTGCGCGGCCCCGAAGACGCCGCTCGCCAGTAGGGCGACCCGGCCCACACCGAAACGGTCACCCAACCAGCCGACCGCAAAGTAACCCAGCACCACCCCGCCGCTCAGCAGCAAGATCAGGTTGCTCGCCGCGACCTCCGGCAGTCCCAGCGAGCGCAAAAAGGGTCCGGCCCACAGCCCTTGATACGCGAACATGCTGCCGGTAACGGCAAAATTGGCGCAAGCCAGCCGCCAGAAACGGAGATCGTGGAAGAGGTCGCAGAGCCGTCCGAGTTGTCCTTGCACCAAGACCTTCGCACCCGGGGGCGTGTCGCGGCTGATGAGCGCGAGGAGCAGCGCGCTCATCAGCGTCACCGCAGCGGCCCCCCAAAACACGGCGCGCCAGCCGACGAGCGCGCTCAGGTACGCCAGCGGCGTCGCCGCCCCCAGCGCCCCGGACGCGCCGACGCCTAAAAACACGCCCGACACGGTGGTGAAGTGCCGCGCTGAAAACCACACCCCAAAGGTTTTAAGCGCGCCCATCAGCACCCCGGCCATGCCCAGCCCGATGAGCGCGCGTCCCAGCACCAGCGCGGGGAACGTCGGCGCGGCAGCAAACAAGGCGCTTCCGAGCGCGGCGACGAGCATCAGGGGCGGCGTCACGCGGCGCGCCCCAAAGCGGTCTAGAGCCGCACCGAGGGGCAGCTGCACGGCGGCGAAGGCGATGAAAAAGACGCCCGTCGTAAACCCGAGCTGCGCGGCGCTCAGCTCTAGCTCACGGGACAAGTCGGTGGCGATAACGGCGTTTGCGGAGCGGAAAAAGTAAGAGAGGACGTAGGCGAGAGCGAAGACCGTAAAAATCTGTAGGCGCTGAGGCACTACAGTTCGCGCAAATCTTCTAGAAGCTGCCAGCCGACGCCGGGAGGGGTCGCCTCGAGCTTCGCCTGCAACACCTCGGCAAGCCACGGCGTTAGCCCCTCCGGATTGTCACCTGAAAGCGTCAGAGCGGTGAACTGAAAGATGTGCTGCGTCGCCGCGAGCGTGCCGTCGTCGAAAAATGTAAAGGGAGGCCGCACCTCGTCCCAGAGAAGGTGGATGTCGGGCTCCAGACGCTCCGGCAAAAAGTCTCCCAAGTCGATCTCGGCGTCTTTGGGGTACCAGATGTAGCCTTGCAGCAGCCGGACCGCTTTGGACTCGCTCACGGCAACGGAACGTCGGGCAAGAGCTGTTTCCAGGCGGTGGTAAAGCCGTCGTAGGACTCGAGCAAGAGCCCCTTATACCCGAGCGCCTCGCAGGCGGCGATATTGCCCTCGTTGTCGTCTACAAAGACGGTTTCTTCCGGGGGGCACCCGAGCGCCTCGGTCAGCGCTGCAAAGGCTGCCTGGTCGGGTTTTCGGACCTTGATCTCGTTTGAGAAGACGAAGTGCTGGGTGCGCGCCATCCGCGGGTCGTCCCGCACCCGGTCACAGAGCAGCGCGACATTGTTCGACAACATCCCGACCGTGTAGTGCGCGGGAATAGCAGCTAAGACCCTGAACATCTCCGGGCGCTCGCAGACCGCGCCTAAAAACGTCTCGCGGAATTCGGGCAGCTCGAGGTCTACGCCCGAATTCCGGATAAACCGCTCTGAAAAGGTGTCGAAGTCGAACGCGCCCGCTTCAAAGTGCTCCATCAGCGGAAAGTAAGTTTCGGCGATGTGGCCTTCAGGCCTACCCGTGCGCGCAGCTAGGGCGCGGACGGCGCTCGAGTCGAATGTTCCTTCGGTAAAGACGCCGCCCCAGTCGAAGGCGATAGCAGAGATCGTCATGCCTCACGATACCGTATTGTCGGCCGACGCTATAACCTTAAGCCCGTACACGTTTGCGGTAGTGCGTGGTGTTCTCTTTGCGGTACCACTCGAAAAAGGTGAGGATAAAGGGTAAGCCGAAGGTGATCAAGCCGCCGACTTTCATAAGCGCCCCGCCGAAGGTCTGGTCGGCGCGAGCGTCACCGAACATGATATGCGGCGCGTTCGCGTAGGTCGGATAGAGGGAGTGGTCGGCAAACGTCACGGCGGCAAAAACCGGCAGCTGCGCGATGGGCAGCAGGAATAGGTAGATGAGCGCGCCCGCATAGGAGAGCCGGGGCAATTCCGGCAGCGGGCTCAGCAGCGGCCACCAGAGCATCAGCGCGGTAAAGAGGAAGGCGACGTGCTCGAGGTGATGCAACGTTGAGTTTTGCAGCGCACCTTCGTAGATGACCGGCAGGTGCCAGAGCGAAAAAAACAGGCTGAACACCAAAAACGCCACCACGGGCTGCGTCAAGACGGTAGCGACCGGTCTGACTTTGGGGTGAAGTAGGAGCGGGCGCACGAGCCAGTCCGGGGTGCCGCGCAGCATGGTCGTCGGGACCACATAGCTCAGCAGCATGTGCTGGAACATGTGCGCGCTGAACGACGACATCTCCGCCAGATCGTGCAGCGGGGAGCCCTCGGCCAGGTAAAGAATCACTACGGCGCTGTAAAAGAGCGCCGCCTGCCGCCCCGGGTACGCCCTACCCGGGGCGAAGCGTGCGCGCAGCGGTCCGGTCAACAAAAAGTACACGAGCGCCAGCGTCAGCAACCCGCCGATTAGGACCGGGTCCAACTGCCAGTGCCCCGTCACGGCTAGGGCAGCTCCAGGGTCTGCCTGAGTTCGTAGACCTCAGCCGTGCTGAGCGCGGCGTCGCGCTGCGCGGCCACCTCGTCGGCGGTAAAGGCCGCATACTCCGGCGGCAGCGCTTCGGCGTTGCCCCAGCTCGAGAGCACGTAGTTCAGCGTGCTCGCCAGTTCGTCGTCCGAGAACTGCGCCCAGGCGGGCATCGCCCCGTTATAGGCTTGTCCGGAAATCTGAATCTCCCCTTGCAGGCCGTACAGCAACAAGTTCACCAGATATTCGCGGCCCCCCTCGGCTAAAGCGAGTTCCGGCGCGTGCCCGGCGATGGGCGGAAAGGCACCGGGGACACCCGCGCCGGTCGCTTGGTGGCAGGAGGCGCAGTTGCCGTTGTAAACGCCCTCACCTGCGCTCGTGTCGGCGTCGACGAGAAGCGCGGCGGCCCCGCCAGCGGCTTGAGCCTCCCCGGCAGGTGGCGCAGCGGGCTGGGCGGCGTTCTGCCCAGCCGCTCCACCTGCTCCCTGCGCGAAGGGGTCGGGGAGCGTGATGGGAGGCGGACCTCCGGGGCGACTCGAGGCTGTTTGGGAATTCCCAGCATCCGTCTGAACCGTTGCCGAGTTCGCACCACCTCTGACCAGTTGAGGCCGTGGCCCTAGGTCAATGATGTCTACATTGAGCGTCTTGGGTGCCGGGTACTCGAAGCGGTGCGCGAGGCTTGCTTCGGTCTCGGTACCCTGCTCGCTCTGTTCGGCACCGTGTTCTTCAGCCTCTTGGCCTTGCGCTTCCGCAACCCCAGCCCCTTCTTGCTGTGGGGTCTGCGCGGTTGCGAGGCTGCGAACGGTAAAAAGGGCTGAAAGCGCGAACAGCGTGCCGACGGCGATAGCCATTCCCGACGAAAAAAAGCCCGCGAAGGTGCGATGGTCGCCTTTAAGGTGCATAAAGAACATTACCACCAGGATGAATTTCACCACTGAAAGGACGACTAACAAAACCAGTATCCAGAGGTTGCTGAGCGCCGTGAACCACGTGTCCTGGTACTCGACGAGCGCGAACTCGAGGTAGGTGATCGCGCCCAAGACGAGCGCGATAAAGATGTAAAAGCCGACACTCGAGCCCTCGTGATGGTTTTCGGAGGAGCTGGCCGCGTGGTCTGCCGCGTGATCGTTAGAGGTTTTTTTTGCCATAACTCCCCGCTAGATAAACTCGACTAAGTAGACCGCTGTAAAGATTACGATCCAGACGATATCGACGAAGTGCCAGTAAAGCCCCGCGATCTCGACGCTGAGCGCGTCTTGCGAGGTCATAGGGCGCACGTAAGAGATGATCAGCAGCGACAAAAGCCAGAGCACGCCGATGGTGACGTGAACCCCGTGTGTCCCGGTCAGGGTAAAAAAGGTGCTGCCGAACAAGTTTTGCTGCAAGGTCAGCCCTTCGTAGATAAAGTGACTGAACTCGTAGACCTGAAACCCTAGAAAGATCGACCCAAAAAAGGCCACCCCTAGCGTCCACAACCGAAACTTGGGAATGTCGTTCATACGAATGGCGTGCAGCGCCAGCACCATTAAAAAGCTCGACATCAGCAGCACGAATGTGCTCACCGTCGTCAACGGGATGTCTAAGATATCGGTTGGGTACGGCCCGACCAAGCTGCGCCCGTTATAGACCAAGTAGGTGCCGATAAGCGCTGCGAAAAACATGCAGTCCGAGGCTAGAAAAATCCACATCAGCAGTTTGCGATCCGAGAGCGGGGTGCTGCGGTGCTCGGTGTGTGTAGTATGACCCGGTATGAGGCTACTCATGATTGACCCTTTCCGGCCATTTCAGAAAGCGGTCGGATAGACGCCAGCCCGGTGCTGCGGCGCTCGTTCGGACGAACGCGCAGGTAGTGCCCACCGACCCCTTCAAACGCCCAGGCGTACACGCAGAGCGTGATGAAACCGACGCTTAGGGCACCTAAAAACCAGTTGTGGTAGACCGCCGCCATCCCGCCGACGAACAGCCCTACCGACGCTAGGAACGGAAACCACGACTGACCGGGAATATGTACAAGCTCGTCCTCGTCGTCCGCGGCGTTGGGAGCTTCGGGCGCGCCGTCGCTGCTCTCGGAAAGCTCGTCGCGTTTTTCGATCAGCTCGGGGTGCTTGGCGAGCCACACCGGGTCGCGGTCGGTGACAATCGGCAGGTCGCCGAAGTCGTGGTGCGGCGGCGGCGACGAGATGCTCCACTCGAGCGTCCGCCCGTCCCAGGGATCGTCCCCGGCTTCCTTACCGCTCCGCATATCGCGCAGCAGGCTGAAGATAAATAACATCACACCCAGGCCCAACACCCCCGCGCCGATAGACGAGAGCAGGTTGTAAAAGTCCCAGCCCAAGCCGGTGTCGTAGGTCTGAATGCGGCGCGGCATCCCCAAGAGTCCTAAAAAGTGCTGCGGAAAAAAGACCAGGTGAAAGCCGCCCACAACGAGCGCGAACACCCACTTGCCGATACGTTCGCTGAGCATCCGTCCGGTCATCTTAGGAAACCAGTAGTAGATACCCGCAAAAAACGAGAGCAGCGCCCCGCCGCCCATGACGTAGTGAAAGTGCGCTACCACGAAGTACGAGTCCTGCGCCTGCGCGTCGAAGGGAGGTACGGCGACCATGATGCCGGTAATCCCGCCCATCGTAAAGGTCACCAAAAAGGCGGTAGCGAAGAGCATGGCAGTCGTAAACCAGATGCGTCCAGCCCACATCGTCGCCATCCAGTTAAAAATCTTGACGCCCGTCGGGATAGCGATCACAAAACTTGTGATGGCGAAAATAGAGTTCGCCATCGGCCCCATGCCGGTCGTAAACATGTGGTGGCTCCACACCGCAAAGCCCATAAAGCCGATGAAAATCCCTGCCAGCACGACCATCGGATAGCCGAATAGCGGTTTGCGTGAAAACGTCGGGATGACCTCGCTGATAATGCCGAAAGCGGGCAAGATGACGATGTAGACCTCCGGGTGCCCGAAGATCCAGAACAGGTGTTGCCACAAGATCGGCAGGCCGCCACCCTCGGGGTTGAAAAAAAGCGTCCCGAACGAGCGGTCCATGATGACCTCGAAGAGCGCAATCGTCAGCGGCGGAAAGGCGAAGATTACCAAGAACGCCGTGACCAGCATCATCCAGGGAAATAGCGGCATCCGCATCATGCTCATGCCGGGGGCACGCATGTTGACGATGGTGACGATCAGGTTCATGGCCGTCACCAGCGTCCCGATGCCGCTGATTAGGAGCCCGACCATATAGAAGTCGATGCCTTGGCCGGGGTTGTATTCGGTCATGGTCATCGGCGCGTAGGCGAACCAGCCCGCGTCGGGCGCGCCGCCCAAAAGAAAGCTCGAGTAAAAGATCAGCCCGCCCGCCAGGTACGCCCAGTAGCCAAAGGCGTTGAGCCTAGGGAACGCCAGGTCGCGTGCACCTATCTGCAAAGGCACGAAATAATTGGCAAACGCCGTTCCCAGCGGCATGATGGCTAAAAACACCATGGTCACGCCGTGAACGGTAAAGAGCTGATTGTAAAAGTCGGGGGTGACGAGCTGCTGATTGGGCGCGGCGAGCTGCACGCGGATAACAGCCGCCTCGAGGCTCCCCAAGATGAAAAACGCGAAGGTCGTGACGAAATAGAGGATGCCCAGCCGTTTGTGGTCGACGGTGGTGAGCCAGCTCCACAGCCCGGTTTCCCACGTCGGGCGTTTAAGCAGTGCGCGCGTCTCCGGGGCGCTGTGGGGAACGGGTTGTCTGCCGAGTGCCATCTTTACCTCCGGGCCTGAACGCTGGCGGTGGGCGGTGCTTGCGTGCCTAGACTCTCCAAATAGGCGACCAGGGCGGCGACCTCTTCGTCGCGTTTGGGGTCATCCGCGGCCCACAGGGTTGGCATGAGGTTGCCGGGTTTAAGCTCTTGCGGGTTGCGAATCCAGTTGGTCAGGTTTTCGGGGGTGTTTTCAGCCACGCCCGCCGCGAGCGAGGTGCGGACGCCGAAGTTCGTCAGGTCGGGGGCAGCTTGCCCCTGGGCGTAGCCAGCTATAGCGTGGCAGTTGGCGCAGCCCTTGGTTTTGAATAGAGCTTTGCCCGCCTCGAGCTGCGGCGTGCCCACCTGTGCTTGAACCTGCTGCGCGCCCCCCTGCTGAAACGAGTTTGCCCAAGCGCTGAACTCGGCCTCACTCTCGGCAATGACGCGCATCCGCATATAGGCGTGCGCGCCCAGACACAGCTCGGCGCACTGACCGCGGTAAAGACCGGCTTCGTCGGCAGAAAGCCAGAGCTGATTGTCCTGATTCGGGATGAGGTCGCGTTTACCGGCCAGACGCGGCACCCAGAACGAGTGCAGCACGTCGCCCGAGTTGAGGTTGAGAACGACGCGCCGTCCGGTCGGGATGTGCAGTTCGTTGGCGGTGGTCACGCCGAGTTCCGGGTATTCAAACTCCCACCACCACTGATAACCGGTGACGTTGACGACCAGGTCTTGCTGGCCCGGTTCGACGCGGCTCTCCGTCTCTAAAATAAGCCTGACTGTCGGGAAGCCGATGAGCACCAAGATAACGGCGGGCGCGACGGTCCAGGCAGCCTCGAGCCACGCGACCCCGTGAATCTGATCGGGGACGGAACCGTCGTCGTCACCGCGCCGCCGGTATTTAAAGACGGCGTAGACGAGGGCTGCGGTGACGGCCACAAAGACAAATACCGCGAACCAGAAGATATAGACGAACAGGTCGGCTTGACTTGCTGCAACCGGCCCCGCCGTGTCGAAGATCGACTGTGGCCCGTTGAGCGCGCACCCGCCGAGCAGCAGCGTACTGAATATGAGGAGTAGCCGGGACGGCCCTTTGCGTCTTAGCACATCTATTCCTCCTACACCGGTAAGATAAGCCCAATTTATCATCCTCATGCGGGCGCTGGCTAGGGTGAAACCGGCTAAGTAGGTAAGGATATGGGCTCGAGGACGAGTTTTACGGACGCCGGGGTGCTTAGAGCTGCCGCGAGGCTTGCAACTCAGGCTCTAACCGGTGTTGTCGTGTCCTGCCTAAACTTCCGCTATTGTGCGGCAGACCTCAGCGCACGGCCTGTTCTGTTCATCAACGGCTCGGCGAGGTGACTACAGCCAGTTGCAAAAGCAGTGAAGGCATAAGAAGCTAGAGCATGGCTTATTCACTGGACTTACGAGAGAGAATCGTAGCCACCG
>CADCWP010000239.1 GCA_902806425.1 uncultured Truepera sp.
CCTTATGCGGCGCTTAGGCCGTAGCGCCGCATAAAACTTTTGCTATTAGAGAGGCGTATTGGTGCTAAGCAACCACCTAAGCATTAAGTTTCTACAACATATCTGTTCGGGAGCCCGAAGACCAGCTTGTTCCTGAGAACTGGAACCCCTTTCAGAAACTAAGTGGTCGCAGTAGTAAAGGCTATGTGTTTAAGCCGGTACCGGTAATCGCTTCACCGTAGCTTTCAACTCCGCTTGCCTAGTGCGCGGTCGAGGTTGAACGCCGCGCTGATTAGGCTCAGGTGGGTGAACGCCTGCGGAAAGTTACCCAACGCCTCGCCGCTCGGCCCCGTCTCCTCGGCGTAAAGCCCCAGGTGGTTGGCATAACCCAGCATCCGCTCGAACATCAGCCGCGCCTCGTCAAGCTTCTTAGGGTCGGTACGCCCCGCGCGGGTAAGCGCCTCAACCAGCCAGAAGGTGCACATGTTGAACGTTCCCTCCTCACCCATGAGACCGTCCGGAGCGTGCTCAAAGTTATAGTGATACACTAGCCCGTCCGAGAGCAAGCCGCCGTCTACAGGCGACTTCTGGATAGCCTCCAGCATCCGCAGCATCCTCGGGTCGGTCGGCGAAAGAAAAAAGACCAGCGGCATCATGAGGGTGGCGGCGTCCAGAGCGTCCGAGCCGTAAGACTGCACGAACGCCCCGCGCGCCTCGCTCCAGCCCCTCTCCATCACCTCTTCGTAAATCTCGTCTCGTTCTTTAAGCCACCGCTCGCGTTCCGAAGGAAACGAGCGCTTCTCGGCCAGCCGTGCCCCGCGGTCAAGGGCCACCCAGCACATGACTTTGGAATAGACGTTCTGCTGGGGGCCGCCCCTGGGCTCCCAGATGCCCTCATCGGGTCGCCGCCAGTTGTCGCATAACCAGTTCAGGAGCCGCCGCACCTTCTGCCAAAGATCGTAGGATATGGGCGCGCCATGCTTGTTGTAGAGGTATACGGCGTCCAGCAGCTCGCCGTAGATGTCGAGCTGGAGCTGACCCGAAGCGTCGTTACCGATTCTGACCGGCGAAGAGCCCCGATAACCCTCGAGGTGCTCTAAAACCTCCTCGTGCAGGGGCGTTTGCTCGCCGATACGGTACATCAGGTTGAGAGAGCCGTCGGGACTGTCCGCTAGAGGGTGCTCACTCAACCACTCCATAAACGCTGCTGCCTCCTCCGTAAAGCCGATCCGCAGAAGGCCGTAGAGTGAAAATGCGGCGTCCCGAATCCAGGTGTAGCGGTGGTCCCAGATGCGCCCGCCGCCCAGGGTCTCGGGTAAACCGCAGGTGGCTGCCGCAACGATGGCTCCGGTCGGCGCGAAGGTAAGGAGCTTCAGGGCAAGCGCCGAACGCTGCACCATCTCGCGCCAGCGTCCCTGGTAAGTACATTTAGAGAGCCAGTGCCGCCAGTAGGCGACGGTGGCTTGAAAAAGCCTTTCCATCTCGCTTTCGTTAGGGCAAGGGAGCACTGCGTCGGAGGACGCGGTTGACGCCAAGACGAAGCTTGCCATCTCTCCCTCGCGCAAAGAGAAGTCGGTACAGACGCCTGCCCCCTCTAGCTGTAAAGGCAACAGCGTGGCGAGCGCGAGGCTGAAGTGCGTCGTGCGGAAGACGGCCCCTTCGGCCGTCAGCTCGGCCACATGCGGGTCGCGGGCGTAGTTGAACGCAGGCTGGCAAAGAGCGCGGAACGTCACCTCACCACGCACACAGCGGACGCGGCGCACGAGTTGTTGCTCGCCCCCTACGGGCATAAAGTCTATGAGCTCAGCTACCCCTTCGGGTGACAAAAAGCGGGTGACGAGGATGTTGGTGTCGGGCCAGTAGAGCTGCTTAGTGGTCGCGCCTTCGTTGGTGGGGGCAATGTGGAAGCGTCCGCCTTTAGCGTCGTCCAAAATGGCTCCGAACACGCTCGGCGAGTCGAAGTGCGGCAGGCAGAGCCAGTCCAAAGAGCCGTTCTTACCAACCAGCGCCGCTGTGCGTAGGTCGCCGATGACGCCGTAATTCTCGATGGGCTGGTAGGGTACAAGTTGCCTCGCTGTTCCGATACCTGGCGTTCAGGTATGAACGAGTCTACCTAAGGCCCCGAGGGTGTGCTGCTTGTCTGGCTCCCATTTCACGTAGGTTATGGGACAGCTTGATAAGACGTTTTATCGGCCTTGAGCCAGAAGCGAGCGCGCTTGGGGCCGCCGCCCTAGAGTTACCCATGTTGGTCGTTGGAATCCGACAATCAGCTTCGGAATAATCCAGATCTTATGCGTTTAACGAGCGCGTTGTCGGCAGAAGCTGAGGGATGAGCGGACTTGCTCTTAACGAATTAGCCTAGCTTCACAACGTCGAGGTCGGTCAGGTTGAAATCCTCACCCTTGAAAGCAAGAGGCCGTCCCGCCACTTTAGCCAACGCGTAACTCACACAGTCGCCGAAGTTTAACTGCGCCGGATGCCCTTGCCCCTTACCAAATCGTGCGTACGCTAGCTTCGCCTCCATAACGTGCTCGGCGGTAAACGGGTGCAGGGCAACGCCAAGAC
>CADCWP010000240.1 GCA_902806425.1 uncultured Truepera sp.
CATCGGCATGGTTGGAAATTCGATGGTTGAAATGCGCCGAGGTCGAGGGTTATAGGGGAGCATGAGATCGCGTCGCCCCGAGCGCTTGCAGTCTAGGTGAGACCGCAAAGTTGTGCTGGGGTAGGGTCAAGGATGCCAGCTTGCCCGCACTGCTCGAACCCCAGAACCCATAAAGATGGACGAGACCGAGCCGGGAAACAGCGTTACCGTTGCTCAGCGTGCAGGCGCAGCTTCACCGACCGCACCGGCACGCCTTTTACGAATCACCGCTGGCCCCGTGACGTCATCGTCATGGCAGTACGCTGGTATTTTAGCTACCGCTTGTCAGCTGCGAACGTCCGCAATCTGCTGGCTGAGCGCGGTCTTGACGTGTCCCGGCAGACAGTGGCGGACTGGGTGCAGAAGTTCGGCGTACTCTTGGCGGAAGCTGGCCGACATCACGCTAAACGGGTCGGCTCACACTGGTTCGTCGATGAGACGTACCTACGGATCGGTAAGAGGTGGGCGTACCTCTACCGCGCCGTAGATGAGGATGGACAAGTCGTAGACGTGCTGCGTGAGAAGCGCGACTTGGAGAGCGCCGAAGCCTTTTTCGTACAAGCGATCAAACGCAGAGGCGTGGTCCCGGACGAGGTCGTTACCGACAAGCACCAGGCGTACCTGCGGGCGGTAAGGCAGCACGGACCGAACGCCAGGCACCGTCGTACGGGTCTACACCGCAAGCGGGCGCTGACGACCAAGCCAATCGAACGCTCGCACGTCCCCATTAAGGACCGGGTGCGGCCGATGCGTAGCTTGGGCTCGGTCACAACAGGGCAGCACTTGCTGGAGGGTGTCGAAGTGGCTCAGGCGGTGTGGCGCGGTGACATCTGCCCACCCGGCCTAAGTGATCCAGGCTCAGTACATGAGTGTGCGAGGCTGGGAGTAGCGACGTTTTCTTGGCTGGCGTCGGGGTTGCGAACCGCAGCTTGAGCAGCGTAGGAGATTAAACCCGACGTATCTGCATTTCAGGCTTCACCATACCCCAGCACAACTTTACAGTCTCGTCGTAAAGTTTGGAGTTACCGGGATACTCAAGAGGAACGTGCAGGCCATCGCCGACGGCCACGAGTCGCCTATTTGCGGAAATCTTTGTTCACGCCTCGGCAATCGTGACAGGCACGCTTGCACCGCCTTCTAAGGCGTAGGCCACGGCCTCCCTCTGACTCATCGCCCGTCCCTCGGCCCACGCTCGCGCGAAGGCACCATCACCCATCTCATCGCGAAGGGAAACAAGGTCACCTTCAGGCAGCGAAGGCTCTAGGGGAGACAGCGACCTATCAACTGTCCCCCTAAGCGCTTCGGCCGCGCCGCCCAGCCGCGCCGCCCGCTCGGCCGCGTCACACGCTGCCGCTAAGGCCGCGAAGTTCTCGAGCGAATAGCTGACGCCTCGTCTGTCTCCCTGTGCCGTTTGCAGTTTCAAGACTTCGCGGAAGAGCATCTCTGCCAGAACGGCATCACCCTCGCGGAGCGCCCTGAATCCCAGAGCGTGCAGAAGCAAGTTAACGCCCTGCTTGTCGCCCAGCACCCGAAATTGCACTAGACTCTCTTCCAAAAGCGCTACCCCCCGCCGCCGATCCTGCTGGTAGGTGATGAGGCCCAAAAGGTGCAGCGCGTCGCCAATAACGTGCTTATTGCCTAACTCCCGGCCCATCGGTAGGCTCTCTCCCAAGAGCACCGCTGCCCAAGCGTCGTCGCCGTGACGGTGCGCCGCATGACTTAGGCAGGTGAGTGACAAGGCGATGCCCCAGTTGTCCCCTATTTCCCTGGAGAGGTCCAAGCTTTCCTTAAATAACCGCGTCGTGTCGGCATAGTCGCCCTTTTCCTCAGCCACGTGGGCAAGGTGATGGAGAGTAGAGGCGGCGCCTGCCTTATCCCCCTGGTCGCGGAACAGGACAAGACCTTCGTCCAGGAGCAAGGCCGCCTGGTGCAAGTCGCCCTGACGCCGCGCCAGCATACCCGCGCCGCTGAGCGCCTTGGCCCGCGCGGCAACGACCAACTCGGCCCGTGCCAGCGCACCCTCCAAGAAGTAGCGACCTTCGCTGAAGAGGCCTTGCATGTACCAATACCAGGCCAGGGTCCCAGCCAGGCGTAGGCCCGTTTCCACGTCAGCCTCAAATGCCCAATTTAACGCCGCGCGCAGGTTGGCGTATTCCTCCTCGAGGCGCGCCAGCCAGCGCACCAGGTCAGGTCCTAAGAGCGCTGGCTCAGCCTGCTCGGCTAGACTCAGGTAGTACTGCCCGTGCGCCTGCTGCAAGGCCGAAGTCTCGTTAGATTCTTCCAGGGAAGCCCACGCATATTCGCGAATGGTCTCGAGCATGCCAAAGCGCATGTCTCCTTGCTCAACCAGCAGGCTGGCGTTTAACAGGGAGCTAACGCCTTCTAGAATGTCTATGTGAAAGCCACCGTCAGTATGGCAAAGGGTTTCAGCCGCCTCTAAAGTAAAACCGCCGGCAAAGACGCTGAGGTGACGAAAGAGTT
>CADCWP010000241.1 GCA_902806425.1 uncultured Truepera sp.
CGCTGCTCTTGCCTCAAAGCAGCGTTAGCTCGGGCACCATGGGGATGTGCGCAACCCCCGTTCCCTCCCAGGCTTCGCCCAGCTTGTCCTAGCGATCGTCACAATGGCCGCCCTCTGGCAAGTGGCTCTAGCGCTCGGCGTTCCGAACGTTTGGGCCGGGCTCGCGGGCGTCTTCTTCGGAAGCCTCCTGCTTGGCCTCTGGGAGGCATTCACCGCCCGCGACTAGACGACCAGCCGCTCATGCTCGACGGGAGTTGACTTCCGCTCCTGCCTCAAAGCGGCGTCCGGGTCGTTGCGGCATCCGGCGGCTGAACTACACGGCGAGAAGGCCGTATACGCCAATGGCGACGGCCACGAGGCCGACACCGAGGTACCAGAACCGGTTGAAGCGTCGATGATTCGGCGCCCCGTGTCGTGCCTCGAACGCACGCACGTCGGGTCGCTCTCTGTATTCGTCTTGGACGGACGACAGCGCGTCCGCTAGGCGGGCGTGGAAGAGCAGAATCCCGACGCCAAGCAGAACGCAAGCAGCGCTGAAAAAGTCGTACACGCGATCCCAGCCTAAAGCGCACAGGGCGCCGCCTTCGTCTGACGCCGGGCGATGTCGCTCCTGCCTCAAAGCAGCGTCCAATCTGCCCGCTCCCGTATAACCCCGCCGTGCCGCTCGCCCCGCCTGCTCGACGCTTCGGAGCTTGGGTGCTCGACGCCGCGATCGCGGGCGTTGTCTTCGTGCCCTTGAACCCAGGCCTCTATACCGATGAGCCCAGCGTGAGTCTGTTCATCGCGTTGTTCATCCCGACGATGATCCTGCTGTTCGTGTACATGGTCGCTTTCGACGGTGGACAACGAGGGGCCACCCCGGGCAAGCGGATCCTTCGCCTCCGGGTCGTCGACGCCGAAACCGGCGGTGCCATCGGGTGGCGGCGCGCGGCCCGCCGCAGGCTGGTCTACCTACTTGGAGGAGCAGCGCTCTACGCCGGGTGGCTCTGGCTCTTCACCAACCCCCGACGGCAGACGTGGCACGACAAGGCTGCGCGCACTCTCGTCGTCAGTACGGACTGAGCGAGGTCAAAGTCGGTCTCGTTTGGCAAGGACGGCGCCTAGCGGGACGCCGCTCTTGCCTCGAAGCGACATCCCGGTTCTCCATCACTGGCCCGGGGAGGCGACACGAAGACTGCGCACGCGATAACCGATCCAGATGGCACCTGTCTGCGCCGAAGCGAGCAGCAGGACCGAGAGGTAGAACTCGGACGCTGGGAAGAGCCCGGAATCGCCGGCAACGCGCAGGACAAGGTCTAACTCGGTCAACGCTCCTGCAACGACCCAGGGAAGGGCGTAGCGCCACTCCGGGAGGCGAACCAACCCCAATCCCACCGAGAGGACAACGCTGGCCGTATACGTCATCACTCGCGAGGGAGTGATCTCCTCGCCTGGCGCCGTCCCCGCGAGGTAGGCCGGGTAGAGGATCAGCGCCATGTAGGTCGCAGAAAGGATGACGGCGAGCCGCTTCACGCCCGGGATATACCCCCGGCGCTCCACGGCGTTCCTCCGTGCGGCTTCCGCTCTTGCCTCAAAGCGGAAGCGGTGGCCTTCCTGGTTTCCGCTGGTCGGGTAGCGCTCGGCCGTGGTCGACGTGGCATCCGTCGTTCGAGGGCGCTGCCGGCGTGGTGACGGATGCGCGCTTTGCACGACGCCGAGTAGCGCAACGCTCTGTGCTCAAGAGGTGGGCTCGTCGAGCAGCCGGCGCAGCAGGTGCTCGAGGTGCTCGCGCTCAGGCCCGAGACTGGCTAGGAACCGCTGTTCGGCAGAAAGGACTTCGCGTCCGGCACGCCGCAGCATCCGCCGACCCTCAGTCGTCAGATGTACCAATTGGACGCGGCGATCGTCGGGGTCTCGTCGACGTTCGATGAGGCCTCGCGTTTGAAGGGCGTCGAGCACGGCGACCGTGGTGGTGCGGTCGACGCCCTGCACGGCTCCTAGGCGCCGTTGTGAGACCGGCCCTTCACTCGCGAGGACGACCAGCGCGCCGAACTGCCTGGCGTGGAGGTCGTGGACGGCGAGCGCAGCTCCGACCTCTGCGCGCAGCCGATCGTGCGCTCTGCCGAGCAGCGGTCCGAGGAAATCGGACATCTCGATGGACATCCCGTGGATCATCACGTACTGTGACCGTCAGTACTACTGACGAACCTCGGCGGAGGGGAACCACATGGTGAAGGTGCGTTACATCGTGGACGACGTCGGCGCTGCGGTCTCCTTCTACGCCGAGCACTTGGGCTTCGAAGTAGCCATGCAGGCCGAGGGCTTCGCGGCGCTCGATCGGGACGACCTCCGACTCCTCGTGAACGCGACGGATGGGAAAGGCGGCGCGTCCCAGCCCACAGCCGATGGGCAGCGACCCGAGCCGGGGGGATGGAACCGCATCCAACTGCCGTCGAGCGACGTGCGAGCCGAAGCGGCGCGACTTCGAGGCGCCGGGCTCCTGGTGCGCGGCGACGTCGTCACCGGCAGG
>CADCWP010000242.1 GCA_902806425.1 uncultured Truepera sp.
GTCGAGACGTTTCTGGGGCGTATCGAGCGTCTCAACCCGGCCCTTAACGCCTTTATCACGGTGACTGCTGAGGCCGCACTAACAGAGGCAAGGCGAGCAGAGGCAGAATTATTCAAAGGACATGACCGCGGGCTTATGCACGGCATTCCAGTAGCGCTCAAGGACCTTGTGGATACGGAGGGTGTGCGTACGACGTGCGGTTCCAGGAGGCGAGCGCAGCACATTCCTACGGCGGACGCTCGGCTCGTCCGCCACCTCAAGGAAGCGGGCGCAATAAGTCTTGGCAAGACCAACCTGCTCGAGTTCGCCTACGGTGTGGTCCACCCCGACTTCGGCCCTACCTCGAACCCGTGGGACGTGGGGCGCACGGCGGGTGGGTCGTCGGGCGGGAGTGCAGCGGCCGTTGCAGCCGGACTATGCTGCGCCGCGGTGGGGACGGATACAGGTGGGTCAATCCGCATCCCCGCTTCTTACTGCGGGGTAGTTGGGTTCAAGCCGAGTCACGGCTTGGTCGATCTCGGGGGTGTCTTCCCGCTGTCGGGGTCGCTCGACCACGCGGGACCCATCGCCCGTAGCAGCCGCGACGCGGCGGCGTTGCTGGGGGCGCTTACGGGAAGGAGCTTCCCGGTAAACATAGGGCTCAGCGGGCAACGTTTTGGGATCGACCCCGCCTATCTCGAAAGGGTCGAAGTTCAACCTCAAGTCTTGGAAGCCTTTTGGACGGCGTGCGACGTATTCCGCTCTGCGGGAGCAACTATCGTCGAGGTCAAGTTACCGGACCTCGAGGGGGCGAACGACGCGCTGCTAGACCTGCTGCTACCAGAAGCCAGCACGATCCATGAAGCCGATATGCAGTATCACGAAGCAGACTACGCGCCCGCAACGCTCACGCAGCTTCAACAGGGCGTCACGGTTCCCGCTACCGCCTACCTGAGAGCAAAGCACTTTCAAAGGACGCTTCAACGCCGCTTCGCGGACCAATTTCGTACGCTCGACGCGCTTCTCACGCCGACCGCGCCGTGGGTTGCTCCCACCGAAGACCCCAGCGTCACCGGAGCTGAAGGGGCCGCCGAGATGCACTTCACCGGCCCTTTCAACCTGCTCGGGCTGCCCGCGCTCTCCGTGCCTTGCAGCCTAAGTGGGGGACTGCCGGTAGGGCTGCAAATTGTCACCGCGCAACATAACGATTCACGGGCACTCAGCATAGGGGCTGCATTCGAGGTCTTATGCCCTGTCTCCGCACCTGCACGGTACTGAAAACTATAACAGTTGACTGAATACATATTGACTGTTACAGTCGGCCATAACAGTTGGACCCGCCTATTACGACCTGTTGCCGGAACCTCACCGACTGTTACTGGAGGTTGGTCATGAAGAGAACCGTTCCCCTCTTTCTAAGCCTGTGTTTGGCGCTTCTAGGGAGTGCGCTGGCCCAGGTCCGCGGCGGCGAGCTGCGCTACGGGCGCTACGCCGACTCGCTCTTTCTCGATCCCGTTCTCAATGACGCCAACCTGGACATCTGGGTCTTGACGAATCTCTACGACACGCTGTTGCAACCTACCGAGGACGGCACCGGGGTACAGCCGGGGTTGGCGACCGAGGTGACGCCGTCGGAAGACGGCCTTGTATATACGGTAACGCTGCGCCCCGACATCAAGTTCGCAGATGGCTCGCCGATTACCGCCCAGGACGTCAAGTGGTCGCTCGACCGGGCGCGCAATCCCGAGAACGGCATCTGGGGTTTTACGCTCGAGTCCATCGAGTCTATCGAAGCCGGTGACGGCGTGGTCACAATCAACCTCTCCCGCCCCGACGCCACGCTGCCCGCCGCCTTGGCCACGTTCAACTCGGCGATCATGTCGCAAGCGCTTTTCGAGGCCGCTCCCGGTGCGACCGACGCGGAAAAGGCAGAAGCGTTCGCCGAAAGCCCGGTCGGCTCGGGACCGTTCGTCTTGAGCGAGTGGCAACGGGGGTCGCATATGGTCTTAGAGCGAAACCCTTACTACTGGGAAGTGGGTGAGGACGGCGAGCCGCTCCCTTACTTAGACCGTGTGCGCTTCGAGATCATCACAGACGACAACACGCGCATCCTGCGGCTGCAAGCGGGCGAGATTCAGGGGGCGGAGTTTATTCCCCTCAGCCGTGTTGCCGAGCTCGAGGCGGATTCACGCCTCACCATGGAGCTTTTCCCCTCGACCCGGGTGAACACGGTCCTGATGAACAATCGTCCTGAACTCAACGACGGCACGACTAACCCACTCTCGGACGTGCGCGTGCGGAGGGCGCTGAACTACGCCGTGAACAAGGAGGCGCTCATTCAGGTCGTGGCCTTCGGCAACGGCACCCCGATGCAGTCTTACATGTCCTCGACAACGCCCCTTTACGAGGCGCAGGAGGGTTATCCGTATGATCTCGAGCAGGCCCAGGCCCTCCTCGCCGAGGCGGGTTACGAGGAAGGCTTCGAGGTTTCGGTGCTCACGACCACGGGGAGCGCGGAC
>CADCWP010000243.1 GCA_902806425.1 uncultured Truepera sp.
TTGAAATCTTTAACCACCGTCACCGGACCATACCGCTTGTAGACGTGGTCGAGCACAACTTCCGCCATGACTTGCCTCCGTTTGCGCCCTAGGACCTGGGCGCGGTGGTGTAACTGAATGACAGAGTGTAGCATACGAACTTTCGTGACGTAAAGCTTTTTGCGGCGCATTTTAGCGGGACCCGGGTGGTTTGATAGGCTATGAACGCTTCTCTACTCGCAGTCTTTGCACATCCGGACGATGAGGTCTTCTCGGGGGGGACGCTCGCCCACTACGCGGGGCTCGGCGCGAACGTCACGCTCGTATGCGCGACGAAGGGCGACGCGGGCAAGGTCACCGACCCCGAACTGCGGGTAAACGGCGCGGCCGAACTCGCAGAACTGCGCGAGACGGAGTTGCGGCGCTCGGCAGAGCTTTTAGGTGTTACCGACCTTGTGCTGCTCGGGTACGGCGACTCGGGTCGGGAAGAGCGCCTCCGGACCGGCGACGCGCAGGCGCTCATGAATACCGACCCTCTCGTGGTCGAGGCTAAACTGCGCGACGTCATCGCCCAGACACGCCCGCAGGTCATCGTCACCTTCGACCCGCACGGCGGTTACGGGCACGCCGACCACCTGGTCGTACACCGAGCGACGAGCGCCGCCTTCTTTTCGACCGGGCATCTGGACGGTGCGCCGCAGCGCCTATTTTTCGGTGTCACCCCGACCGAAACGGCGCGGGCGTTCGGCGAGGAACGCGGTATCGACCCGCTTTTGTACGGTGTTTCGGACGATACGGTCGCCCTTAAGCTGGACGTTAAAGCGCACATGGAGAAAAAGCTGGCCGCCCTCGCCGCGCACCGCTCGCAGATGGGGCCGACCTCACGCATGGCGCAGCTGACCACGGAGGCGCGGGCCAAGATGGACGGCTTTTTCGAGACCGAGGCGTTTGCGCTCGGCGGCACCCGCGGGCCGCTCAGCCTGCCCCTACGCGGCCTTTTTGACGGGCTCGGGCTGCCGGTTATCTAAGTGCCGGTCGTTTAAGTAACCGTTTTCGGCCATAATGCGTTCTCTCTCCCGCTGCGTTTCGGGCCGTTCCAAAAAGCTGCCGAGCTTTCTCCGGGCTTCGGCCACCGCTTCCTTATGGTCGACGATGGGGCGTGGGTAGTCTCTGCCGATGGTGCAGCCGAGCATTCCCTGCGTGAGCGGCGGCAACAGATGTGGTTCGGCCAAGTAGTGCGTCGGCACCCCCGCCAACTCCGGTAGCCAGCGGCGGATAAACGTGCCCGTGGGATCGTGGTCTCGAGCCTGTTTGGCAGGCGAGTAGAGGCGCAGGGTGTGAACGCTCGTCACCCCCGCTTGCATCTGCATCTGAAACCAGTGAATGCCAGGCTCGAGGTCGAGCCAGTGCCGAGCCAGAAACCGCCCCACCGGACGCCAGTCGAGCCACAGGTGATAGACCGCGAACGACACCAGCATGGCGCGCATCCGGAAGTTTAGCCAGCCGCCCGCGAGGAGCGCTCGCATACAGGCGTCGACCATCGGATAACCGGTCTGCCCGGCGCAAAAGGCGTCGAAGCGTTCTTGTGAAAAGTCGCCCCGCAAGCCCTCGAAGCTGCGGTTGAGGGGACGAAACTCGAGGCTCGGGTCGCGCTCGAACTTCTGGATAAAATGCTCGCGCCAGCGCAGACGGTTCCCAAACATAGCGAGCGAGCGCAGCCAAGCCGCGTCCCTCGGCGCGCCCGCCGGACGCGACTGTAAGGCACGTCGTTTGCGCGCGCTCAGCTGATAGACCTGACGGCTCGAGAGGTTCCCCCACGCCAGGTACGGGCTCAGGTGCGACGACGTGATCCACGAGCGCGCGGGGCTCGAGATGTCCCGCGCGTAGGTCAGACCGCGCTGCGACAAAAAGCTCTCCAATACCTCGTAGGCCGCTGCTTCACCCGCGGTAGGCAACACCTTCCGGGTCGGCGTCAGGCCTAACTCCCAGGGTGTCCGGTGCCGCTCGGCCGGGACGGGCGCTGACAGCGCTGACACGACCCGTTTAGGAGGGTGTAAAACAGGTTTCTGAACGGTCTCGAGCCACCCCTCCCCCCATGCCCAACCACGCACATGACGGCTGGCACCACCCCGCAACACCGCGCCGTTAGCGAACTCGTAAAAGGGCACGTTCCTGGCTCGCGCCCAGCACCGCACCCGTTTGTCGCGCGCGAAGCTGACCACGTTCCCCGTCTCCTCGTGGGCGTAAAGCGCGCCGATACCGTGCTCGGCGTGGAGCTTTTCAAGCACCTCGTGCATCCGGCCCACCCGGTAGATGAGGCGTCCACCAAGCCGAACCAGGTCAGCCTCCAAACCCAGCAGCGACTGATTGATAAACTCGAGATGCGCTGCGTCGAACTCCGGGTCTGTGTAGATTTCGGGTTCGTATACGTATAACCCGATGACGGGCCTGTGCCTGGCGGCGGCAACGAGCGGCGCGT
>CADCWP010000244.1:0-291 GCA_902806425.1 uncultured Truepera sp.
TCGAGGATGACGACGCCCTCGTCCTGCAAAAGCTTGCCGAAGTGCCGTTCGGTCAGGTAGTCCGCCGCCTCGACCATGAAGCGGACGACTTCGTTAGGCGTGTAGACGATGCCCAGGCGGTCGGCCCCGGCGGGGTTGTAGGCTTTGTAAAAGGTCTCGTAGATGATCTTAAGAAACTGCTGCTTTTCGTGGTGGTCGGCGATGTTCACCGCCGCCTGCTGGATGACGGCGTAGTAGGGACGGATGCGCTCGAGGGTGTTGCGCCGCAGCGCGCCGGTAAAAACGTCTCGG
>CADCWP010000244.1:301-24902 GCA_902806425.1 uncultured Truepera sp.
CGTTGTTCTCCCGGTGAAACTGAGCGTCGTTAAAGACGCTGGTGAAGATCTCCTCGGTGAGTAGGTGCTGAATGAGCATCTCGCGCACGTCGGCCCCGGTCAGGTGCGGGTTGATGGCCTTTTGCACGAGTTCGAGCAGCCGCGCCTGTTTATCCCGAAAGCGGGCGTTTTCACCGGCTTGGGCGGCGATGGCCTCTCGCAGATGTTTCAAGAGGTCGGGCAGGTCGTCCTGAAAGTGGTTGATGGCCTCCCGAAAGGTTCGTACAAAGGGCGTCTCGAATCCGACAAATTGCTCTAGGAGCGTGTGCAGGAGGCGCGGGTCGTCCATCGGGGCACGGCCCACCTCTTGCCCGTTCTGGTAGAGCACCACCTGCCGGGTGTCGTCGAACAAGATGTTGCTGGTCGGGTAGCCCTTGCCGAGCTTGAGGGCGATTTCAGCGTCTAGGTCGTCGCGCTCGTCCTTGGACTCCCAGTAACCGACATCCTGGCGCACCGCGTTTTTAAGGGTGCCGTCGGGCCGGACGGTGGTGCCGAGGCGGGTCTTATAGTCGAGTTCCGTCACCAGAGCCAGGTTTTTACTCGCGGCGTAGCGGTCCAAAAGCTCTTGAAAGGCGGCGCGGACGCTGCTTTCGTTGCGGGAGCCGCCGTAGCTGATGAGGCGCTCGAGTTTGACTTGGTACTGGTTGATGAGCTGGAGGGACATCAGGCCAACATTAGGCGGCAGCCCTTCGGCTCGGGAATGGGGTCGCCAAACTCCTCGGCGGTCTCGAGCCAAAGCCGCATCGTGTGTTGAGCTTCGGACAGGGCCGCTTCGGGGGTGTCTCCGTGTGCGGCGCACCCCGGCAGCTCGGGAACTTCCGCGATAAATGCCCCGTCGTCGCTACTCCAGTAGCTAATGACCTCATACTTCAGCATCGTGTCCTCCTAAGCCGTATCTGACAACTACAACCCGTGCTCGCCGCACTTGTTACAATTCGGTTTTTCTGAAAACATCTACGCCTCCTCCAACGGCTGCCCTGCATTTCGTCCCATTGCACCGGGCCATGCGGCGATGCTCTGAGCGTGTTCGTCAAGTCGGGTGAAGGTCGCTTCGGCCAACGGCTCGTTGTAGGTATGAACGCTCAAGTTGCGGTCGTCTACCATCATCAGAGCGCGCCGGGTGGCGGTCTCGTTCAAAACCCCGACTTGAAAGGAAGCTCGGATGGCTGAACGTGGTGAGGCGGTCTCGAGCCCTTCGATGTCCAAAAGGTACTGCTGTGCCGCCTTCCACGTTGCTTCAAAGGTGTATTTAAACCGCTGAATTGCTGCGTCTCTGACGACATCCGACACCGTTTCCGTGAGCGGAAGTGCCCGAAGCGTGCCGAGCGCCTTGCGAGCGACGGCTAAACGCTCCTGGGTTCGTGCCACAACACGCCCTCTGCCATGACTCGAGCCCGAAACGCCGCGTCCGCGTCGCGCAAGTTCACGAGGTCGACCGTGTACGGGATCGTGGTCTCAACCAGCGCCTCGCGGATGGCCGAAAGCGTTCCTTCGGGAAGGTCGGTGAGCGGCCACACCGCCACGTCGATGTCTGAAGCGCGGCGGGCGCGTCCGGTAGCACGTGAGCCGAACAGGTAGACCCGCGCCGGTCGCCCTTCCAGACCGTCGATCACCAACTGCCGCACCTGCTCCAGGTCTTTGTCAATCCCTGTCACCGTTTGGGTAGTGTACTTCAGCCGCCACCGAATGTTACGCTACGCCTATAAAAGACGCTTCTCTCGACCTCGGATGTGTACAAAAAGCCGCGGTACAACCGCGCGCCGGCCTCTGCTTCCCCTCTATGATGGCCTTACAGCAAAAGTCAGAGAGGAGCTGCGAAGATGTCCCAGCAAAAAGCGGCGGGCGACGGCGACAAGCGGGCGGGCCAGGTGCCGGTAAAGGCCGAGCTAGAGCACGGGCAAGAGGTGCGTATCCTCGTCGGCAGATACCGGGGGACAGTCGGACATGTTACGGGCGCACAGTGGGACGCCGAAGCGGAGGGGTGGCGGTACATCGTCACGGGAGAACGGGTCGACTTAGGGGAATATACCGCCAAGGAACTCTGGTAGTTACACCTCAGCCCCTGACACAGATGAGCGCAGGTCGCCACCGGTAAAGGTTCGGCCTGCGCGCTTCAGGTTAGCTTACACGCGCTCGTCGGTAACGTTCAAAGAGAAGCTCAGCGCCTCCCGAAAGCCGTTTTTCCAGCTTGTCCAGTTGTGCCCCGCGCTGCGCTCGGCGTAGCGGTGGTCGTAGCCCTTAGCTTGCAGAACCTGCGCCAGTTCGCGGTTAACGTCGGTCAGCCATTCCAACGTGCCGACTTCGGTGTAAAAACGTAGCGGCGACCGTTCGCGCGCCCTCAGCTCGTCTAGAACCCAGGAGCGCCGACCCTTGTAGAAGTCCCGGTCGTCCGGCGTGCCCAGAAACGCCCCTGAAAACGTCGCTACGGTGCGAAACCGTTCGGGCGCGTCTAGCGCCAGCAGGGTACTCACCAGCCCGCCCAGACTTGCACCCAGCAGGGTGCGCTCGCCGGTGACGGAAACCGTCCGCTCGACTTCAGGTAGGGCCTCTTCCAGCACAAATTTTCGGTACGCGGGATTGAAGCCGTACTCCGCCGTGCGGTTGACGGGTTCCAAAAAGGCCAGATGTGCCGGACGCACGAGGCCGTCTTGCAAAAGATTCTCGAGCACCCCATGCAGCTTCGCGTAGCGGTAGAAGGCTACCCCGTCCTGTATGTAGACGACGGGCAGCGGCTCAGCCTCAAACCCTTTCGGTGTGTAGAGGCTCAGCCGCCTAGTCTGGCCGAGATGGCGGGACCCGAGCCTGATCCTCTTCGTCTCCCCTACCGGCAGCGTTTCGGGCTCGGCGTAGGGCTCACGCCGGTAGTCGGGGCCGTAGACCGCGCTCACCACCCCGTACCAGGGGTTGTCGGCGCGCTCATGGCGCTCGGGGTCGGCGCGCATGGCTCCCGTTCGGTCCACAAAGGCGTACTCGAAATACACGTCGTCGGGCAGCGTGAGCACAAAACTTGCGACCTTGCCCGCGTCTACCGGGTGCGGACTCCGGTCCATGTCGGTCAGGTCGGAGACGATGTGCGTGGCCCAAACCGGAACGTTCACGCGAAGCTTCATAAACCGATTGTAAAACGCCTTAACTAGCCAAAATATCCTTGCGCCTCAAGCGGACCGCGAACTTCACGCCCATTACGATTCAGCACGTGCGTATAGACCATGGTAGTTTTTACATCCTTGTGCCTTAAAAGCTCCTGCGCAGTGCGAATGTTGTAACCATCTTCCAGAAGGTGCGTAGCAAAACTTATGTCTAAGTGTGTGGCAGCTCGCCTGCTTGTGGATACCTGCTGTCCGCCCTTTTCGTGAACATGGTGCCTCCCGACACGCCCACGCGAAACAATTACCTTGTTATCGCGTAAGGTCGAGTGACTATGGGCGACTGGTTCGGCGGCTACACTGAGAAAAAGGATGCGCCGGGAGGAGACCGCTCCGCTAAAGCATCCTCTTGAACAGAGGAGATATTCAGATGTCAGAGAAAAACAAAGCGACCTTAGAAGAGGCAAATGCGCATGTCGCCGAAGGCAACTATGAAGGATTCTTGTCGTTCTGCGCCGACGACACCCAATGGACGTTTGTCGGCGACAGGACCCTCCAAGGAAAAGAAGCCGTTCGCCAATATATGGCAACGACGTACATAGAGCCACCAAAGTTCACAGTCGATAACTTAATCGCTGAGGGTGAATTCCTCACAGTATTAGGCGAGATAACAATCAAGGACGAAGACGGAGAGGAAACTCATTCCTCATACTGCGACGTCTGGCGCTTTCGCAGCGGTAAGATTGTCGAATTAAGGGCTTTCGTCATCGAAACCGAGGTCAAAGATCAAACCAGCAGCGCGGCGTAAATAATCCGCAAAAGTCATGGTGTATTCTTGCAAAACAAAGCGTCCATCGAGTGATAACCAAGAGTCGTTATGTGACAGTGATTTTTCCGCCTTTACTATGGTTTTACTTCGCTTTGACCGGGCGCAGAATGCGGTCGGAAAAGTCTTGACTAAAAACGGCTGTCTAGACGGTCACATGTTGATTTTTACAGTCCATCTCTAACCGCCGCCGAAGAAGTCACTGCACTGAAGCGGCTTCGCGCTTCAGTGTTATCTACTTTTGCCTTTTAACCCCTGGCCTAGCATGTAGCTGTTTCGCGCCCGGTGACCTCCGCCGTCAAGCCCGTTAGTCTAGCGGCTGCTACACTTTATAGATGACCTCTTTTGACGAACTGACGCTCGAGACGCTGCGCGCGCGCGCCTGTATGAAGTGGACGTACTACCCGGAGTTGCACCCGGAAAGGGACATCCTCCCGCTCTGGGTCGCCGACATGGATTTTCCGCCCGCCGACCCCATCGCCGCAGCTCTGGCCGAGCGGGCGGGGAGCGGCAATCTGGGCTATCCGGCGGGCTACCTGACCGGTGAACCGGGCCTCCGTGAGTCGCTTGTCTCGTGGCTGAGCACCCGGCACGGCTGGACGGTCGAGGAGGGCGACATCTGGCCGGTTCACGGTATTATTCCAGGCCTCTACCTGAGCGCGCTGGCGTGCGCCTCGGCGGGCGAGGGGGTCGTGATGCAGTCGCCGCTCTACCCGCCGTTTATGTCCTCTGTAAACGACACCGGGCGCGTGGCGCAGTACAACCCACTGGTGTGGACGGGCGCGCGTTGGGAGCTGGATTTGGCGGGGTTAGAGGCGGCCATCACGCCCGCGACGCGCCTTTTAATGTTCTGCAACCCGCACAACCCGAGCGGGCGCGTCTTTACCCGGGATGAGTTGGAGGCGCTCGCCGAGGTCGTCTTGCGTCACCGACTCTGGGTGGTCGCGGACGAACTGCACAGCGATCTCGTCTACCCGGGCCAGCAGCACATCCCCTTCGCCTCGCTGAGTGATGAGGTTGCCCAGCGCACGCTCACCCTGGTGGGACCGACCAAGAGCTTTAACATCGCCGGACTCAAGATCGGGTTTGTCATCACCCAAAACGCCGACCTGCTTGCCCGCCTTAAAGGGGTCGGCGCGGGGCTCGTCACGCCGCCCAACGTGATGGCGCAGGCTGCGGCGAAGGCCGCCTACACGGAGGGCGGGCCGTGGCTCGCGGACACGCTCTCCTACCTGCAAGGGAACCGCGACCGGGTAACGCGGTTTGTAGAGGATTATCTACCGGGCGCGGCCTACGCGGGGGCGGAAGGAACGTACCTGGCGTGGCTCGACCTACGCGGGCTGGGTCTGGGTGACGCACTCTACGACCGGCTGCTCTCCTGCGGCGTCGGGCTCAACGAGGGCCGTCACAACGGCCCCGGCGGCGACGGCTTTGCGCGGCTTAACTTTGCCACCACCGGGGCAATCGTCGAGGAGGCACTCGAGCGGATGCGGGTGGGGTTGGGGCTTGGCTGAGCCCTTCGACCCGGCACCCCAAGCGCTCCTGAGCTGTACCCGCTGTCCGCGTCTCGTGGCCCACCGTGAAGAGGTCGCCCGGGTCAAACGCCGCAGCTACCGGGACGAACCCTACTGGGGCCGACCCGTTCCCGGCTTCGGCGACCCGAACGCACAGATTCTGCTACTCGGACTTGCACCGGGCGCGCACGGCAGCAACCGCACGGGCCGGATGTTTACGGGCGACGGTTCGGGCAGTTTTCTCTATCCGGCGTTGTGGCGCGCAGGGTTGGCGAGTCAGCCGCTGGCTACGGGCTTAGGCGACGGGATGGTGCTCAGGGGCGTCTTTATCACCGCCGCCGCCCGCTGCGCGCCGCCGGACAACAAGCCGACACGGGGTGAGTTGGGGAACTGCCAAAGTTGGTTGGAGCGGGACTTCGCGGGTTTGCCCAATGTCAAGGTCGTGCTCGCGCTCGGGAGGATTGCCCACGACAGCTACTTGGGGCTGCTCCAACGTCGCGGTCACAGGCTCGTCAAAGCCGGGTACAGGTTCGCGCACGGCGCGCTGCACACGTTTGCCGACGGCTTGAACGGTGCGCCGCCCCTGCTCGACTCTTACCACGTCAGTTTGCAAAACACGAACACCGGCAGGCTCACCCCGGCGATGTTCGACGCGGTGCTAGAACGGGCTAAGGCGCTAGGGGACCTCTGACCTTGCGGCGCGCCATAACGCTGTGACGTTAGTTCCTTCGACGGTCTGCTCTGTGAAACCTAGCTTGGCGTAGAGCGTGCGGGCGACCCCGTTTGCGTCCTGGTAACAGACGAGGATCTCATGTCCGTCGGGACGGCTCGAGAGGTCGCGCATCACCTTTTTCATCGCCGCTGTGCCGTAACCCTTTCCCTGGTGCGTTGCGGTTACCATCAGCCTAAAAATTTTCCATCTACCGCTCTTGGCGTCACGCCCGTACACGATAAAACCCACCGAGACTGTAAAGATGTGCTGGGGTAAGGTCAGGAATGCCCGCTTGCCCCCACTGCTCAAGCATCAGCCCCCATAAAGACGGACGAGACCGAGCCAGGAAACAGCGCTACCACTGCTCGGCGTGTCGGCGCAGCTTCACCGACCGTACGGGCACGCCTTTTACAAATCACCGTTGGCCACAGGACGTGGTTGTCATGGCGGTGCGCTGGTATTTCAGCTACCGGCTGTCGGCTGCCAACGTCCGCAATCTATTGGCCGAGCGCGGGATGGATGTGTCCCGGCAGACGGTGGCGGACTGGGCGCAGAAGTTCGGCGTGCTCTTGGCGGAGGCCGGCCGACGCCATGCCAAACCGCTCGGTAGGCGTTGGTTTGTGGACGAAACCTACGTGCGGGTCGGTAAGGCGTGGGCGTACCTGTACCGTGCCGTGGACGAGTCGGGGCAAGTCGTGGACGTGCTGCTGCGCGCGAAGCGCGACCTGGGGAGCGCCAAAGCGTTTTTCGAGCAAGCCGTTAAACGCCGAGGCGTTACCCCTGATGAGGTCGTCACCGACAAGCACCGGGCGTACCTTCGGGCGGTGAAGCAGCACGCGCCCAACGCCACGCACCGCCGCACCGGGCTACACCGAATGCGAGCGCTGACGACCAAGCCGGTCGAACGCTCGCACGTCCCCATAAAGGACCGCGTACGGCCGATGCGTAGCTTGAACTCGGTCACAACAGGGCAGCGCTTACTGGAGGGCATCGAACTGGCTCAGGCGGTGCAGCGCGGCGACGTTAGGCTGCCCGACCGGGGTGAGCCAAGCTCAGTCCACGAACGCTCGCGGGTAACGGTGGCGACTTTTTCTTGGCTGGCGTCCGCGTTGCGGACTGCAGCTTATGCAGCGTAGGGGACGAAACCCGACGTATTAGCGCTTCAGAGTCCGCCCTACCCCAGCACAACTTTACAGTCTCAACCCACCAACTCATCAGCTTCGTTCAAGACGGCTAAAGGGTGCGCGTCGGGGTAGAACTAAGCCTCAGCCAGCGAATAGAGGTTACTAGGCACAAAACCCTCCTGTGCTTTGTCAACGCGGAGATCAGCGCACACACGCCAGTTCTGGGATGTAGCGGGACGTAAAGAAACCGAAGTCTTCTCCAACATGATCGTTAGCATAGCTTTGGAACGTGCTCGTCCTCCGGCGGGTAAGCTGGGAAGATGTTCTACACGCTTGTTCTGGACCGGAGCCTCGAGCCCGCCCTCAAGTCCGGTCACCCCTGGGTCTACCGCAACCACCTGCCCAAACACACACTCTCTACAGGCGACTGGGTACGGGTCAGGGCCGGGAGCGCGGAGGCGTACGGCCTCTTCGATGCCGAAGGTCAGATCGCGGTGAGGCTTTTCGGGAGCGCGCCGCCTCAAGGGAACTGGGTTGAGAAGAGGGTACAGGACGCCCTGGACCTTCGCGCACGGGTCATCGGCCCCGAGACAGACGCCTACCGCCTGCTGTACGGCGAGGGTGACTTTTTGCCCGGTATCACCGTCGACCGCTACGGACGTTTCGCCGTCCTCAGAAGGTACAGCCCCGGCGTTGACAGCCTCGTTTCCGTGGTCGCGTCCTCTGTCGGCAAAGCCCTCAAGCTGCGCGGCGTGGCTTCTCGAGACGACGGTGAGCTGCGCGCGCTGTGGGGAGACCTGCCACCCCCCGAACTGACCGTGCGAGAAAACGGGATCAGACTCCTTGCCAACCTCTATGACGGCCAGAAGACGGGCCTGTTTCTAGACCACCGCGACAACCGTCAGACGCTCTCCCGCTTTTCCGCAGGGGCGCGCGTACTCAACTTGTTCAGCTATACGGGCGCGTTCTCGCTCTACGCCGTGCGGGGCGGCGCGCAGCACGTCACGAGCGTCGACGTCGCTCCGGCGGCGATAGGGGACGCAAAGCGCAACTTCGTGCTGAACGGTTTCGACCCGGAGGCGCACACCTTCCTGAGTACCGACGTGTTTGCGCTCCTGAGCGACTACGCAGCGCGCAAGGAGCAGTTCGGGGTCGTCGTGCTCGACCCGCCGTCTTTCGCCCGCAGCAAGCGTAGCCGTTTCGCTGCGCTCCGCGCCTACACGAAGCTAAACGCCCAGGCGCTGCGCTGCACCCAACCCGGCGGGCTGCTCGCTACGGCCAGCTGCACCTCGCAGGTCTCACCCGAGGACTTTCGCGCGGTCTTGGGCGAGGCGGCCCTAAGCGCCGATGTCCGGGTGCAGGTGATTCACGAGGCGGGTCACGCCCCCGACCATCCGGTTCCGGCGAGTTTTCCGGAAGGACGCTACTTGAAATTTTTGGTAGCTCGCGTCCTGCCCTGAACCTTCTGCCCTAAACCACTTTTAGACCACATGTAGCAGCCGGTCGGACGTGCTCTGGGGCACCGTGATAGGTTGGGGAGATTTGCCCTTCGGGAGGCCCGCCGTGCAGACCCTCAGAGATTTATTTCGCTACGTGCGCCACTACCCGGGCGCTTTTTTACTGGGCACGCTTATGCTGGTCGTTTTTAGCCTCGTCACCGTCCAGACGCCGCGGGTGATCGGCGCGGCCACCGCCGCCTTCGAGGCGGGTACCGTCACCCTCAGCACGCCCTGGGCGTTCGTGGGGGGCGTGCTGGGGGGCGCGGACTCGTTCGCCGAGGTCTATGCTAGGGTGCAAAATCCGCCGGTCGGCTCTATCTGGGTGTATGTGCTGAGCGTTTTGGGTATCGCTATAGTTGCCTCAGCAGCGATGGTCATCGTGCGGCGGCTTATGCTCAACGCCTCCTGGGAAATCCAGTTCGACATGCGCCGCGACCTCTTCGCACACTTTACCCGCCTCGGCTCCGACTACTTTGATGACACCCGCGTCGGCGACCTCATGGCGCGCCTGACCGGCGACCTGAGCGCGGTGCGGCAGTTTATCGGTGTCGGCATCTTTCAGGGCCTCAACACGGTGTTGCTGCTCTCGTTTACCTTTTGGCGGATGTTCTCTTTAGACGCCAACTTGGCGCTGCTGACCCTGATCATCGTCCCACTCATCACGGTGAGCTTTTTCGTGCTGTTGCGGGTCGTGTATCGGCGTTACGAACGCGTCCAGGGGCAGTTTTCAAATATCTCGGCGATGGCGCAGGAAAACTTCAGCGGCATCCGGGTCGTGAAAGGTTTCGGCATCGAAGCGCGCGAGACCGAACGCTTCGGCGTGCTCAACGACGAGTTTATCCGCCGCAACCTGGCGCTGACCCGGGTTGACGGGCCGCTCTTCCCGCTTATGGAACTGCTTTTCGGCCTGACGGTCGGGGTGCTGCTGCTCTTCGGTGGACGGGCGATCTTGGCGGGGAGCCTGGGCATCGCCGGATTTATAGACTTTTTGTTCCTGTTTTTAGGAATACAGTGGCCGATTTTAGCGCTCGGCTGGATCGCCTCGATGGCGCAGCGCGGCTTTACCTCGTGGGGACGCCTGCGCGAGATTTTAGACGCCAAACCGAGCGTTATCGACAACGCCGACACCGATCACGGTCTGCAAACGGTGCGCGGGGCCATCGAGTTTCGTAACGTGAGCGTCCGCTTCGGTGAGACCCCCGCGCTTGACCGGGTCAGCTTTAAGGTTCCGGCGGGTCACAAGGTCGGGCTGACCGGGCATACGGGCTCGGGAAAAACGCTGATCGTCAACCTTATCACGCGGCTTATCGACCCCGACGAAGGGGAAATCCTGATCGACGGCGTCAACATCAAACGCTACCCGCTAGCGGTGCTCCGCCGGAGCATAGGTCTCGTTCCCCAGGAGCCGTTTTTGTTCTCCGACACCATCGCCGAGAATATCAACTACGGCGTGCCCGAGGCGACGCCCGCGGAGAACCGGGAGCGCGTGGGTCGGGTCGCCCGTTTGGTCCAGCTCGCCGGGGACGTCGAGGACTTTCCGGGGTCCTACGACACCCCCTTGGGCGAACGCGGCGTCACGCTTTCGGGCGGGCAGCGGCAGCGTACGGCGATGGCGCGGGCTATAGTCCGCGACCCGAGCATCCTGATTTTAGACGACGCGCTCTCGGCGGTCGACACCCAGACCGAGGCGCTGATTTTGGAAAACCTGCGGGGCGTGACCGAGGGGCGCACAAGCCTGATCGTCGGACACCGCATCTCGGCCTTTAACGGCACCGATTTTATCCTCGTGTTAGAGGACGGGCGCGTCAGTGAACGCGGCTCGCACGCCGAACTCGTCGCTGAGGAGGGCTGGTACGCCGACATGAACCGGCGGCAGCAGCTCGAGGCGTCTTTGGACGCGGCTTAAGGGGTTGATAATGGGTTTAGAAACAGACTACAGCCTCGAGGCGGCCAAACGGCAGGCGCGCCGTGAGCGGCGCGGTAAGGTCAAGGCGCTCAGGCAAGAGGGGCGCTTCGACGAAGAGGGCGAGGCCGTCCAAAAGGAGTTCGACCAGGATATCTCGCGGCGACTGCTGCGCTACCTGCGTCCTTACCGTCGGCACGTCTTCTGGGCTATCGCGCTGCTCTTGGCCTACAGCGCGGTCGTCCCGGTATTTCCGTACCTCATCACGCTCGTGATCGACAACTACCTGAACCCGGTTCGCGCGCCCTTTACCGAGCTGAGTGACGCCGCCCGCTACCGGGGTGTCGTGACGATTGTTCTGGTTTACATGGGCTTCAGAGGGCTTAACTTCGGGCTCCGTTACGGCTACACCTATCTGGTCAACTGGCTTGGTCAGCACGTGATCTTCGACATCCGGCGTGAAATCTTCTCCAAGGTGCAGCGGCTGCACCTTGGGTTCTTCGACCGCACGCCGGTCGGGCGGCTGATCACCCGGATCACCAGCGACATCGAAGCGGTGCAGCAGGCGGTCGTCGAGGGCGTCGTCGGCATTATCGCCGACGTGGGGCTGCTGATCGGCCTTACGGTGTACATGTTTTTTATCAACTGGCGGCTGGCGCTCGTTACGCTGCTGGTGATGCCTGTGCTCTACACCGCGCTCAACTTTATCCGCAGCCGCATCCGCGACGCCTTCCGGGCGGTGCGGCTGCGGACCTCGAAGTCAAACGCCTATTTGGCGGAGAACCTGAGCGGGATGAAGACCGTACAACTCTTTAACCGTGAACGGCGCAACGAGCGGCGCTTCGACCAGATCAACCTGGATTTGCTCGACGCCTACGTCGAACAGGTGCGCTGGTTCAGCCTCTTCTTCCCGGTCGTGCAGCTCACGAGCGCCGTGTCCATCTCGCTCATCCTCTACTACGGCGCGGTGCTCCTGATCGGTGACGGGGCAGGCGGGGCGGAGAGCGTGATCACCATCGGCCTCCTGACGGCCTTTTTGCAGTACTCGCAGGATTTTTTTAGGCCCATCCAAAACCTGAGCGACCGCTTTAACATCTTGCAGGCAGCGACCGCTTCGGCGGAGCGTATCTTCCAGCTGCTCGATACCCCGGAGGAGATCCTCGACAAACCCCAGGCTGACACCTTCGAGTCGGGGTTTCGCGGTGAAGTCGCGTTCGAGGGTGTCTGGTTCGCCTACAACGACGACGACTGGGTGCTGCGGGACCTGAATTTTACCATCCGCCCGGGCGAGTCGGTCGCCTTCGTCGGGCACACCGGCGCGGGCAAAACGACTATCATCAGCCTGGTCAGCCGTTTTTACGACGTGCAGCGCGGGAGCATCCGTATCGATGGCAAAGATGTTCGGGATTACGACCAGGTCACCCTGCGGCGGCACGTCGGCATCGTTTTGCAAGACCCCTTTTTGTTCAGCGGGACGGTGCGGAGCAACATCACCCTAAATGACCCGAGCATCTCCCTCGAGAGGGTGACCGAAGCGGCCAAGTTCGTCAACGCGCACGGCTTTATCGGACGGCTGCCGGAGGGTTACGACACGCCCGTACGGGAGCGCGGCGCGGGCTTTTCCACCGGGCAAAAACAGCTCATCGCTTTTGCGCGGGCGCTTGTGCAAAACCCCGACATCCTGCTCGTTCTAGATGAAGCGACCGCCAACGTCGATACCGAAACCGAAGAGCTGATTCAGGACGCGCTAGAAAAACTCATGCAGGGCCGGACAAGCATCATCATCGCGCACAGGCTTTCGACCATCCAAAACGTCGACCGCATCATGGTCATGAAAAAGGGTCAGCTGCTAGAGCAGGGAAACCACTTCGAGCTCCTCCGGGAGGGCGGCTACTACCACAGGCTTTACGAGCTTCAGTATCAGGGGCAGGACGCGCGGCGGGCGGCGGCACCGGGAGCCCCGGGGGACGACTAGCCCGCCGCTTTGTACTGTGGCGACCCGCATTCTAGTCCTGTGGCTTGCAACACGGGGCGTGTAGACTTGAACCTAGATACGCGCTATTTAATTTCACGACGTAAAAAGGGCCGAGCATAGATTAAGTGCCAACAGAACCTAAATATCCTGGATAGGAACGACTGAAAGCGTGCCACCTTTTATAAAAGGTCTCGAGCTGAACCGCCTGTTCTACGCCGAAGCCGTCCGGCCCCTACTGGAGCGTTATGTCAACCCTCCCCACGCCGCCGCTCAGCTCGGCGCGGGCAGCGACGTGCTCGGTTTCGACACCGAGATGTCCACCGACCACGACTGGGGACCATCGGTTACGCTCTTTTTGCGTGAGGACAACTTTAGTCAAGCGGACGCTATCCGAGAGATGATGGCGCAGAGACTTCCGCACCGCTTTCACGGCTATCCAACACGCTCGGCCGAAGCCCCGGACGAACCCGGCACGCTTCTCATGGCTGACGGTGAAGCTGACCGCCACCGTGTTTTTGTAACGACGGCGCGCCGTTTCGTCTTTCGTCAGCTCAATTTCGACCTAAACACACCCGTCCAGGTCGCGGACTGGTTGACGTTTCCCTCGCAGAGTTTGCTGGGGCTTACAGCCGGAGCGGTCTACCACGACGGGATAGGTGAGGTGAGCGCTCTACGCGAACGCTTCGCCTATTACCCGCATGATGTCTGGCTCTATCTGCTGGCGGCGGGGTGGCAGCGTATCGGGCAGGAGGAGCCGTTTGTAGGGCGCGCCGGGTCGGTCGGTGATGAACTTGGTTCGGCGGTCATCGGTTCCCGCTTAGTCCGTGACGTGATGAACTTGGCTTTTCTGCTCGAGCGCCGCTACGCACCCTATTCAAAATGGTTCGGGTCGGCTTTCGCGCAGCTGGAGGGGGCAAGTGACCTCTCCCCTATCTTGTGGCGCGCGCAAAGAGCCGCTGACTGGAGGGAGCGCGAAGCCGCGCTCGCTGAGGCGTACGGCCACCTCGCGCGTAAACACAACGTGCTCGGCGTGACGGCGAAGCTGCCTGAAACCATAGGCACTTTCCACAACCGTCCTTTTCGGGTTATCGGCGGCGAGCGGATCGCCCACACGATTCTCGCCGCCGTTCACGACTCGGACATACAGCGTCTTGCACAGGGGCCGCTCATCGGGGGCATCGACCAGTTTAGTGACAGCACCGACCTGCGCAACAAGGGGTGGCGTGAGAAGCTTTTCGCCCTCTACCGCTGAGCCTACGCCGACCCGCCGTGGCATGAACCCGGCTGGCCGTTAACGCGTCACCGGAGACCGCTGACCAGGCGGGCTGTTCAGCGCGGCCCGGCGTGCGGTAGGCTGAGCCGACACCATCGGCACCGGGTTTCCCGCACGCCCTGAGGAAGTATATGAAGATCGTCTGTTTCGGCGAAGCGCTGGTCGACTTTAAGGCGACCGGCCCGCTCGCGTTCCAAGGTTTTGTCGGCGGCTCGCCGCTGAACGTCACCCTGGCGGCGGCGCGTTTAGGCACCTCGGTAGGGCTCGCCGCGGGGGTCTCAAGCGACCTTTTCGGCGACGCCATCATGGCGCATTTGAGAGACAACGGCGTCTCGGCGGCGCTTATCAGCCGGAGCGACGCCCCCTCGACGCTGGCCTTCGTAAGCGAGCGTGGCGGCGACGTGGAGTTCTCGTTCAACGGTGAGGGAACAGCCGATACCCTCTACGACCCCTCTCCCCGCCCCGAACTGCCCGCTTCGGTCGCGTTTTTGGAGTTCGGTTCGATCAGCCTGCTCCGCGAACCGGGCGCGACGGCGATCCGGGACATCGTCGCCGCGCACCGGGGGCGCTGCGCGGTCATCTTCGACCCCAACGTGAGACCGGCCGTGATTCCGGACCGGTCGGCCTACCAGCCCCATTTGGAGGCGGCGCTGAGGCTCAGCCATCTGGTCAAGGTGAGCGCTCAAGACCTGCGCTGGCTCTATCCGGATATGGAACTTTTAGAAGCCGCCTCGAGCTGGCTTGCCTACGGCCCGGACGCAGTTATCGTCACGCAAGGCGACGCCGGTACCACCCTGCTGCGATCCGGGGGGCAGCTCGAGGTAGCGGTCCCGCGGGTGCAGGTCGTAGACACCGTCGGCGCGGGCGACACCTTTATGGGCGCGCTGATGGTGCGGCTTATCGAAGGGGGCCACGTCTCCGATTTCGGGACACTGGCAGACGACGTGTGGCGCGACGCCCTCGCGTTTGCGGCGGCGGCGGCGGCTCTTAACTGCACCCGTCCAGGGGCCGACCCGCCCACCCGTGACGAGCTGGCAACCCTCTACCCATAAGAACAGGGGCCGAAGTTCGGCCCCCTACAGGTGCGTGCTAAAGCTAGGGACGACGCTAAGGGATGACCAAGACCATTCCTACAAAGGGCGCTTCGGGGTCCTCGAGGAAGGCGTTGGCCTCCGCGATCTCGGGCCAGCGGTTGCCGACCCCGTAGTAGTCGAGGGCGATCTCGGAGAGCGAGTCGCCGGAGCGCACCGTGTAGGTGTCCTGCGCTCCCGCGAGGCGGGCGACGTTGTTCTGGGCGCGCTGCACCTCAGCGCGCAATGTGGTGTACTCCTCACGCTGCGCGCCACTTAAGCTGCGTACGCTCGGCGACACGACCAGAAAGTCGCGGAGCGCCGCTGTCGCCGCTGCGGCCTGCTCCCGCGCCTGGGCGAGCTGGTCGGCGACGGGTCGCAGGAGCTGGGAGCGGCTCGCGCCGGTCGCGGCGCTCAGCTGCGCGGCTAAGGCCTCGCGTTCGGCGGTGATAGCGGTGAGCTGCTCACTCAAATTGCCACCCTGAGCCTGAGCCGCGCCCAGCTGCTCGGTGAGCCCCTGCACCTGCGACTGCGCTTCGTCCAGTTGCGCCTGGGTCTCGCTGAGCTGGGTTTGTGTTCTTTCGAGTTCCCCCGCAGCGGCCTCCCCGGCCCTCTGCGCGCTCTGCGCTTCAGTCTGCGCCTCCGCTCGCAAGGTGTCACGCTCGCGCTGCGCGGTCGTAAGCTGGTCGGTCAAGGTTTGGACGCGCGCCTGCGCCGCTGCCGCCCCTTCCCTTAAAGTACCGCTCTCTTCGGTCAGTTCCTGGGTGCGCGTCTCCTGCTCGTCGGCTTGCGTCTGTGCGGTTTGCAACCGGCTCTCAAGCGTGCTCTGCTGTTCGGTCAATGCGTCTATCCGGGTCTGCCGCTCGTCGGCTTGCGCTTGCGCACTCTCTACCTGTTGCTGAAGCGTCCGCGCCTGCTCCTGAGCCTCCTCCAACCGGCTTTGCAGCGTGCTGCGCTCCTCATCGGCCGCGCTGAGCTGTTCCCTCAACCCTTCCGCTTGGGTCTGCTGTTCAGCGACCTGGGCCTGGGCGGTCTCGAGCTGCTGCTGAAGCGTCTGCACCTGTTCCGTCAAACGCTCGGTCTCGGTCTGCGCGTTATCGGCCTGCGTTTGGGCGGCCTCGAGGTCAGCCGTACGTTCTTGAACCTGCGTCTGAGCTGCCTCTAACTCGCCCCCCAGCGTAGAGAGCTGTTCGCTCAGCCGGTCGTTTTGGGTCTGCGCTTCGCTGAGCTGGCTCTCGGCGGCCTCCAGGTCGCCCTGAAGGGTTTGGCTGCGGCTCTCCGCCTCGGCCTGAGCGGTCTGCGCCTCCCCAAGCTGCGCCGTCAGCTCCTCGACCTGGGTTTGCAGGTCTCTCAGCTGCCCCTGTGCTTCATCTCGGTCACGCTGCGCCGCGCCGAGTTCGTCGCCCGTCCCCGTGAGGGCAGCTAGACGCGTCTGAAACGCATCCAAACGCTCAAGGTCGGTGGCAGAGGGCTCGCCTGCGTTTAAGCGTCCCTCGAGAAGGCTGATAAGCTCCGTTAAAGTTTGGCGCTGAGGGGCGGCCGGAGCAGCTTGCGCGGACACCAGACCCACGCAGAGCGTAAGGACGAGTAAGGCAGGGCGAGTACGGTTCATAGAGGACCCCTTCCAGATTGCCATACTGTAACAGGATTTGTTGCACTAATCTCCAACCCACAGCTCGACGCGCGGTCACTGTCAGAATTGTGTGAGACACGTTGAGTATACTGTAACCAATGCCACCGGAGCCACTCGAGTCCGTGTTCCAACTGCCCTCATTTGCGCGGCTGAGCGCCGAGGGCGGCCCCTACCGAACGCTGGTCGAGGCGCTCGACTACGGGGTGCTGCTCTACGACCCGACCGGCACGGTGCTGGTCCATAACGCCAGTGCCGAGCGGGTTCTCGGTTTAAGCGCGCCCGAACTGACCGGGCGCGCGCCGCTGCCACCGGGCTGGGCGCTTTTTTATGAGGACGGGTCGCGGCTCACCCAGGCCGCTCACCCCGTTGTGAAGGTTTTTCAGACGGGGCAGGCGCTGCGCGACCAGGTCATCCGGGTCGCGCACCGAGACGGCCGCACAGGCTGGCTTCAGGTCACCGTACAACCGCTTTTTGCCGAGAGTGACGCGCCCTACGCCGCCGTAGCCTCGATGATCGAGGTAACCGCCCAGCGGCACGCCCGTGAACAGCTCGAGCGCCACACCCGCTTTCGCGCCCAGCTCAGCCGTCTCGTCGAGGCGTCTTTGCAGGACGATCTCGGCAGCACCTTTTATCAGCGCCTGATGGAGGGTGCCGTCGACGCTATTCCCGGCGCGCAGGCGGGCAGCCTGCTGCTGCGCGGCGACGACGGCCTGTTCTACTTTGCAGCGGCAATCAACTTCGACCAAGAGGTACTGGCGCGCACGCATTTACGTGAGCATGAACTTTACCGCGACCCAGACATCATCGGCCCTCAACGTATCTACGGCTTCGATAACAGCGGCATCCTGGAACCTGAGCGGCGCAATCCCCTCTACGAAGCGGGGAATACCGGCGGTATCAAGGTCAGCCTGTCGATCCCGGTTGAGGTCAGCGGGCAGATCATCGCCTATTTCAATCTCGACAACTTTGACGATAAAGATGCCTTCGGTCCCGACACGACCGAGATGGGTCAGCTTTTTGCCCAGCAGACAGCTGTGGTGTGGCGGCGTCTAAAGCTCGAGGCGGAGCTTAAGGGAGAGCGCAGCGCCCTGGAGCACATGGCCTTTTTCGACCTCCTGACCGGCCTCCCGAACCGCACCCTGCTGAGCGACCGACTCAGGCAGGTAGTTTCGCAAAGCTCCCGCTCGGCTACCCCGGTGGCCCTCATCTTCTTGGACCTGGACAATTTTAAAACCGTCAACGATACCTCCGGTCACGACCTCGGCGACACGCTCCTGCGCGCGGTAGCGGCGCGACTGGCGGCGTGCGTGCGTGCCGGGGACACGGTCGCGCGCTGGGGCGGTGACGAGTTCGTCGTGCTCTTGCCGCATACCGAGGCTGAGGCCGCCGCGCAGGTTGCCCACAAAATTTTAGGCGCGCTAGAGGCTCCTTTTGAGCTGGCCGGACAGAAACTTTATTCTGGCGCAAGCCTGGGGTTAAGCGTCTTTCCGGAACCGGCGCGTGACGGCGACGAGTTGCTTAAATACGCCGATACCGCCCTCTACCGCGTTAAAGAGACGGGCAAGGGAAGCTTCAGCTTTTTTCCCACAAGACGAACCGGCGGCTCCGGAGCCGCCTAACGCTCTAAACCCAGCCGCATCACGCCTACAGCCTCGGGTACTCACTTGCGGTCGGCTGTTCGCCTCACCATGCTCGGGCTGAAGCGTTTTTGAGGGCGTGACCGCAGCCTAGCCCGACTTATGCCTACCTAGGACACGCCAGCTATAGCTGTGGCAGGCGCCGTCTGCTTGACGCACATTCGACTTGAAAAGGGACGCCTCGAGCGTACTTTAAGCGATGGGCCTGCGGAGAACTTAGACAACCAGATGTTTCAGCGCTGCCCTTCGCTCAGTCCGTCGGTAGCGCGTCCAGAAGTTCGCGTTCGATCCTACGAGAACGAGGTAATAGATAACCGGTGAGTGCAACCAACCGTGCCCTCTAGGCCGAAATAGCGTGCTAAACTCTACAGCAATGGCACAGGTTCTTCCCACACGATGTTGGTTTTGTAGCGACCATCCCTGAGTACCCCACGCTATAAGCCACCCGCTAAAGAGGAGAACCCATGCAGGTATACAACACCCTGACCCGTCAAAAAGAAACCTTTGTCCCGCTCTCTGAGGGACATGTCGGCATCTACGTCTGCGGCCCCACGGTCTACAGCGAACCGCATATCGGCAACGCCCGCGGCCCCGTATTCTTCGACGTGGTGCGGCGCTGGTTTACGCACGAGGGCCTCCGGGTGCGCTACGTTTCGAACGTCACCGACGTCGGACACCTCACCGACGACGCCGACGAGGGTGAGGACAAGCTCGCCAAACGGGCGCGTCTAGAGCAGCTCGAGCCGATGGAGGTGGCCGAAAAATACTTTTGGCGCTACTTCGACGCCATGGCGCGCCTCGGTGTGCGCCGCCCCGACATCATCCCGCGCGCTTCAGGGCACATCACCGAACAGCTTGCGATGACGCAGATGCTCCTCGAAGGCGGTCTCGCCTACGAACGTGACGGCAGCGTCTACTTCGACGTGTCGGCGTGGCGCGACTACGGTGAACTCTCACGCCGCAACCCCGACGAGCAGCAGGAGGGCACGCGTGTAGAGGTTCGGGGCGACAAGGACGACCCGCGCGACTTCGCCCTCTGGAAACGCGCCGAAGCGGGCCACATCATGCGCTGGCCCTCGCCTTGGGGCGACGGCTATCCGGGCTGGCACCTCGAGTGCTCGGTCATGAGCACCAAATATCTGGGCGACACCTTCGACATTCACGGCGGTGGACTCGACCTGATTTTTCCCCACCACGAGTGCGAGATCGCCCAAGCGCGGGGCGCGGGCAAGCCCTTCGCGCGCTACTGGCTGCACTGGAACTTCCTGACCTTTGGCGGCGAGAAGATGGCGAAGTCCAAGGGCTCACTGGCCCTTTCTGAGCTGCTGGAAGAGCATGGGGGCGTCGCGCTGCGCTTTCACCTCCTGGGCGCGCACTACCGCAGCGTCAGCGACTTTTCGGACGAAAGTTTGCACGCTTCCAAGCAAGGGCTCAGGCGCCTACACGACGCTTACGCGGCAGTCTCGAAGCTCGCCCCCACAGCTACGCAATCCCAAAACGATCCCTTTGCACCCCTCCGCGCCCGCTTCGAGGCGGCGATGAACGACGACTTCAACACGCCGCAGGCCATCGCCGTCCTTTTCGACGCGAGCCGCGAAGTCAACGCCAAGCTGAGCCGCGCCGGAGACACGGGGGCCCCAGCCTACGCAGGGGCGGCCAAAGCCTTTTTTGACGACCTGGCCAGAGACGTGCTCGGCATCATGGGAGGACAGGCGCAGAGCGTGCAGGACGACACGGCGCTACTTGACGGCCTCGTCGAGCTCGTCAGCGCGCAGCGGCAGGAGGCTAGGCTGCGGCGCGACTTTGCGACCTCGGACGCGATCCGGGACCGTTTGGCGGAGCTGGGAGTGGCGCTCGAGGATACCCCCGAAGGCGTGCGCTGGAAACGGGGCGAGCCGAAGGGGAAGGTCTCGGGGTAATGCGGTACGACGCCGGACCGACCTCGGAACGCTACCCGTTCGTCTTCGCGCCGACGGACGCGCCCGAGTTACATGAATTGCGGGAACGGTACGGGCTCGAGGCGCTTGTCAAGGACAGCGAGAACGACCTTGAAAAAGTTCGCCGCCTCTGCGCTTGGGTGCACCTGCGCTGGCAGCACGACGGCCTGAATGAACCCTCATCACCCGACCCGCTGACGATTCTCGAGGAGGCGGCTCAAGGCAAGTCGTTTCGCTGTGTGGAGTACGGCATCGTCGTCGCTGCTTGTACGGCTGGTCTCGGTTTGCCGAGCCGCGTCTTATAGCTTAAGACCGAAGACTCCGAGACGCGCGAATACGGCGCGGGCCATGTGGTCAGCGAGGTCTTTTTACCTGACCTAAACCGCTGGGCATTTGTAGACGGGCAGTGCAACTTCATTCCTATTCAGGACGGGCAGCCGCTCAGTGGGCTCGAGTTGCGGCTTGCGCTGGACAAGAACGTCGGCTTAGCGTCCTTCTCGGCGGTCTTACAGAAAGACTTTGACGCGTACTTGTCCTGGATAGATGAATATCTGTTCTACCTCAGCACGTCGCTCGACAACCGTGCTTTCGGCGAGTTCACAGGCCCTAGCCTTATGCTCGTACCGGTAGGTGCCGAAACGCTGAGCGTCTTTCAGCGCCGTTTTCCGGTTCTCAACACGACCTATACCCACTCGGCAAGGGCGTTTTATCCGAAGCCGTAAATAATTCATCGGGATATATTTCTGCAACTGTTACGATGCGCCGCACATGAACAATGCGCTCCACGCCGTCCTCACGCTCACCTTCACCCCAGGCTTAGGGCCACGCAAAATCAAGGGGATTCTGGAGCATTTCGGTAGCGCCGAAGTCCTCTCCGGTGCTACGCCTTCGGAGCTGACGGCGGTTGAAGGTGTCGGGCGCAAGCTGGCTGAGACTATCGCCTCGTCTCGGCCGGTGGCGCGGACAAAAGCCGACGTGGAGCTGACGCGCGCTGAGCGTTTGGGCGTCACCCTGCTCTCCCTCGGCAGCCGTGAGTACCCGGAGAGCTTGGCCCAAATCTATGACCCGCCGCCGGTACTGTACGTGCGCGGCGCGCTACCGGGGGGCGTCCGGGGCGAGCTTTCGGACCTGCGGAGCTTAGGCGTCGTCGGAACCCGGAACGCGAGTCCGTATGGCCTGGGTCTCAGCCGCCGCCTTTCTAGGGAACTGGCCGCTGCGGGGGTCGCTATCGTCTCGGGTCTGGCGCTCGGGGTAGACACCGCCGCTCACGAAGGTGCGCTCGAGGCTCCGGCTGGGGCGACGGTGGCGGTGCTCGGCTCGGGCGTCGACGTCATCTACCCGGCTCAGAACCGCCGCTTGGCCGAGCACATCCTCGAGGGTCGCGGGGCCGTCGTGAGCGAATACCACCTCGGTACGCCTCCGCGCGCGGAGTACTTTCCGGGCCGCAACCGCATCATCAGCGGGCTCTCGAGAGGTGTGCTGGTGGTCGAAGGGGGCAAAAAATCAGGCGCGCTCATTACAGCGGAGTACGCGCTCGAGGAAGGCCGAACGGTGTTTGCCATCCCCGGCAGAATCGGCGACCCCAAAGCGGAAGGGGCCTTAGAGCTGCTCAAGCAGGGTGCGGTCCTGACGCAGAGCGCGGACGACGTCGTGAGCGAGTTCGGCTGGCAGGGCGCGCCGACTGCGCCAAAGCTCGAGCTGCCGGGGTTTCCGGGCGAGCTGGCGGCGATTATCCGCAGCCGCGGCGAGCCCCTATTGGATGACCTCATCGTGGCAACCGGCAAGAGCGCGCCCGAACTGCTGCCGACCTTGATGACTTTAGAGCTTCAGGGCGTCATCCGCGCGCTGCCGAGCGGGCGTTACAGTATCTAGGGCGTGAAAAGTATCCGACTCTCGCACGCGCCGAGGGTCAGCGATAAAGTAGCGTTTTCAATCCTAAAGGTCTCGCTGCCGAAAAGCGACGCGAGCGTTTCGTCATCCAGACCCACCCGCGCCAAATCAAGGTTAATCTCCGCCTCTCCCCCGCGGTTGACGATAACAACCACCACCTCGGCGTCTAGCACACGGGCAAACGCGTACACATCCCCTTCGGCGTAGAGCGGCGCGAAAAGCCCCTCTTGCAGCACGCGGCGCTCTCGACGAAAGGCGATCAGCGTCCGGTAGTGGGCCAGGATGTCCCGGTTCCAACGCGCCTCGTCCCACGGAAACGTCCGGCGGCAGTCGGGGTCACCGCCACCCTCAAGACCTATTTCGTCGCCGTAGTACACGCACGGCACGCCGATATAGGCAAGAAGCAGCGTGATCGCCAGCTTCAGCCGCGCCACGTCTCCGCCCAGTATGGTCAGCATCCGGGGTACATCGTGCGAACCGAGCAGGTTGAACTGGGAGAGCTGAATCCCGAAAGGGAGCTGCGCCCTTGCCCGCGTCAGAAGATGGTCGAAGTCGTGCGCGTCGATGGTCAGCGGGTGCCCTCGGTGGTCGACTCCGGCCAGAAACGTTCGCACCGGCAAAGTAAAGCCGTAGTAGTTCATGGCGCTGTCCTCCTGGTCGCCCTGAAGCCAAGTGGTCGCCTCGAAAAAGTGCTCACCCAGCACCAACGCCTCAGGGTTCTCTTCGCGCAGCGCCCGCCGAAAACCGCGCACATAGGCCGCGTTATTTTTCGCGCCGGGGCCGTCTCCCAGCATATGCACCACGTCAAAACGCCAGCCGTCGATGCTGTAGGGAGGCCGCAGCCACACCCGCAGCAGGGCGTCGGGGTCTTCGTAGACGCGCCGCCGCACCACTGGGTGCGAGAAGTCCAGCACCGGCAAGGTCTTGACGCCGACCCAACCGTGATACGAGTCGGGGTCCTCGGACGCGAAGCTGTAAAAGCCCCGCGTTTCGCCCCCTCCGTACGCCCCGACCTCGGCGTGTTCGCCGTAGCGGTCGAACCACGGGTGACGTTCCGAGGTGTGGTTGACGACAGCGTCCAAAATCAGGCGAAAGCCGCGCTCACGCAGCTCACTACATAACCTTTCCAGTGCCCCGTTGCCACCGAAGTGCGGGTCCACGAAGAGGTAGTCGACCGTGTCGTACTTGTGCGAACTCGGTGAGGTAAAGACCGGGTTGAGGTAGAGCGCGGTCACGCCCAAGGCTTGCAGATACGGCAGTTTTTGCCGGACGCCCTCCAGATCACCGCCGTAAAACTCCCTGGCCCCCTGTCCCCGCTCCGGCAGTTCGCCCCACGCCTTAGCGACGACCGGCTTGCCTTCGTAGAGGTATTCGCCGCTCGCCACGTTGTTCGAGGGGTCGCCGTCACAGAAGCGTTCAGGAAAAATCTGGTAGAAGACCTGCGACCAGAGCCAGGGCACGGGTTCGTAGCTCGGGTTGATCCGGAAGTGTCCGGCGCGTTCGGGGAAGTAGGGCGTCTGGCCCAACTCACTTAGCCACACCTGTCCCGCACCCTCCGGCAGCACCTTGAAGGCGTACACCGTCACCTCGGCGGCGGGATTAACGCGCAACTCGCCTTCATACACGTACCGGCGTCCGGCGTGGCCCCGAAGCGTCAGTGGGCTCAGGAACTCCTCGTTGTCGGGCTCGCTGCGGACCCAGGCCGCCGTCACGGGCTGGCTCGTTTGCAGCGTCACGGTGACCCGGCCATCTTCGTGCCGCCGTCCCCGCAGCGGGTCGTGCAGCAGTGTAATAGGTGACACGAGGGCCACCTTAGCATGGTGAGGCGTGTCCCCGGGGGGTCACCGCAGTTTGACGGGTGGTGGGGCGACCCGACTAAGGGCTGATACGCTTTACGGTGCCTCATCTTATCGGGTAGACTTGACCCGTAAGTTTAAACAACCGAGTGGCCCACGGGGCCGCTGATCCCAGCGGGGTCAGGCAAGAAAGGAACGTTATGAAAAAGCTGTTCGTCGCTCTTTCGCTTTTCTTGGGCGTGGGCCTAACGTCTGCTCAAGGTGTCACCATCTGGAGCCATTTCGGCGAGACCGACCTCGAGTGGCTTCAGGGCGAAGCCGCGTCGTTCGAGGCGGCCTTTGGTGTGCCTGTCAGCATCACCCGCATTAGTCTCGATGAACTCAAGCAGAAGATGCTGCTGTCCGCCCCGCAGGGCGAAGCCGCCGACCTCGTCGTGCCCATTCCTCACGACCAATTGGGGGAGCTGGCCGCAGGCGGCGTGCTGGCGGACATGTCGGATTTTGCCACCGAGGACTACCTTTCGGACCTCTCTGAGGCAGCCAGACTAGCCTTTACCTTTAACGGTCGCCTGTTCGGCTTGCCGATCTATATCGAAGGCCCGGCGCTGATCGTCAACACCGACCTGGTGCCCGAAAGCGAGCTTCCGACGACCTATGAGGACCTGATCGCCAAGGCGCAGGAGCTGA
>CADCWP010000245.1 GCA_902806425.1 uncultured Truepera sp.
TGACCGGAGCTAAGGGTGTTGCGCAGGCTAAGCGCGAGAAGGGACGTTGTCTGCATGTTCCCTCAGACGTGCATGTATCCGCCATCTACTACAAGATCTTCACCAGTCACGAAAGACGCCTCGTCGCTCGCTAGGAACACTACCGCGTGCGCGATTTCGTGCGGCTTGCCCTCACGGCCCAAAGGAGACGCTTGCCTGATAGAAGCAGCAAAGGCGTCGAGCGCTTCCGGCGGCAGCCCCATCTTGGCCTGGAAATCCGTGAAGACGAAGCCGGGGCTCATGACGTTAACGCGGACCTTACGTGGTGCCAGTTCCGCAGCGAGGCTGCGTGCGAACGAGCGCACCGCCGCCTTGGTGGCGAAGTACACGCTGCCCATCGGCGAACCTTTCTCGTGTACGGCAGAGGCGTTGAGGACGACACTCGCCCCGTCGTTTAGCAAGCCTTGAAGCTTCTGGACGGTGAAGAACACGCCCTTGACGTTGACATCGAACTGATTGTGCGGGTCGGCCAGGGCCATACGCTGAGGCTCGAGTCCGGCGCTCAGGGGGTCCGCTTCAGCGTGACGCTTTTTCCGCTCGGGGAGGGCCGCTTTCTTAGTGACACCCAGCCACTCGTCGGTGCTGTGGTCAGGTTTGTCGAAAGGGCGGGAGGACGCCTCATCGAACTTGAAACCCCGCTTGGTGCCTTACCGCTCGCAACATTGGGGTTGAGCCGATTTAGTGGAAGGGTTAGGACTTGGCGGTCAGGCCGCCTGCTGGAGAGCATACACCTCCTCGTACTCGGTTGGGCTGAGATAGCCGAGTGTGGAGTGCAGACGCTGGCGGTTGAAGAAGACCTCGGTGTACTCGAAGATGGCAGTAGTGAGTTCTCGACGTGTGGACCACCACCGCCGATCTAGTAATTCGACCTGTAAGGTGGCGAAAAAACTCTCGGCCACAGCGTTATCTAGCGCGTCGCCTACGCTGCCCATCGACCCCAGGACGCCCGCTTGCTCGAGCCGCTGCGACGACCGCTTGAATCCACCCTGAGAGCCGTGATCGGAGTGGTGGACCAAGCCCGGGGAGGGTCGCCGGTTCCACACCGCCATCTCGAGCGCCTTAATGACAAGCTTGGCCCGCAGATGCTCAGCCATCGACCAGCCCACGACCTTACGGGAGTAGGCGTCGATGACGACCGCCAGATAGAGCCAGCCTTCGCCGGTTTTGTGCTGCGTGATGTCGGCGACCCACAGGCGGTCAGGGGTGCTGGGGGTAAAGCTGCGCTGTACCAGGTCGCTGTAGCTAGGACGAGCGGGATCACGCCGCGTGCTGCCCCACTTGCGCCTGCGATGTACACCTACCAGCCCCGCTTCGCGCATCAGGCGAGCGACGCGTTTACGTGAGCAGCAGGTCTGGTGCTGGCGGCGCAGCTCGGCATGGATGCGGGGAGCGCCGTAGATGCCGCGGCTTTTGGCGTGGATGAGCTTGATACGTTCGAGCAACTCGGCATCTTGCTGCACTCGCTGCGAGGGACTACGACGGAGCCACGCATAGTAGCCGCTAGGGGAAACGCCCAGCACTCGGCACATCCGTGTAACACGATATTTTGCCTTCTCTCGCTCCACGAGCCGGAACACGTCTACCTTGTCCGGTCGGATTCCCTGGCGAAGAAGGCGGTCGCTTTTCGGAGGGTCTCCCGCTCTTCTTTCAGAATGCGGACCTCACGGCGCAAGCGGCTTAGCTCTGCCCGCTCGTCCTGAGTGAGACCTTCTTGGCTGCCTTTTTCGACCTCGGCACGCCGCACCCACTCTCTTAGCGAGTTGGCGGTCGTACCGAGGTCGACAGCAACCTCTTGCAGGCTCTTCCCGCTCGTGTGGTAGAGCCTAACGGCCTCAGCTCTAAACTCGGGTGGGTATGGGGGACGGCTTCTGGGCATCTGGATACCTCTTCCTCACGCTACGTCAAGCGTGCTGGTATCCACTAAATCGACGTAACTCCAGGCGCGCTCTGGGTCACGACTTCGAACACCGACCAAGCCACGCTCGGTGGAGCCGACTCCAGGGCTGGTGACGACCGCATCCTCCGCGTTGAGCTGGTGCCCGCCCAGGGGTCGCGGCAGTAGTAACGGACTCGTGTGGCTGTCGCTGACGCCGCTGGCCTCGAGTCAGCGCCTGGATAACCGCCGAAAACCCAGCGTTCACGAGCACGTTGAACGCTGGGATTGGGCGGCGCGAACTTACAGCAGTCGCCAGTCAGTCGAGCTGCCAGCAGGCAAGCACGACCAAATGGCAGTGCTGGTACATCTGGCGGCACCCGCGCTTCTCCGCACGTGGACGCGAGGATTAACCGTCGATATTTCCTCGGATTCCGCGTCGTGGCGTGCTGAACTCGGCGCTACCCCTATCCAGGTCGTTGAGACCGCGCCGCCCACCGTAAAGCCCGACTTAGGTGGTGTCACAACTCGAGTT